>NZ_JADYVS010000089.1:0-1051 GCF_020194055.1 Bradyrhizobium sp. NBAIM03 | reverse complement strand
AGCTTCTGTCGAGCGATCACTTCTCGGTCGATGGCACGCTGATCGAGGCCTGGGCCTCGATGAAGAGCGTCAAGCTCAAGGAAGGCTCGGGCGAGCCGCCAGCGCAAGGCGGCGGGCGCAATGCCGAAGCGGACTTCCATGGCCAGAGACGCTCGAACGACACCCATGCTTCGACCACCGATCCCGATGCCAGGCTTTACCGCAAGGGGAAAGGCAAGGAGACGAAGCTGTGCTTCATCGGGCATGGGCTGATGGAGAACCGCCACGGCTTGCTGGTCGACGCCTGCCTGACACAGGCCGACGGGCATGCCGAACGGGTGGCCGCGCTGCACATGATCGAACCGCGTGCCGACCGGCCGACAGCGATCACGCTTGGCGCCGACAAGGCCTACGACGCAGAAGACTTCGTCAACGAGCTGCGCTCGATGAACGTGACGCCGCATGTTGCGCAGAACACCAGCGGCCGCAGCTCTGCGATCGACGGGCGAACGACCCGGCACGGCGGCTATGCCGTCAGCCAGCGCATCCGCAAGCGGATCGAGGAGGCATTCGGCTGGATCAAGACGGTCGCCGGGCAAGAGAAGACCAGCTTCCGTGGCCGTGAACGCGTCGGATGGGCCTTTACCTTCGCTGCTGCCGCCTACAATCTGGTGCGGCTGCCCAAGCTGATCGCGGAGGCCGGCTGATGGCCAAGGTGCCCGGCTTCGCCAAGGCCTTTGCCGGCCGCTGGCGCATCGTCGAAATGGACACCTGGGACGGCGACTTCCTCGATCTCGTCGAACAGGCGCATCTCACCTTCAAGGGCAAGTCCGACGGTGAAGTTGCCTTCGGTGCGCTGAAGGGCTTCCTCGACGTCCGCTACGGCACGCGAGACGGTTCGGCCTGCGCGGAGTTCTCATGGCAGGGGCACGATGAGAATGACCCCACCTGCGGTCGCGGATGGGCCATGATCGGCACTGCCGGCAGGCTCGTCGGCCACTTCTACATACACAATGGCGACGATTCGGCCTTCGTTTGCGAACACAGCTGAGTTCTTCAACAGCCTGCTAGG
>NZ_JADYVS010000088.1:0-1102 GCF_020194055.1 Bradyrhizobium sp. NBAIM03 | reverse complement strand
GGACGGCGGCGCCGTATCCTGCGGAGCGGTGCATCCACGAGCTGTTCGAGGCGCAGGTGCACAAGGCGCCGGATGCGGTGGCGGTGGTCTGCAAAGATGAGCGGCTGAGCTACGGCGAGCTCAATGCACGGGCCAACCGCCTGGCGCATCACCTGATCGCCCTCGGGGTCAGGCCGGACCAGCCGGTTGCGATCTGCGTCGAGCGCAGTCCGATGATGGTGGTGGGGCTTTTGGCGATCCTGAAGGCCGGCGGAGCGTATATGCCGCTGGACCCCGCCTATCCGTCGGCGCGGCTGCATCAGGTGCTCGACGATGCGGCCCCGCCGCTGCTGCTGGCCGATGTGGCTGGCCGTGCCGCCTTCGGCGCGGATGTGCCGGCCATTGTGAGCGTGGTGGAGCTCGATGCTGCGGCGCCGGCCTGGGCCAGCCTGCCGGAAGCGGATCCTGACCGGCGCGCGCTCGGCCTGACCTCCCGCAACCTCGCCTATGTGATCTACACTTCGGGATCCACGGGCACGCCCAAAGGGGCACAGAATGAGCATCGGGCTATCGTTAATCGCCTGATCTGGATGCAGAACGCCTATGGTCTGAAGCCAACAGACGTCGTGTTGCAGAAGACGCCATTAAGCTTCGATGTCTCGGCCTGGGAGTTCTTTTGGACTTTGCTTGAAGGGGCAACGCTGGTACTGGCGCCACCCGGTGCGCACAGAGATCCCGATGCATTGGTCGACTTGATCGTCAGCCAGCACATCACGACGGTTCACTTCGTGCCATCCATGCTGGTCAGCTTTTTGGATGCGAAGAGTGTTGACCGCTGCACATCGCTGCGGCGGGTTTTATGCAGCGGCGAGGCGCTCCCTGCCGCCAGTGTGTATAGGGTTCGGCGCGTATTGCCCTGGACGGCCCTGCACAATCTCTACGGTCCGACTGAGGCCGCGATCGACGTTACATCCTGGAGCTGCCCGGCTGAGTTTGATGAGGCCATCGTCCCGATTGGCCGTCCTATTGCCAACACGCGGGTCTACTTGCTGGATGGTCATGGCGGGCTGGTGCCGTTCGGTGCGGTGGGCGAGCTCTGCATTGGCGGGGCGGGGGTGGCGCG
>NZ_JADYVS010000087.1:0-1132 GCF_020194055.1 Bradyrhizobium sp. NBAIM03 | reverse complement strand
GCCCCCGACCCCGCCCGGCCGTCCCCCCGGGCGGGGTCATTCGTGTTGCGGCCAGAACAGCCCATGATGAGTCGGACAACCCTTCCGATTGCACGTTCCGCGTGTCAGGATACGAATGGGTGGCTGGAGGGCGAGCGTGAGTTGGCAGATCTCAATTGGATCGATCCTGATTGCGATCCTGACATCGACACAGGCATGTCCCGAGCCGGCCTCACAGCCGCTAACGGCGACCCAGGGCGACAGCCGCCCTGCCGTAGACCTCGAGCTCGTCATCGCAGTCGACGTTTCTTACTCAATGGAGCCGGATGACCTTGCAGCCCAACGCGAAGGCTATGCCAAGGCCATCGTCTCGCAGGAGTTTCTCCGGGCGGTGCGAGCCGGTCCTGCCGGCAAGATCGCGCTGACCTATTTCGAATGGTCATCGACCAGCGACCAGAAAATTGTCGTTCCCTGGCGACAGATCGACGGGCCGGGAGCGGCTGAGGCGGTCGCAACTGAAATCACCAATGCACCGATCCGCCGCGGTTCGCGCACCTCGATTTCAAGTGCAATTAAGTTCGCCGCCTCGCTATTCGAGCAGAACCCCTACAGTGGTCCGCGCCGTATCATCGACGTCTCGGGCGATGGCCCCAACAGCAATGGCGATCCGGTCACCTCAGCGCGCGACACAGCGTTGCAGCAAGGCCTCGTCATCACAGGCCTGCCGGTCATGACCAACGCAACACCCGCTGCTCCGACAGACTTTCAGCATATCGACCATATCGATTGGTACTACGAGGATTGCGTGATCGGCGGCCCGGGTTCCTTTGTCGTACCGGTCACCGATCGCGAAAATTTCAAGGAGGCGATCCGGACCAAGCTGACTCTCGAGGTGGCGGGCCAAACGCCAGATCAATCGCCTGCCCCCTCTACGGACAAGGAGCCGCGCGTTCTCTGCACGATCGGCGAGAAACTCTGGCAGGAGCGCTGGGGCGCGATCACACCGGGGAGCAATAGTCCGGCCATGAGCAAACCGGCGGCGAGCAGTCAGTCCAGCAAGGATGACGCGCTGCTCGACAAGAAGATCAAGGGCATCTGCCGCGGCTGCTAGGTCCTTCCGCGGGCCGGGAACCGGCCATCGCCCCCCATGGCC
>NZ_JADYVS010000086.1:0-1208 GCF_020194055.1 Bradyrhizobium sp. NBAIM03 | reverse complement strand
GTCCTGAACCAGAAGTTCGCAACATCGCATGGTGTTGTACCGGGGCATTGTAACGGCAGAAGCGCTCGATGGAAGCAAGGATGTCGTCGGCTGACTTGGTCCACCGGAACGGCTTGGGATCAGCGTTATGTCGTTCGATGAACGAGGCGATGTCCGCCCTGAGGGCGGCTACGCTGCGATAGACGCCGCGCCTGATCTTCTTATCGGTAAGAAGCGCGAAGAAGCGCTCGACCTGATTGAGCCATGACGAACTGGTCGGGGTCAGGTGCACATGCCAGCGCGGCCGTTTAGCCAGCCATCTGCGGATCAGCGGAGTCTTGTGGGTGGCGTAGTTATCCATGACGAGATGGACGTCGAGTTGGGACGGCACAGCGGCCTCGATCTCGTCCAAGAACTTGCGGAACTCGACGGCACGGTGCCGTCCGTAGCACTTGCCGATAACCCGTCCGGTCGCAATGTCGAGGGCGGCGAACAGCGATGTGGTGCCGTGCCTTTTGTAATCGTGGCTCCTTCGGGCCGGCTGGCCGGGACGCATCGGCAACATCGGCTGACTGCGGTCCAGCGCCTGGATTTGAGACTTTTCGTCTACACACAGAACGATGGCGTGCGCTGGCGGCGAGACGTAAAGGCCGACGACGTCGCGCACCTTGGCCACGAAGTTCGGATCGGTCGAGAGCTTGAATGTCTCCAGCCGGTGCGGCTGGAGCCCGAAGGCCCGCCAGATACGTTGCACCGTCGACACCGACAGGCCGCTGGCCTTTGCCATACCGCGAGAACTCCAATGAGTGGCGTTCTCGGGGCAGCTTTCCAGCGTCCTCACGATCACGGCTTCGATGCGACCATCGTCAATGGTGCGCGGTGCCCCCGAGCGCGGCTCATCGTGCAGCCCCGCCACGCGCTGCTCCACAAAGCGCCGCCGCCATTTGCCTACCGCCCCCCGCTCCAGGCCCAGCTTGGCCGCCACTTCCTTGTTCTGACCGCCTTCCGCACAGGTCAGCACAATCCGGGCTCTGAGAGCCAGCGCCTGCGCCGTCTTTCGCCGCATTGTCAGCGACTGAAGTTCAGCACGCTCATCATCGCTCAATATCAAGGGCGCAAGTCGCTCGGCCGCCATCGGATCCTCCGTCGCTGTTGCAGCCTCCAGTCTGCCACAGCGGCGCGAATCTAACGCAAATCTACAATTGCGAACTTGTGACTCGGGACACTAG
>NZ_JADYVS010000085.1:0-1352 GCF_020194055.1 Bradyrhizobium sp. NBAIM03 | reverse complement strand
GAAGCGTTAGCGTAGCCGCCGCTTCGTGGCGGCTGCGGTAGATGGACCTCTCTGTTCAAATCCTGTGCCAACCGCGACAGCTTGATCAGTAAGGGATAATTTTTCAAGGAAGTGTACCAAACCGACAAGGTCATGTTCGAACGTAATGTCGCAAATCGGACTAAGTCTCGTTTTGGAAGCCTTGGGGGATCGTTTGGTGCTGAGCAATGCGGCCTGGGAGGTTTGGCTGATCATAAACGGCCTGATCAGGAGGGTGCGGATTCCGATGATCTCGCCCGGGTGTACCGATTTGATCTCGCCCGGGGCGCGAGGCGTTCTGGCTGTTTGGTTTCTGGCATCGGTGAAGCCGCGGGGTCAACCTTGAATCGCGGCTTGAGGCCCTTCTTCGTCTGCTGTTGGTCTGCTGTGGGCATGTGGGCAACGCTCTTTGCGTTGTCCAAGCGCAGCGGCATGTCCACAGCGCCACTGGCTCAGGCCTTTCGATCGGGTTTGCGGGTTCGCCGCAGGCTCTCGCCGTTGAGATCGATCCGGTGGGCGTTGTGGACCAGGCGGTCGAGGACGGCATCGGCGTAGGTGGGATCGCCGATCAGCGCGTGCCATTGATCGACGGGGAGCTGGCTGGTGACGGTGGTGGAGCGGCGGCCGTAGCGGTCCTCGAGGATCTCGAGGAGGTCGTGGCGGGCTGCGGCGTGGAGCGGCTCGAGGCCCCAGTCGTCGAGGATGAGCAGATCGATGCGGCCGAGCGCCCGCAGGAGCCGCGGGTGGCGGCCGTCGCCGCGCGCCAAAGCGAGATCGGTGAACAGCCGCGGGACACGCTGATAGAGCACGGAGCGATTGTCGCGGCAGGTCTTGTTGCCGAGCGCCGAGGCGAGCCAGCTCTTGCCGACGCCGGAGGGCCCGCAGATCAGCAGGTTGGCGTGGTCGTCGATCCATTGGCCTTCGACCAGCATCGTCAGGAGGCTGCGGTCGACGCCGCGCGGGGTGCGATAGTCGATGTCCTCGACGCAAGCCTGCTGGCGCAGCTTGGCGTATTGCAGCCGCTTCGATAGCCGCTTGTCGCGTCGCAGCGAGGCTTCGCGTTCGAGCAGCAGTGCGAGCCATTCGGCATGGCCGAGGCTTGCGGCATCGCCGCCGGCTTCGATGTCGGCAAAGGCCTTGGCCATGCCATGAAGGCCGAGCGCGTGGAGTTGATCGAGGGTCGGATGCGTGAGCAAGGCGTGATCTCCTAGTGTCCCGAGTCACAAGTTCGCAATTGTAGATTTGCGTTAGATTCGCGCCGCTGTGGCAGACTGGAGGCTGCAACAGCGACGGAGGATCCGATGGCGGCCGAGCGACTTGCGCCCTTGATATTG
>NZ_JADYVS010000084.1:0-1430 GCF_020194055.1 Bradyrhizobium sp. NBAIM03 | reverse complement strand
GGGGGATGTCCCGGGTTCTGTTGAATTTCTGAAGAGGTCGGCGTTGCTCACCTTGAGCCGGTAGGCTCGGGGTGCTGATTCCACAAAGGAGAGCAACGCCATGACGAGAGATATCACACCGGCTGGTTCGCCGGCGACTGGGGCTGTGGACGAAGCGTTTGCGGAAGTGCGGGCGAGCTTTGATCGGTTCTGCCTTGCGGCGGGGATCGAGGCGCTCGGCACGATGATGGAGGCGGATGTGACGGCGGCCTGCGGGCCGCGCCACGGTCGCGATGCGGCGCGGCGGGCGCACCGTTGGGGCCGAACGCGCGGACGGATCGGTTTCCATGGCGGCAAGATCGAGGTCGAGCGCCCGCGGGTCCGGGGCGTGGACGGCCGCGAGGTCACGATCCCGAGCTGGGAAACGGCGGCGCAGGAGGACTGGCTCGGTCGCTGGGCGATGAACCTGATGCTGATCAATGTGTCGACGCGCCGGTTCGGCCGCGCTGTCCGGCTGCCCGAGGGTGACGTGCCGGCACCGCCCGGATCGGGGGTTTCGGAGTCGGCGGCCTCGCGGAGGTTCGTAGCGCTGTCGGCGGCGCGGCTGGCCGACTTCATGGCTGCCGATCTGTCCGCGCTCGACCTTCTGGTGGTCCAAATCGACGGGCTGCATCTCGGCGACGATCTCGTGCTGGTCGCCGCGATCGGGGTTGACGGCGAAGGCAACAAGCATCCGCTGGCGCTGGTGGAAGGGGCGACCGAGAATGCCGCAACGGTTCAGGCCCTGCTGGACAACCTGGTCTCGCGCGGGCTCGACCCGACGGTGCCAAGACTGTTCATCGCCGACGGCGCGAAGGCGTTGTCGAAGGCGATCCGCCGCACCTTCGGTTCGGCCGCTGCGATCCAGCGCTGCCAGATCCACAAGGCGCGCAACATCATGGAACGCCTGCCGAAAGAGCATCATGCGGCCACCCGTCGGGCGCTGCGCCAGGCCTGGGAGCTCGATGATGCCGACAAGGCCGAAAAATTGATCCGCAATCTCGCGCGTCGACTCGACCAGCAATGGCCCGGCGTAGCGGCCAGCATCCTCGAAGGCCTCGACGAAATCCTGACCGTCGTCCGGTTGAAGTTGCCGAAGGAGCTTCGTCGATCGCTCGCCTGTACCAACATCGCCGAGAACATGATGGGCACCATTCGCCGCGTCACGCGCAACGTCAAACGCTGGCGGGATGCCGGTATGGCCTTGCGATGGGTCGCGGCCGGCATGATCGAGGCCAACAAGGGCTTCCGACGATTGAAGGCGCATAAGCAATTGTCGGTTCTGCGTGCGGCTCTTCAAGCTCGCCACAATCGCATGACGATCAACCCCGTTGCCCACGTCACGAGGGCCGCGTAACATTCATTCCGGCAACGTCGATCCGACCTAGTTCAACAGCGATCGGGACATCCCC
>NZ_JADYVS010000083.1:0-1437 GCF_020194055.1 Bradyrhizobium sp. NBAIM03 | reverse complement strand
CGGGCCGACTACAACGATACGCGACCTCACTCGCAACTCGGATGGAAAACACCATCGGAGTTTGCCTTCACCTGCAACCCGCGACGGGATCTGGCGCTGCGCTATGCCGATGGCTCCGCACCAGCTCCCGTCGCTACCACCGCCCATTCGGCTAAATCCAACAGCCGGGGCGAACTCAGGACTGGATAAAACTTGATGTGGTGGAACGGCCCGCTCCAACAGCATCAAAGTGCTAGAACGTGGTCGTTGTTCGAACGCCACAAAGGAGGGACCGTTCCGTGAAACAGGTTATCACCATCGGGCTCGATCTGGCCAAGCACGTTTTCCAGGTTCACGGGGCGGATGCCGAGGGCTCACCCGTGTTCAACCGGAAGCTACGGCGCAGCGAAGTTCTGCGTTTCTTTGAGAAGCTGCCACCATGCCTGGTGGGAATGGAAGCATGCGGTAGCGCCCACTATTGGGCACGCGAGATCGCAGCTCTCGGTCATGAGGTCCGGCTCATTCCGCCGGCTTATGTCAAACCCTTCGTCAAGCGTGGTAAGACGGATGCGGCGGACGCGGAGGCCATCAGCGAAGCGGTGACCCGAAAGACCATGCGCTTCGTGCCGATTAAGACGGCTGAGCAACAGGCTGCCGCGATGGTGCTGAAGACCCGCGCTCTTCTAGTGCGGCAGCGAACGCAGGCGGTCAACGCGTTGCGCGCGCATCTGGCAGAATTGGGCATCATCGCCACCGCCGGCCTGGCAAAGGTTGAGGCGCTGGTCGCAATCATACGGGATGAGACAGATGCTCGCCTGCCCGCAGCAGCGCGCTTCGCGCTGATGGCTATTGCCGACGAGATTGAAGCTTCAGCCGACCAGATCGAGAGGCTCGAGCGCGCAATCGTTGTGGAGGCCAAGCGCGACGAGGACATGCGTCGGTTGACCACAATCCCTGGCGTCGGCGCCATTACGGCGGCGACCATCAAGGCGCTTGTGCCGGATCCCGGCGGGTTCAAGTCGGCTCGCCACTTTGCCGCCTGGCTGGGATTGACGCCGCGGTCTCATTCAAGCGGAGGCAAAGAGCGGTTGGGACGAATATCGAAGATGGGAAATCCGGAACTCCGCTCTCTCCTCGTTGTCGGGGCAACGGCCGTCTTGCGGGTCGTCCGAAACGACGCTCGGGCGCGGCCGTGGCTGAAGGCCCTTCTTGCCAGACGGCCCTTCAAGGTTGCCGCCGTCGCGCAGGCCAATAAGACAGCGCGGATCATCTGGGCGCTCCTGAACAAGGGCGGAAGTTATCGGCGTCCCGACCCATTGGCGGTTACCGCGGTGACGCAGTGACCACCAAAATGATCTGACCGGCGCAGGCCGGCAGAGGGCAAGGTGCAACAACAGGCGATGAACCCTTGGGACGAAATCCCGAAACGAGTGAAGCTACTGCCCCCAATGCGCTCAA
>NZ_JADYVS010000082.1:0-1497 GCF_020194055.1 Bradyrhizobium sp. NBAIM03 | reverse complement strand
CTAGTTGTAGTAGCGCGGCCCGCGGATGTTGGGATGAAGGACCGGCGCGTTGTCCGCGGGGCGCTTGGGTGAAGGACGCCGATCGAGGTTGTTGGCAAGGATCGATTTGACCGAGCCGTAGGTGCGCGCGCCGATGTCGATCGCCCGCATGGCGGCAGCATCGAGCCGCTCTTGCCCGTAGGATTGGCCGAGCCGGATGATGCCGAGGCAAGCGCGGAAGCCCTGCTCGGGGTGCGCCCGCTCATCGAGGATCAGGTCGCACAGCGCCGCGGTGGCCGGCCCGATCGTGGCGGCCTCCTTGCGAATGCGCTCGATGGTCCAGCCGGCGTAGCGCCGATGACTGGACGCCATGTGTTCCGGCACGGTGGTGTGCTTGTGGTTGCCGCTCATGCGCTGATGCGCGGCGATCCGCTCGCCCTTGTGGAAAATCTCGACGGTGCGGGCGGTGAAGCGCACCTCGACCTCGGCGCGGACGAAGCGATGCGGGACGCTGTAGTAATGCGCCTCGACCTCGACGTGATAGTCGATGCTGACCCGGCAGATCCGCCACTCGGCGAACACGTAGGGGCTCTCCGGCAAGTCCTTGAGCGCCGGCAGGTCGATCTCCTCCAATAGCTTGCGGCGGGTCACGCCGAGCCGCCGGATCGGCCGCTCCTCGTTGAGCCGGGTCATTAGCTCGGTGATCGCCGCGTTGACCTCGGCGAGGCTGTGGAAGGTGCGGTGGCGCAGCCGCCCGAGCAGCCAGCGCTCGACCATGAGGACCGCCTGTTCGACCTTCGCCTTGTCCCGTGGCCGTCGCGGCCTGGCCGGCAGAATGGCGGTGCCGTAATGCGCCGCCATGTCGGCATAGCTGCGATTGATCCTGGGATCGTAGAGACAGGCTTTGATCACAGCGACTTTGGTGTTGTCCGGCACCAGCAGCGCCGGTACGCCGCCGATCGCCTCGAAGGCGCCGACGTGGCCGCTGATCCAATCGGCAAGCCCCTGCGTCCAGGTCGCCTGCGCGTAGGTGAAGCTCGATGCGCCGAGCACCGCGACGAAAATCTGCGCACTGCGCCGCTCGCCGGTGCGCCGGTCGATCACCACCGGGACGCCGTCGCCGGCATAGTCGACGAACAGCTTGTCGCCGGCCGCATGCGACTGGCGCATCGTCACCGACAGGCGGCCTTCCCAGGCGCGGTAGAGCTCGCAGAACCGCGAATAACGATACCCGCCGGGTTCGCCCGCGATGTACTCCTCCCACAGGATCGACAGCGTCACGTGCTTGCGCCGGAGCTCGCGGTGCACCGCAGCCCAGTCCGGCTCCGCCTGCCGGCGATGGCCCCGCCGCGTGCCGAAACCCGCACCGGCGCTGGCGAACAGCCGGGCCTCCAGATCAGTGTCGGTGATGTCGTCAGACAACGGCCAGGTCAGCCCCGCCGCCTCAAAACGACGGATCGTCAACCGCACCGTCGAAGGCGCCGTCCCCAACCGCCGCGCAATCTCGCGGGTCGGCAT
>NZ_JADYVS010000081.1:0-1263 GCF_020194055.1 Bradyrhizobium sp. NBAIM03 | reverse complement strand
CGGACCTGTTAATAATTCCTCACCCGCAAGGGCGGTTGAGCCCGGATATTACCTTCCAAAACCCGATGTTTTAGCGGCAGAAACCTAGCTTCGGTCCTTGCGGGCCCCTCCCCCCCTCCTATATGAGCCTCAATCATCGCAATATCGCGGATGTTTGATCTTAGGGGGTTTCGGTTCGGGTGCCTCTTGGGCCCAGCCAACCTGCCGCAAAAAGAAGGATATCAGGACCATGGGAAAGGTCATTGGGATCGACCTCGGCACCACGAATTCGTGCGTCGCCGTGATGGATGGCAAGAACGCCAAAGTCATCGAGAATTCCGAAGGCATGCGCACGACGCCTTCGATCGTCGCCGTCACGGATGACGGTGAGCGCCTCGTCGGCCAGCCGGCCAAGCGCCAGGCCGTCACCAATCCCGAGCGCACCTTCTTCGCAGTGAAGCGCCTCATCGGCCGCCGCTACGACGACCCGATGGTCGAGAAGGACAAGAAGCTCGTTCCCTACAAGATCGTGAAGGCTTCCAACGGCGACGCCTGGGTCGAGGCCGACGGCCAGACCTACTCGCCCTCGCAGGTCTCGGCTTTCATCCTGCAGAAGATGAAGGAGACCGCGGAAGCCCATCTCGGCCAGAAGGTCGAGCAGGCCGTCATCACCGTTCCCGCCTACTTCAACGACGCTCAGCGCCAGGCGACCAAGGACGCCGGCAAGATCGCGGGGCTCGAAGTGCTGCGCATCATCAACGAGCCGACCGCGGCCGCGCTCGCCTATGGCCTCGACAAGACCAAGGCCGGCACCATCGCGGTATATGACCTCGGCGGCGGTACGTTTGATATCTCCATTCTCGAGATCGGCGACGGCGTGTTCGAGGTGAAGTCGACCAACGGCGATACCTTCCTCGGCGGCGAAGACTTCGACATGCGCCTCGTCGGTTATCTCGCCGACGAGTTCCAGAAGGAACAGGGCATCAACCTGCGCAACGACAAGCTCGCGCTGCAGCGCCTGAAGGAAGCCGCTGAAAAGGCCAAGATCGAGCTGTCGTCGACGACGCAGACCGAGATCAACCTGCCCTTCATCACCGCGGACCAGACCGGCCCGAAGCATCTGACGATGAAGCTCACCCGCGCCAAGTTCGAGGCGCTGGTCGACGACCTCATCCAGAAGACCGTCGAGCCCTGCCGCAAGGCGCTGAAGGACGCCGGCGTCACCGCCGGTGAGATCGGCGAGGTCGTGCTGGTCGGCGGTATGTCGCGCATGCCGAAGGTCCA
>NZ_JADYVS010000080.1:0-1552 GCF_020194055.1 Bradyrhizobium sp. NBAIM03 | reverse complement strand
ACGGGGTTTTCTTCCTTGCCGTCCTCGGGCAGGCGCAGCACCTCGCCGATCTGGTCGATCAGGAGGCCATAGGATTCGCCGCGTAGGTCGACGCCGACCGCCATCGCGGTCTTGCCGTCCTCGTCCTTGGGCAGGCCGAGGCGCGAGCGCATGTCGACCACGGTGACGATGCGGCCGCGCAGGTTCAAAACGCCGGCGATCTCGCGCGAGGCCAGCGGCACGCGGGTGACGCGCTCGGGCATGAACACGTCCTGGACGCGGGAGATCGGCAGCCCGAACAGCTGGCCGCCGATCATTGCGGTGACGTACTCGACCATGGCGCCTTCAGCGGACTGGGTCTTCTTGCTCATTTCAGGGTCTCCTGGTCCATCCCGCTTAAGGTTTAAGCCGCGGCCGCCCGGCTCAGCTCGGAGGCGCCGGCGGCGCCCGCGGTCTGCTCCTTCAGCGCCGCGATCAGGCCGGGACGGTCGAACTTGGCGACGTAATCGTGGAAGCCGGCCTGACGGCCGCGCTCGATCGCCGCCGGCGACACCAGCGCCGACAGGCCGATGATCGGCGTCGCGGCGAGGTTGTTGTCGGAGCGGACGACTTCCGCGAACTCGAACCCGTTCATGTCGGGCATCTCGATGTCGGTCAGGATCACGTCGAAGTTTTGGGCGCGCAGTGCCGCGAGGCCCTCCTGCGCGGTCGGCGCGGTGCGGACGCGGTAGCCGGCGGCCTTCAGCACCGGCGCCAGCATGTTGCGGAAGAAGGCCGAGTCGTCGACCAGCAGCACCGACTGCGAATGCAGCGACGGCTTCATCTCCTTGCGGGTGAACCAGTCGGCGAACGCCATCGGCAGGAAGTGGCCGACGTCGATCACCTCGGTGGCCTGGCCCTTGATCACGGCCGAGCCGAGAACGCCGGAGGAGGAGCCGCCGACCTCGATGTTGAGGCGTTCCTCGACGATGTCGATGATCTCGTCGACGACGAGGCCCATGGAGCGGCCGTCGTCGGCGAACACCAGGATCGGCTGGGCGCCCTGGCTCGCAATGGTGACGCCTTCCATGGCCACCAGCGGCATCAGCTGCTCGCGGTACTGCACCATGTAGCGGCCGTTCGAGAACTCGATCTTGTCGGCCGGCAGCTCTTCCAGGCGCGTGACGAGGCCGAGCGGAACCGCCTTGGGCTGCGACGAGCCGGCGCGGAACACCAGCAGCGAGGTGGTCTGCTCGCCACTTCCGATGTGATGGCCGGCGGCTTCGTCACCCATGTCATGGGCCGAGGAGCCGGCGGCGCCGAGCGCCTTGGCGATGCCGTTGGGATCGATGATCATGATGACCGCGCCATCGCCCAGAATGGTGTTGCCGGAGAACATGTCGATGTGACGCAGTTTTGTCGACATCGGCTTGACCACGATTTCTTCGGTGTGGAACACGCCATCGACGACGATGCCAAAGGTCTGGCTGCCGACTTGCGTCACCACGATGAAGCCGTTCTCGGGATCGGAGGCCGCGCCGTCGTCGATCTTCAGGAGCTTCTTCAGATGGATCAGCGGCAGCAGCTTGTTGCG
>NZ_JADYVS010000008.1:0-318350 GCF_020194055.1 Bradyrhizobium sp. NBAIM03 | reverse complement strand
CCTTGGGGCTTTGGGGCTTGGGGAAGGAACCAGATTGAGACTTCTGAACTCCCTTAAACTTCGCGGCTGGTTGCTGGTGGGAACCGCCGTTTGTGGGGTCGCGCTGGCAGGTGCCGTCGCGACATTCGGATCGTCGGCCCGCGCAGGCGCTGCTCTCGAAGAGCGCAAGCTGCCGATGAAGTTCAGCTGGGTCGCCTGCGAGCCGAACTGCCGCGGCTGGATCAGCGCGGTTGGCATCATCACTGCCGATACGCCCAAAGAATTCGAAGAGTTTTCGCGCGGCCGCCAGCTCGGCGGCGCCACCGTAGTGCTCGATTCCAGCGGCGGCTCCGTCAATGACGCGATCACGCTCGGCCGGCGCTTCCGCAATCTCGGGCTTTTGACCACGGTCGGCGTGAGCCTCCGCGGCGGGCCGTCGACACGGCCGGCCGTCGCGCCGGAAGCCTATTGCGAATCCATGTGCGCGTTCCTGCTGCTGGCCGGCAAGAAGCGTTACGTGCCGGAAGCCGCTCATGTCCGGGTTCACCAGATCTGGATGGGCGACCGCGCCGATGATGCCAAGGCGGCGAGCTATAGCGCGCAGGACCTGATGATCGTGGAGCGCGACATCGGCCGCCTCGCCAAATACACCTTCGATATGGGTGGCGCCGGGGATCTGTTGTCGCTTGCGCTCAGCGTCCCGCCTTGGGAGGACCTGCACGAGCTCGATGCCGGCGAGCTCAAGCTCACCAATCTGGTTACGACCGATCTCGTGGCTGACGTGCTCCCGCACGTGGATATCTCGGCGCCGGCAATGGCGGAGCTTGCACCGAAGACGCAGGCGAGGTTCGGCGCGGAACCGGAACAGGCTTCCAAGTCGACCAAGACGGCGGAAGCCCTGGTGCCGACCGGTAGTGTTGCCGCACCGGCTGCTGCGGCGGCGCCGAAGTAAGCTCTTAAATCTCGGTAGTCATCCCGGGGCGCGCGTCAGCGCGAACCTTGGTGAGCAAGTGCGTACCTGGGGTGCGCAAGTTCGCCCGGAATGACGGAGAGGGGGTCAGCCTTGCGCTGCGGCCGGCTGCTTGGTTCTGGCCTCGATCTGGCCGATGGCATCAACCACGGCATCGAAGGTGAGAAGCGTCGAGGCATGGCGCGCCTTGTAGTCGCGGACCGGCTCGAGGAACTTGATCTCCTCCCATTTTCCTTGAGGAGGCGCACCATTCTCCTTCAGCATCTTGCGAACGGTTTCGCGTAACTCACGGAGTTCGCTCGCAGTCGAGCCGACCACGTGACTTGCCATGATGGATGAAGAGGCCTGGCCCAAAGCGCAGGCCTTCACGTCATGGGCGAAGTCGGTGACGGTATCCCCGTTCATCTTAAGATCGACCTTCACGGTCGAGCCGCACAGCTTGGAATGGGCGGTGGCGGAGGCATCGGGGTCCGCCAACCGTCCGAGCCGCGGAATATTCCCGGCCAGCTCGATGATCCGCTTGTTGTAAATGTCGTTCAGCATGTGATGGAGTCCAACGCGTCCACACCCGCTTCCAAGCCGGATCGGCCTTGGCGGGCGCCGCCCACGGTCCTATATAGGGGCGGAACTGGTGGAAAAACAGTCCAGCGGAGCGGTGGCGGTGATCCAGATCTGCGCTGCCGGCTTTGTGACCTTGGGACTTTTGCACCGAAACTGTTCTGTTCAGGCGTCCGGCGGCTTGGCCGCCCCGTCTGCCGGTGACACTCCGGCCGTTAGGCCGTCGAACGGAGAAGATATGGACGCTGCAATCAAATCCATCCGCCCGGGTAAGCCCTCCGACCGGCAGCCCGAGAACCGCCCGGCCGAGCTTGATCCTGCCGAATTCCTCGCGGCCGCCGTCCGCGCCGACCAGCCGCGTCCCGCGCGCGCCGAGGCGGAAGCGGCGGTGAAGACGCTGCTCGCCTATATCGGCGAGAACACCGAGCGCGAGGGCCTGCTCGACACGCCGCGCCGCGTCGTCGAGGCTTTCGACGAGCTCTATCAGGGCTACCACCAGTGCCCGGCCGAGGTGCTCGACCGCACCTTCGGCGAGACGGCGGGCTATGACGATTTCGTCCTGGTGCGCGACATCGAGTTCACCTCGCAATGCGAGCACCACATGATGCCGTTCTACGGCAAGGCGCACATCGCCTATACGCCGGTGGAGCGCGTCGTCGGCCTGTCCAAGCTGGCCCGCCTGACCGACATTTTCGCCCGCCGGCTCCAGACCCAGGAGCACCTGACCGCGCAGATCGCCGCCGCGATCGACGAGGTCCTCAAGCCTCGCGGCGTTGCCGTGCTGATCGAGGCCGAGCATACCTGCATGTCGGTGCGCGGCGTCGCCAAGCATGGCGCCTCTACTTTCACCAGCCGCTTCACCGGCATGTTCCGCGACAATCCGGCGGAGCAGGCCCGTTTCCTGTCCCTGGTGCGAGGCACGACGCGCTGACCTCGCGACAAACCGGCGAGAGTTGCTGTGTCCGCTCATTCCCATGAGACCGAGGAGGGCCTCGCCTTCCTGCCCAGATTTGATGCCGCTGGCCTCGTGACGGTCGTCGCCACCGACGTCGCCACCGGCGACGTGCTGATGGTCGCGCACATGAACGAGGAGGCGCTGCGCAAGACCATTGCGACCGGCGAAGCCTGGTATTTCAGCCGCTCGCGCAATGCCTTGTGGCGAAAAGGTGAGACGTCGGGTCAGACCCAGCGCGTGGTCGAGATGCGCACCGATTGCGATCAGGATGCGGTCTGGATCCGCATCGAGCAGATCGGCGCGGCCTGCCATACCGGCCGGCGGTCGTGCTTCTACCGCAAGGTCGAGGCCGAGGGTGGGGGAGCAAGATTGGTCTTCACTGAGGCGGACCGGCTGTTCGATCCGAACGACGTTTACAGGAAGTAGCAGCCTGTCATTCCGGATTCGCGCTGTCGCATGCCCCGGAATGACGCGGAGCGTCAGTTAACCCCGCCTTAACCATACCTGTCCCACGGTGAGACGATGGGCGCCGAATTGCCGGCGTCGCTCAGCGCCGCGCGGGGCGGGCCCTCCACCATGTCGATCGACAGTTTCAGTGCCACGCAGACGGCCGGCCTTGATCCGTCGCGCGCGCGTGTCGCCGGTGCGATCAAGCAGGCCTCGAACGTCACAGGCGTCAGCTTCCAGTACATGCTGACCACGGCCAAAATGGAATCGGACTTCAATCCGACGGCCGCCGCCACCACCTCGTCCGCGCAGGGGCTCTACCAGTTCATCGACCAGACCTGGCTCGGCACGGTGAAGGAAGCGGGTACCCAGCTCGGCTATGGCAGCTACGCCGACGCCATCACCAGGACGTCATCGGGGACCTACACCGTCGACGATCCCGTCAAGAAGCGGTCGATCATGAAGCTGCGCGACGATCCCGAAGCCGCTTCCGCCATGGCCGCGGCGCTGACGCAGTCGAACAGCTTCAAGCTCACCGGCCTGCTCGGGCGCAGGCCGAGCGACAGCGAACTCTACATGGCCCATTTCATGGGCGTCCGCGGCGCGGCGAAATTGATCGCCAATGCCGAGGACAATCCGCAAGCCGTCGGCGCGCGGCTGTTTCCCAACGCGGCGGCCGCCAACCGCCCGATCTTCTACGCCAAGGACGGCCGCGCCCGCAGCGTCTCCGAGGTCTATTCGGTCCTGGACAGCCGCTATGCCAGCGCGGCCAATTCAAAGGTAACCCGCAGCGCGATGGCGATGTATGGCGCCACGCCTTCGACCACGCAGGTCGCGAGTGCCAATGCAGTGGTGCCCACTGCGCCTGTCGTGGACAACGCCGCCTATCTCCAGACCTTCCCGAATGCCCGCACAGTGACGCCCGTCAGCGCGACGTCGTCGACACATGTCGCGGACAGTCCGACGGGCACGCCGGTGTTTCGTTCGATCTATCAACCCGGCGATGCCACGCAGCCGGTCTCGACCACGGTGCAGAAACTATGGGGCAACAATGCCTCGCTCACCTCGGTCGCAGCGGCGACGCCGGACGTGCGGCCGCCGCAACCGCTCGATCTCTTCAGTGATCGCAGCGGCACGTTCTCGAGCTAGCTTCGCTCTTGCTCCGGACGCCGCGTTACGTCCGTGCACAAGATCGAGACTGTGTGCGCAGCTGCGTCAACACCGTCATTGCGAGCGCAGCGAAGCAATCCAGAATCTCTCCGCGGATACAGTCCTGGATTGCTTCGCTGCGCTCGCAATGACGGAGGATCAGCGAGAGCTCGTCGCGTGTGCCGCGCGTGGCGGCTTTGTTCCCTTAACAAATCATCAATAAAACCAGCCAGTTATGGTGAACGCTTTGTTAAGCGTCGTGGTTTATTTTGTGTTGCAGGTGACGAGCGTCATCGTTTTTCGTCTGTTGTGTAAGCCGGAAGCAGCATGATTGTTCGGCAGTTCATTCATTGGATCAGGACGGCACCCGCAGGCGAGCGGGCCGAGGCAACACGGGCGCTGGCCCGGGCCTGGCTGATCTCGGACCTTTCTGCAGACGATCGCATCGCCGCCGAAGGCGCGCTTCTGATGCTGCTTGACGATGCCTCGCCGCTGGTGCGGCAGGCGATGGCTGAAGCTTTTGCCCGCAGCCTCGATGCGCCGGCCGCAATCGTGCGGGCGCTGTCGGCCGATCAGCCGACGGTCGCGCTGCCGGTGCTCGAACATTCCCCGCTCTTGATCGACGCCGATCTCGTCGACATCGTCGCGACCGGCGGCGAGGAGGTGCAATGCGCAGTCGCGCGCCGCATCGCATTGCCGGTGTCGGTGTGCGCCGCGATCGCCGAAGTCGGCTGCGCGGCTGCCGCGCTGGAGCTGATCGAGAATCCCCATGCCGAGCTCGCCCCGTTCTCCTGGGACCGGATCGTCGAGCGTCATGGCCATCTAGCCGCGATCCGCGAGGCGATGCTGGTGCTGGAGGATCTGCCGGCTGCAACGCGTGCTGCGCTGGTGGCAAAGCTCTCCGAGACGCTGGCGCAATTCGTCGTGGCGCGGAACTGGCTGAGCGCCGACCGCGCCGACCGCATCACCATCGAGGCGCGCGACCGCTCCACCATGAACATCGCGGCGCGCTCGCGCGGCGATGACATGCAGGGCCTGGTCCGGCATTTGCGCATCACCGGCCAGCTGACCGCGGGCCTGATCCTGCGCGCATTGCTGTCGGGCAATCTGGACTTGTTCGACGCGGCACTCGCCGAACTCGCCGATCTGCCGCTGGCGCGCGTCTCGGCGCTGCTGCACGAGCGCGGCGGCAACAGCGTGCACGCGCTGCTCCGTCGCGCCGGGCTTCCGGAGGCGACGTTTGCGGCGTTCCAGGTCGCGCTCGATGCCTGCCACGAGCAGGGCTTCGTCGATAGCGACGACGGCGCGGCGCGGCTGCGCCGGCGCATGGTCGAGCGCGTGCTCACCCATTGCGAGTCCGATCGCGGCGCCACCGAGCCGCTGATGGTCCTGCTGCGCCGCTTCGCCACTGAATCCGCGCGCGAAGAGGCACGGCTGTTCTGCGACGAGATTGTCGCGGATGATGTGGTCGATCCGCTCTATGACGATCTGATTGCGGCGTAGTTCGAAGCTCGCGACAAGGCGGGCCGGAAGAGAGACAGGCTCCGTCATTGCGAGCGCAGCGAAGCAATCGAGAATCCCTCCGCGGGGACAGTCTGGATTGCTTCGCTGCGCTCGCAATGACGAGAGGAGAGAGTTCGGCCTTATTCCGCCGGCGCGATGCTCGGCGCCAGGATCACCTCGAGATGCTCGGGGCGGTCGCGGTTGACGTAGGCAAGATAATCATCGGCGACCTTGCGCAGGCGGTGGCTGAGCTCGGCCGAGACGCTGATCCTGTCCAGCCTGGTGTTCTCGTGCACGATGGCGAGAATGGCGTTGATGTGGTGCGTGAACAGCTCGGCCGGCACCTTTTCCAGGTCAGGCGCGTGCTCGATGACGCGGCACAGGCTTTCGGCGATGCCTGCGGCTGAAGGAAAGCCGAATGTCGCCGCATCCCCCTTGATGTCATGCGCGGCGTGAAACAGCTCGTCGCGCAGTTTCTTCGTGAAGCCGTCGTTCTGCACGGCCGTCCAGGCGGCGTACAGTCGCTGGGCCTCGATCGCCATCCAGTCCTTGAACTCGCCGGAGAGGCTCGCGAGCGCCTGCTCGGCGCGGGCGACCGGGTCGTCGAGGTCTTTTTCTTCGACGCGGCGCAGGACCTTGCGCAGCGGATTGGGCTGCGTGATGACCTGGTGCGTGGCGAAGGCCTTGACCTCGATGTCCTTTGCGCTGTTCTTCGCCATGATGCCTGCCTCGTCTGAAGCGGTTGCGCTAGATGGTGGAGCGGGCCTTGTCGAGCAGCGAGGGCTGCTGCAGCACCTCGTGCTTTTCGCCGACGCGGCGCTCCGGGCCCATATAGGCGGAGTTGGTGTTGCGGCGCCGGTCGGGGCCGAAATAGGTCTTGGTCTTGATGAAGGGGCGGGGATTGGCGACGACGTTGAGGATACGCTGATAGAGCCCCTTGGCCGAGATCGGCTTGGCCAGAAATTCGGTGACGCCGGCATCGCGCGCGACCGTGACGCGACGTTTCTCCGAATGTCCGGTCAGCATGATGATCGGTGCGTAGGGATTGCCCTTGGATTCCGGCTGCCGGATCATCTGCGCGAGCTCGAGCCCGTCGAAGATCGGCATGGCCCAGTCGGTGATGACGATGTCGGGCACGTAATGGCTGTACATTTCGAGCGCCGTGGCGCCGTCCTCGGCCTCATAGACCTCGCGCGCGCCGAACGAATGCAGCAGCGTCCGCAGGATGCGGCGCATGTGCGGATTGTCGTCGCAGACGAGGAAGCGCAGCTTGTTGAAGTCGATACGGAACATGACGCCCGGGCCAAAAGCGGGTCAACCTTCGTTAACCATATCGTGCCGGGAGTTAACGAAGGGTTGCGGCCAGGGTTGGGGCGGCAGGACACTCAGTAGCCGAACTGCTCCCGCAGGATGCGCTCTTCCAGGCTGTGGCCAGGGTCGAACAGCATCCGCATCGAGATGCTCTTGTCCGAAAGCACTTCGACGCGCCGGACCCTGCGCACCTCCTCGTGGTCGGCGACCGCTGCGACGGGGCGCTTGTCGTCTTCCAGCACCTCGATCACGACATAGGCGGTATTGGGCAGGAGGGCGCCGCGCCAGCGCCGCGGCCGGAAGGCGCTGATTGGCGTCAGCGCCAGCAGGGCGGCGTTGATTGGGAGGATGGGTCCCTGGGCGGAGAGGTTATAGGCCGTCGAGCCTGCCGGCGTCGCGACGATAATGCCATCGGCGATCAGCTCCGGCATGCGTTCGCGCTCGTCGATAAGTATCCGCAAGCGCGCCGCCTGGGAGGTCTGGCGGAATAAGTAGACCTCGTTGATGGCGTGGTGCAGGTGAACGCGGTCGTTGACGTCGGTCGCGCGCATCAGGAGCGGATTGATCTCGGATTCATGCGCCGTCTCGAGCCGTTGGCGCAGATCATGCGTCGAGTACTCGTTCATCAGGAAGCCGACCGTGCCGCGGTGCATGCCGTAGATCGGCTTTCCCGTGCGCATATGGTGGTGCAGCGTCTGCAGCATCAGCCCATCGCCGCCGAGTGCGACGACTACGTCGGCCTCATCGGGATCGCAATTGCCATAATCCCTGGTCAGCTGGCCAAAGGCGGCTTGCGCCTCGTTGCTCGGGCTGGCGACGAAGGCGATCCGGTCGTATCGCGCAGGCTTGGTCATGGCTTCTCGGCAGGGCCGCTGGGTCGAGGAAGGTTCCGCCGGGCTCGTCTATACGAGGTAGGCCCGTATTGTCGAGGATGACCGCCCACCAAAGCTAACGGGGACGATCCAACCGGACTTAAGCACCGAACCGGGCAATTTGAACCCGGCCGGCCGCTTCAGGGTTCGCACTGCCAATGATTCCCCAAACCGTCGCAATTTGGCGCTACCTTTCTGACTGCCGGCGATCACGGCCGGACACGGAGGACGATCATGGTCACGACTTTGCCGGCGCTCCGCCGTGCGGGCCTGGTGTTGGCGGTGTCGGCTTTCGCGTTCGTCGGCCTTGCACACGCAGATGATGCGCCGCAGCCGCGCTCCGAGGCGGCCGCGCCGGCCGGACAGAAGGGGGGCCGCGGCGGTGGCGCACAAGGCGCGCCGCAGACGTCGTCGTCCGCGGCCGAGCCGCACCGTCTGCCGCCGGATTCGACCACGAAACAGACGCTCGATCTGCCCGGCCGGACCCTCAACTTCACGGCCACCGCCGGGTCGATCCGCGTGTTCGATGGCAAAGGCGAGCCGTTGGCCGACATCGCCTATACGTCCTACCAGCTCGACGGTGCCGAGCGCGCCACGCGTCCGGTGACGTTCCTGTTCAACGGCGGGCCCGGTGCGTCCTCGGCCTGGCTTCAGTTCGGCGCGGCCGGGCCGTGGCGGTTGCCGCTCGATGGCGAGGCCCTGTCGCCGTCGGCCTCGCCCGAGGTGAAGCCGAACGCGGAGACCTGGCTCGACTTCACCGATCTCGTCTTCATCGACCCCGTCAGCACCGGCTACAGCCGCTTCGTGGCGAGCGGCGAGGATGCCCGCAAATCGTTCTACTCCGTCGATGGCGACGCCAACTCGATCGCGCTCGTGATCCGCCGCTGGCTCGAAAAGCACGAGCGGCTGACTTCGCCGAAATACGTCGCCGGCGAAAGCTATGGCGGCATTCGCGGCCCCAAGGTCTTGCGCCAGTTGCAGCTCCAGCACGGCGTCGGCGTCAGGGGCTTGATCCTGGTCTCGCCGCTCCTGGATTTCCGCGAGTTCACCGGCACGAGCCTCCTGCAATATGTCGCGACCTTGCCGAGCTATGTCGCGGTGGCGCGCGAAGCCAAACGTCCGGTCAAGCGCGCCGACCTCGCCGACGTCGAGGCTTACGCGCGCGGCGAATTCCTGACCGATCTCGTCAGGGGCGAGGCGGACAAGGAGGCAACGACGCGTCTGGCCGACAAGGTCGCCGAACTCACCGGCATCGACCAGGCGGTGAGCCGCCGCCTCGCCGGCCGCTTCGACGTCGGTGAATTCCGCCGCGAATTCGACCGCAAGAACGGCAAGGTGACCGGACGCTACGATGCCTCGGTGCGCGGCTTCGATCCCTATCCGGACTCGAGCAGCTCGCGCTTCGGCGATCCCTCCGGCGATGCGCTCCAGGCACCGCTGACGAGCGCCGCGGTCGACGTGCTCTCGCGCAAGCTCAACTGGCGGCCCGGCGGCTCATATGAAGTCCTGAACGGTGCTGTCGAAGGGCAATGGGATTTCGGCCGCGGCATCAACCCGCCGCAATCGGTCTCCGAGCTGCGCCAGATCCTCGCCACCGATGCGAAGCTGAACGTGCTGGTCACGCACGGCCTGTTCGATCTCGCCACGCCCTATTTCGCAACGAGGCGGGTGCTCGACCAGTTACCGGCCTTCGTGACGCAGCGCGTGAAGTTCGTGGTCTATCCCGGCGGCCACATGTTCTATTCGCGCGACGGATCGCGGCAGGCGTTCCGAAGCGAGGTCGAGGCGCTCATTCGGGAGTAGGCCGGCGCTTGCGCGGCGGATACCGGCGCGCGATCTCGCGTGCGACGACTTTTTTTGGCTTCACGTTCGCGCCGGCAATCCAGATGTCGCTGACCTTGCCGCGCTTGTCACGGACCCGGCGCACCGGCTCGCCGTGGCTGGAATAGCCGGCAGCCCAGGCGAGCTTGCCGGTGTCGCGGCCGGTCACTTCGATTTCGGCGGCATCCATGAACGGGTTGTTGAACTGCGGGTTGGCGACGAGCACGCGGTCGCCGGCGGGGACGAGATCGGTCGCACCCCAGATCGTCCACCAGCGCCCGGTCCAGTCGCGCACGCGCCGGTCGGGGGCGCCGCGGGTCTGGAAGACGCGCAGGATCTGCATCGCGCCGTCCATCCAGAACGGCGCCGCGCCGTCGATCGAGTTGCTGAGGATGCTGATTGCAAGCTCGCAAGCGGGAATGGAGCAGGTCCGCGAGATATAGCCCTGGAAACCGCCGCCATGGCCGAACCAGTCCCAGCCGTCGGTCTTGCCGGCATTGACTCCCAAGCCGTAATAGGCCTCGACGCTCTGCGGGATGCGCCAATGATTTCGCGTCATCTCACGGCGGCTCGCGACCGACAGCACGCTCTCCTTCGCGTTGGGCGCCAGCTGCGCGAAGAAGCGTGCGGTGTCGGCGGAGGTGGCGACGAAGCCTGCGGCAGATGCCATTGCATGTGCGGGATTGTCGCCGGGGATCACGCAGCGCTCGCCAAACGGCACTCTTCGCGTGTGGCCGCGCGCGAAGGCTGCGCCCTTGGGAAGCGGTGCGTCCGGTTCGGTCTCGCGCAGGCCGGCCGGCGCAATGATCTCGCGCTTGATCCAGACGGAGTAGGGCTCCTTCGCAACAGCTTCGATCACGAGGCCGAGCAGGCCAAAGCCGTGATTGGAATATTTGAAGCGTGTGCCGGGGTCGATCGCGGTCGGCAGCTTCAATTCTGCAAGCAGCTCCTTGGCATCGAGATAGGGGCGGCTGTCGATGAACTGGCCGGAATCGGCGCCGTCGCGCGTCAGCCCCGCGCTGTGCGATAGCACTTGCGCGATCGTGGTCTCGGCGACGCGCGGATCGAGGCCGCCGACATATCGGCCGACATGGTCGTCGAGCCGGAGCTTGCCCCGCTCGCGCAGCTTCATGATGCCGGCCGAGGTGAAGCTCTTGGAGTGCGAGGCGATGCGGAAGCGATGGCGCGGGGTGAGCTTCTCGCCGGTGTCGAGATTGGCGAGGCCGAACGCATGCTCGGCGACGACCTCGCCGCGATGGGCGAAAGCCACGATGACGCCCGGCTGCTGGATCGTCGTCAGCTGGTATTCGATCCAGGAGCCGATGTAGTCGATCGCGGATCGCAGCCACGTGTCCATTGCGCTACCGGTTTGCGAGGGAGGTCGGTGCGAAAGGCTAGCCGAGAAAGCAGAACGGGCACAACCTGAAAGGTTGTGCCCGTTTGCGTCGTTCGGAGATGCGATGTCTCCAGTCTATGCCTTCAGTAGACGAGCGTCGCGCCGGTCGGCTTGTCGAGCGCTTCGGCCAGCGAGCGATATTCCGAGCTGCCGGTGCCGGCGAGCGAGGCGATCTTGTCGAGGTGGTATTGCGCCTGCTCGCGGTTGCCCTGCTCGAGCTGCCAGAGGCCGTAATATTGCCAGGTGCGGACGTGGTTCGGATCGTCCTTCAGCGCCAGCTCATAATAGGCCTTCGACGACTGGTAGTCGCCGAGCTTGCGATAGGAGTAGCCGATCAGGTTGGCGACGTCCGCGACGTCGTTGCGCTTGAGCGACTTCAGCTGGTCGATCGCGCCCCTGTAATCGTGCTTGTCGTAGATCGCGGCGTAGGCGGTGCGGTAGGCCGCGAGGAATTTGGGGTCGCTGACGGAAGAGCTCTTCTTCTTGCCCTTCTTGGTCGAGGTGTCCGATTTCGGCGGCGACGAAGGGTCGTCGCCGGCGGCGGCATACGCGCTGGACAGCACCGGCGCGGCCGCCAGTGTCATAGCGACGAGTCCCGGCACAACGAGCATTGAGAGTTTGCGCATCTAAGTTCTCCGGTATGGAACGTGGCGATCCTACACGATTGCCCGAAGACCGGAACACCTCTCGGGCAAAAACATTCCCGCGTCGCACGATCTATTCGCCCGGCCGTGGATGACAAACGTGTCATCGAGATGAACGGAAGCCTGCAAGGGGCTTCAGATTGGGTTCAGTGCACCCCGCTTATGTTCCTTCCCACGATCGATGGGGGCGAGAGGGCGCCGCCTGATGATCCTTCCAAGAGGAGACCACCATGTTGAAGACCATTTCTGCAGCTTTGCTCGCAACCTCCGTGATCGCAGCCCCGGCGTTCGCCGCCGAGGCCGGCAAGACCACCACAGCCGCGCCGGTGATCAAGGCCGACCAGAGCCAGACCAAGGCGGCGACCGCTGCCGCAAAACCGGAAGCCGGCGTCAAGGCCGACGCCAAGACCGACGCCAAGACGGACGCCAAGACGGACGTGAAGACGACGGACGCGAAGGCTTCCGATGTCAAGACGGACGCCAAGGTGGATGGCAAGTCGAAGGCAATGGACGCCAATGCCGCGGTCACCACCGACCAGCACAAGAGCGTGAGCAAGCATCGCCATCACGACAAGCAGGTCACGGCCAAGGAGTCGCAGAAGGCGCAGCCGGATGTGACCAAGCCCGCGACGTCTGACAAGCGCAACTGACGACTGATCGCGCGCGGCGGCATCCCTGGCATTGCCCGCCGCCGCGCGCGGACGTCAGGCCCGGCCCGTTGCCACGCCTCGGGCGGAAGCCCGAGATGTCGGCGGCTGGCCGGTGCGCTGTTTGCGCCGCTGCAAGCGAATTCCCTTCATCCCGGCTTGGGGCTAGAACGTCTCCTGATCTGTTCGAGCGGAGAGCGGGGCCTGTGGGGCGATTGGCGAGATGTGCGGTGATCCTGGCGTTGCCGCTGGCGCTTGCGGCATGTTTCGGCAGCGACAGTGACCGTCCGACTTTCATGGGCGGGACCCAGGCCGGCGGGCCGCAGCCGTTTCCCGACAATTTCCGGAACGACACGGTGGCGTTGATGCGGGCCTACCTCAACAATCCGGTCGGCGTGCGCAATGCCGCCATGGCCGAGCCGGTACAGCGCGAGGTCGGCGGCCGGCAGTTCTATGTGAGCTGCCTGCACTTCACCCCGCGCGAGACGGATGGGAGCTACAAGGGCATGCGCGAGCGGGCCGTGATCTTCGTCAACGGCCGGGCGGACCGCGTGGTCGACCAGACCAGCGATCTCTGCGCCGGTGCGGTTTACGCACCGTTTCCGGAACTGGAAAAGATGACGCGGTAGCGCAAAGGCAGCCTTTATCGCCCGGTGTTAGACAGAAGGAGCCGGAGCCGCTGGATCACATTTCGGCGAGCTTTGAACGGGGTGGTTTCGTCTTGCGACAAATCGTGGCGGCGGCCTTGCGCAGCCGAATTGACGGAACAAATTCGTGTTGTTGCCACGCCGTCACAGTCACGAACGATCAACGTTCCGGCATTGCCGCGAAGCAACCCAATTCACGCCACGTTGTTTCCCGAGTGTCGTAATGAAAGAACGGGGATGATCATGAAGTCGATCTTGCTGGGTGCAGCAGCTCTGCTGGCGCTGGTTGCGCCGGCCGCAGCGGCCGACATGCAGCCGCGCGCCTATACCAAGGCTCCGGTCACGCCGCCGCAGGTGATCTATAACTGGACCGGTTTCTATATCGGTGGCCATCTCGGCGGCGCGTTTGCCGGCGACAACAGCTTCCAGTCGAGCGACGCGCGTTTCCTGGGCGGCGTGCAGGGCGGCTTCGACTACCAGTTCGCGCCCAACTGGGTGGTGGGTATCGAGGCCCAGTATTCCTGGCTGCCGACCAACAACAATGGCGCCATCTTCCCGCTGGGCACGCAGGTGACATCCAACACCGACCAGATCGGGTCGGTGACCGGTCGCATCGGTTACACCTGGGGACCGACGCTGCTTTACGCCAAGGGCGGTTATGCCTGGCGGAATAACGGCCTTGGCGTGAACATCGCCGGGGTGCCGCAGGCCTTCACCACCACCGGCAACAACAAGGACGGCTATACGGTCGGCGCCGGCCTCGAATACATGTTCGCGCCGAACTGGTCGGCCAAGGCCGAGTATCAATATTACAATTTCGGCAGCACGACCTTCACCTCCGGCCCGGCTGACATCGTCGGCGTTCGTGGCCGGGAGGACGAGCATACCGTCAAGGCCGGGGTGAACTATCGCTTCGGCTGGGGCGGCCCGGCCGCCTCGCGGTACTGACGTCAGCGCCGACCCAAGATCTGAAGATCCAAGACCTGAAGATCCAAGACCTGAACATCCAAGACCTGAACATCCAAGACCTGACAAAGGCCGGCTCCGCCGGCCTTTCGTTTGCCGGCCTGCCGCCTCCGGCGCCTGCTTTCTTTGCATTCCGTGAACCATTTGGCGCGTCATTTGCTTGCAAACGATGCTGGCGCGCCTTCTCACGCGCGTCATGGGGCTGGCGTAAAGCAAAAATAATTTTTGCGGTTTACGGAACTCGCGCTCCGGAACGCGTTATATGACAATTACCGGGCAGGTGGGACGACGGACATGCGTATCTTGGTGTCGGCAGTGGTGCTCTCGTTCTTCGGCTGCCTGCCGTGCTCTGCACAGACAATCCTCAGATCCGAGCCTCTGATGTTGGCACCGTACGAAGTTGCCTTCGTCAAGGACGCTTCATGTCCGTCGGGCAAGGTCATGAAGGTCACCGGCGCCATCCGCGGGCTGCACCGCCGCAAGGCCTGCGTAACGATGCCGGGCGAGCAAGCCTCGCTTGTGGCGGCCACCCCCTGAGCTTTCGCTCCGGCTCCGTGCCGGAACTCAGGAATTCAGCTCGAGCTCCATTCTGGACTGCCGATCGGCCTCCGCCTTGTTCTTGGCGGGGTCCTCGCCTTGAGCCGCCTGGCACGGCTCGATCTTGTAATCATTGTCGAGCACCCGGCGCGGTCCCGGCCGCTCGTCGTCCGCCGTCACGTCCACGACGAGACCACTCCGCTCGGCGAGCTTCCAGACGTCGGCCTCGCTCGGATAGGACTTGCTGATTTGGGCGTCATTGCAGAAGAGGGCGTAGGGCATGCATCCCGACTCCAGGAATGCCCGTTAACGAGCTTACGGGGGGAGGGTTCCGGCCACCCGCCCGATCACGCGCCCGTGATCGTCGTGGACGGCCCTTGAGTCCTTAACGAGTCCTGAATCCCGGAAAAAAGAATCCCTGGGACTCTTCGGCCGGAATCAGCGGATGTTTTCGGCCATGACGAGCGACCTGAACACATCCTGCGGGCACATGCTCCTGCCGCTCACGCTGGCGCTGTTCGGCGCCTGCGCGGCCAATCTCTGGCTGGTCTGGTCGTGGTTGTAGGGTCCTGGCTGTAGGGCCCTGGCCGGGCCTTATTCGGCCGGCGGACCTGAGGCGTCGCGGATGGCTGCACGCAATTTGGTCAGGGTCGCCGCACAATATTCCTCACGTTCGCGCTCGAAGCGCTCCTGGTGCTTGCGGAAATTGGCGATGCGGGCCTGCATCTCGGCACGGAATTCGCCGCTCGTCCGCGTCGGCAGAGGCGCGGGCCGCGGCGGAAGGGGGGCTTGCGGCGGTTCGATCTCGACGGTGACCGCCTCCACGGTGACGATCTCCATCGCGACGGCCGGGCCAGATGCGGGCGCCTCCGGCTGAAGGATATCATCCTTCCTGCCGGTCACCGATTGGACGAAAGCCAGCGTCTGCGCGATCAGTGCGTCGCGCTCCCTGATCCATTTCATGATCCACCTCAGCCGCGCGTATTCCAGCAAAGCGGCTGCTTCGAATCAAGGCTGTTTGCAAGGGTTGCATATTTTTCCCGGTAGCCCGACACTGGGCAGATGGATGCATCGAAAGAAAGACCGAACGAGGCGGAGGGCCTGAGGCTCATCCGCGCGTTCCTGACGCTGCCGCCCGACAAGCGGGCGGAGGTGATCGCGTTTGTCGAGGAATTGGCGCGTGTCCACGGCCGACCCGAGGAGGGCGCCAAGGCCTCGCCGAGGTAAGCAAGACCTCGTCGAGGTGAGCGCTACCGCTCGCGCGGATTGACGTTGGGCTCGAACGGCGCGCCGACCACCCGAACCGGGATCTGAGCTGGCGTGCGCGGAGTGGGCTCGATCACGGCCCTATCGGCGACCAGCTTATCGGGCGTCCGTACAGGCGCCGGCTCGAACAGCGCCAACGTCCCGGCCACGGCGATACAGCACAGCGTCACCGTCGCCAGCAGAATCATGTTTCGGTTTTCTTCCCGGATCCGCATGCGCTGACAACGGCTGGCGCCGGAGCCGGTTCCGGGCCGGCGATTTTCGATGCGAAAACGGGAGCTCGCCTAGGGCGCCAGCACCACGCCGAGCGCGAGCACGAACAGCATGGCCGTCGTGACGACGGCCGTCACCGCGCCGGCGACTATCTTGGCCTTCTCTTTGGGCGTGGTGGAGCGCATGGTCTCGACGAGACGAATGGCGCGCGTAGGTTCGCTGCCAGGCAATTTCGAACAGTTCGGCGGGATTGTATAGTTGTACCCGCGCCGCAAAAGGCTCGCCCAATGACCGCCGATCGTCCTCCCGTGCTTGCGCACGAAGGCTTCGTTGCCGACCGTGACAATTTCTCAGGGCTGGATCTCGCCGCGCGGTTCGCGCGGATCGAGCGGACCAACCTCTGGGGCGCGGCCACTTCGGTGTCCGGCCTCGGCTCGGAGGATGTCGCCACAGCCGCAATCCAGGAGGCGCTGCCTGCATTGCTGCTACGGCTCGGCGTTCGCTCGCTGCTCGATGCGCCCTGCGGCGATGCAGGTTGGATCGGCCAGCTCAAGCTCGATGTCGATTACACCGGCATCGACATCGTACCGTCGCTGATCGATGCAAACCGCCGGCGTGTCGCAGCCGACGGTTCGTCCGGTCGGTTTCTCGTCGCTGACATTACGCGCGATGCGCTGCCGCACGCCGACGTCATTCTCTGCCGGGATTGCCTGGTGCATCTGAGCTTTGCGAACATCTATCGCGCGCTCGCGCAATTTCGGATGAGCGGCGCGCGCTTCCTGCTCGTCACGACCTTTCCGGAGTGGCAAGACAATCACGATTGCGAGGATGGCGACTGGCGCGCGCTCAACATGGAGAAGCCGCCGTTCGGCTGGCCGGCACCGCAGGCGCTGATCAACGAGCGTTGCGAGGAGGGCAATGGCGGCTGGCGCGACAAGAGCCTCGGCCTCTGGCGGATGGATGGATTGCCGGAGAACAGTTGCGCGTCAGAAGCTGGTGCCGGCTGAGGGGATTGAACCCCCGACCTTCGGTTTACAAAACCGCTGCTCTACCGCTGAGCTAAGCCGGCATGCCTCAAGAGGCAGGGCAGAGCTCGGCTCGCGCCGGGGCCGTCTACCCGTGCGCGCCGCAATACCAGACTTGATCGGAAAGTGCCAGAACCGGGAGGTCGTCGTCGCAGGACGTGAAGCGGGCGGCCGCGCGGGCCGCCCGATGTGTCGCGTTCGGCTCAAGCCGGCTTACTGGCAGAGCTGCCGGCGGCCGTCTGCGCCCTTGAAGTAAGTGCCGGGCGTACAGACGAAACCGTTGCGCTGGGCATAGGTGCGCCTGTCCCAGCTACGATTGTCCCAGCCACGGTCCCACGAATTGTCGTAGGCGTAGGAATTGTCCCAGCCGCGGAATGGTGCGGTGGCAATCGCACCGGCGGTGCCGATCGCGGCGCCGGCGACGCCGGCCGCCGTCCCGACAGCGCCCGCCGCAACGTCGGTCGGCCAGAAGCCGGTGGGGCTCCTGTTCCAGTCGTTATTCCAGTCGCGGTTGGCCTGACGATAGGCCGCGCGGCGATGGCGATAGCCGCTCTCGGTGGTGGCCTGTCCCGGTCCGAAGGTCTGGCAATTGGCGTTCGGGAATTGCGCCGAGCAGCGGCCCTGATTGGTGACGACGGTCTGCGCCATGGCAGAGCCTGCCAGCATGGTCGCTGCGATCGCCGTGGCCCCGAGAAGCTTGATGGTCATGGTTGTTCGCTCCCATTTTGTGGACAGGAGCTAAACGCTGACGGCGCAGGACGTTCCGATGCAACCTTGGGATTTTTCGGAGGCGAGCCGTCAAACCGATGTGAGCAGCATGCGTTGTTCCAGCCGCGCGGTTCCGCGCCGTTAACGCTTCGCTAGCTCGCCGTGCAGCATTTGAGCGGCGCGCAATCCTTGCACGTTAGGCTTACCGGAATTTGGTGAGCAGGCCTTAACTCTCTCTGCGTCGCGATCGGTTAGGTTGCGCCCGGATAACCGGGGTCTCCTCATGCGTGCCGTGGCGCTCGCCGCCTTTCTGATCGGACTGCCTGCAACCGCGTTTGCAGCCGGCTTCGAGATCGTCGTTCCCGGCCGTCCCGGCGTGCCTGTAATCATCAACAACATCGATGCGTCCTATGCCGTCGTCGAGGGCACCTGGGGCCTCGGCAAGGGCCAGCAGGTGCAGCCCACGATCTATGGCGGACGCTATATCGCCGAGCGGCAGCCCGATAACGTCGGCCATTATTATCCGACGCTGGGCCTGCGGCCAGGCTACGGCCGGCTCGAGGTCGAGCCGCCGGCGAACCGCAAATTGCCCAAGCCCGCCGAGAGCTACCACCAGAGCTGGGGTGCCTCGTCCGCGCCGCTGCCGGCGCAGATGGATCCGCCCGTCGATCCGCCGCCGGTGATCTACGCGCCCGAGATCAACGACCGTCCTCGGCCCCCGCGGCCGCGGCCGCGCACAGAGATACCCGGCAGGCCGCCGGGTTGAGAAACGTGAAAACCAAAAACGGAAATCAACAGGAGAGAGTAATGCGTCAAATGATTTCGGGACTGGTCGCGGCAACTGCCGTGATGTTCGCCGCCACCGCGCCGGCCGCGGCCTGCGGTTTCACCACATGCGCGCCGGTGGCGCCGGTCTATACCGGCTGCAACACCGGATGCGGCGGATATGGTTATGGCTATGGCTACGGCTACGGCGCCTATGAGCGTCTCGCCGAGCCGACCACGCAGTATTATTACGTCAACCAGGGTCCGACCTATACCGGTCCGGGCGCCTTCGCGCCGTACCCGACCTATCGCGAGGACGCGGTCGTCGCGCCCGCCAATTACGGCTATGGCTATGGCTATCGTGCCGCTGCGGTCGCGCCGCCGGCCGCTTATCCCTATCGCCGCCCGTACTTCCGTCCCTATCGCTACGGCTACGGTCCCCGCTACGGCTATCTGCCGCGCGTTCACTACGGCCATGCTCACCGCTACGGCTACGCCCACCGCCATGCGCCGCGCTATTATGGCGGTCACCGCGTGCTGCGCCGCTATTACTGATCTCTGATCGGTTGAGATTTGCGAAGCGCCCGTTCGCGTGATGCGGACGGGCGTTTTGCTTTCTCTTCAAAACAACCCCATGCACAGTAGCCGGGAACAGTGAAATCAAGGACTTGAAGCGCAATGTGCCCGAGATGAGCGAGCATCGCTCATTAGCTCACTGTTCGAACTCCAAATTTCGGAAAAACAGAGACTTCGATTGATCCGTCGGGCAAAACAGGCGTAGTCTAGCATCGTCCGGATATGCGCGGCGCCTAAAGCGCTAGCGCTTCATCAGCCCCAGCCGGCTCGCGCCGACATAGAGCGAGAGTACGGCCGCATTTGAGACGTTGAGGCTCTTGATCTCGCCGGGCATGTCGAGCCGCGCCACGACGCTGCAGGTCTCGCGCGTCAATTGCCGCAAGCCTTTGCCTTCGGCGCCGAGCACCAGCGCGAGCGGCTCGCGCAGTGTGACGTTCGAGAGGTCCTCGGTACCTTCGCTGTCGAGACCGACGGTCTGGAAGCCGCGCTCGTTCAACGCCGTTAAGGCGCGGGCGAGATTTTGCACCGTGACGACAGGCACAAGCTCCAGCGCGCCGGAGGCGGCCTTGGCGAGCACGCCCGTCGCCTCGGGGCTGTGACGCGCGGTGGTCACGATCGCCTTCACCGCGAAGGCCGCTGCAGAGCGCAGAATGGCGCCGACATTGTGCGGATCGGTGATCTGGTCGAGCACCAGCACCATGCCTTCCTGCTTGAGCGTCTCGATGTCCGGCGAGGGCAGGGGATCGGCCTCGGCGAGCAGGCCCTGATGCACGGCGTCGGGCGAGAGCAGGCGGTCGATCTCCTGGGGACGGACGATCTCGGGCGCGATGCGGGTCGCGATGTTTTCGTCCGCCAGCCGCCGCGCGGCGTTCTCGGTTAGCGTCAGCTTGCGGATCCGCCGCTGCGGGTTGGCGAGGGCCATCGTGACGGTGTGCCAGCCATAGAGAATGACGGGCCCGTCGGGGTGCGAATCGCGTTCGCGCCAAGCCGGCCGGCCGGTCGATTTCCCTGGTTTGTTGAAGGGCTTAGCCCCCCTGCGGGGGCCCCTCGGGGCGAATTTTTTGTCCTTCATGGGCTCGCTTGTGTCACGGGGACCCCAATATGGCAATTTGAGTGGCTTCGAGGGCGATTTTAGCTGCTTGCCTCGGTTGACTTTGCCCCACCGCTTCGCCCATAAACGCGCCCGGTCGCGCCCCGATACGGGTTGCCGCGGCCTTCACGTTCCATGGCCGTCTTCGGTCCGCCGGCAAGGTCCGGCCCGATTGTGCTGCCGTCGAGCGGGGGAGTGTCCCGAGTGGCAAAGGGAGCTGACTGTAAATCAGCCGCCTCATGGCTTCGCAGGTTCGAGTCCTGCCTCCCCCACCAGCCTTCGCTCGCTTCGCGAGCTACGGCTAGGCGGGCCAGCATAAGTGTTCGTGGCGCGAAGTGAGCGAAGGCTGTCGCGCCGTAGCCGCAGGGCGTAGGCGGACCGAGACGGTCTCGAAAGCACGCTTACCCCATCATCTCCCGCACCATCGGCACCACCTTCCGCCCGTAGAGCTCGATGCTCCGCATCAGCTTCTCGTGCGGCAATGGCCCCGCCGAATACTTCAACTGAAACCGCGAAAGCCCGAGCGCCTTTGCGGTCTTCGCGATCTTGCGCGCCACCGTTTCCGGCGCGCCGACATAGAGCGAGCCGTGCTCGGCCTCATGGACGAACTCGTCGCGTCCCATCGGGGGCCAGCCGCGCTCCTTGCCGATGCGGTCGCGCATCGCCTTGTAGTCGGGCCAGAGCTCCTCGCGCGCCTGCGCGTCGGTCTCGGCGACGTAGCCCGGCGAATGCACGCCGATCGGCTGGGCCGGGCGACCGAACTCCCTGAAGGCCCGATGATAGAGCTCGACATAGGGCGCAAAGCGCGCTGGATCGCCGCCGATGATCGCCAGCATCAAGGGCAGATCGTAATGCGCGGCGCGCACCACCGATTGCGGACTGCCGCCGACGCCGATCCAGGTTTTCAGCTTGCCGTTCTCGACCGGCGGATAGACCAGCTGATCTTTCAGCGGCGGACGCAGCTTGCCTTGCCAGGTGACCGGCTGCTGCGACAAGAGCGCGGCGAACAGATCGAGCTTCTCCTCGAACAGCTCCTCATATTTGCGCAGGTCGAAGCCGAACAGCGGGAAGGATTCGGTGAACGAGCCGCGGCCGAGGATCACCTCGGCGCGTCCGTTCGAGACCGCATCCAGCGTGGCAAAGCGCTGGAACACGCGGATGGGATCGTCCGAAGACAGCACCGTCACGGCCGAGCCGAGATGGATGCGCCTGGTGCGCGATGCGATCGCCGCGAGCACGGTCTCCGGCGAGGAGATCGCGAAATCGGCGCGGTGATGCTCGCCGAGACCGATGAAATCGAGACCGAGCTCGTCCGCCAGCACCGCTTCGTCGACCACGTTGCGGATCACCTGCGCATGCGGAATCATGTCGCCGGACGCATCTCTTGTGACGTCGCCAAAGGTATCCAGTCCGAATTCGAGCGGTGCGGTCATCGATCAAGTCTCTGTGGGAGGATCGGCCACATCTAAGGGACCGCAGCCCGGTCACAAGCGCACGTGCGGAAATGCTCGGTTTCCGTTTGTGGATCTTATCGCCCGATGCGCACCACCATCTTGCCGAGCGCAGCGCGCGTCTGCATCGTCTTGAATGCCGCGCGGAAATCCTCGAAGGCGAAGACTTGGCCGACCACGGGCTTCAACTGGCCATCGGCAAGCCAGTCCGTCAATTGTGACATCAGGCGCTTCTGCACATCGGGCTCGCGCGTTGGAATCTGCGCAAGATCGACGCCGAGCAGAGCGCCGCCTTTCAGCAGCGGTAGATTGAACGGCAGCGCGGGGATGGTGCCGGCGGCAAAGCCGACCACGAGATGACGGCCGCGCCAGGCGATGGAGCGAAAGGCCTGCACCGAGATCTCGCCGCCAACGGGGTCGAAGATCACGTCGGCGCCGTGTCCTGCCGTCAAGTCCTTGAGCGTGTCACGCCAGCCGGCCTGCGTATAATCGATCACTGCATCGGCGCCATGCGCCTGCGCGAACTCACGCTTGTCCGGCGTCGACGCCGCTGCGATCACGCGGGCGCCGAGCAGCTTTCCGATCTGGACGGCCGCAATCCCAGTGCCGCCGGCGGCACCCAGCACGAGAAGCTGCTCGCCTGCGGCCAGCGAAGCGCGCGCGCCCAGCGCATAAAGGGCCGTCAGGTAATTGGCGCGAAACGAGGCGGCGACCTCGGCTGCGACGCCATCCGGCAGGGGATGGACCGCTTCAGGCCTAACGACGATCTCTTCGGCCAGTGCGCCCGATCGCGTCATGCCCATCACGCGCATGCCGGGTTGGTAACCGCCCGGTGCGCCGGGCGCGTCCGTCACCACCCCCGCGAACTCCGTCCCGGGAATGAAGGGCAGGGGGTCCTTGGTCTGGTAGCGTCCCTCGATCTTCAGCCCGTCGACGAAGCCAATCCCGGCAGCTTCCACCCGGATGCGCAGCTGTCCCGCCTCCATGGACGGAGGCGGTACGTCCTTCAGCTCGATCTGATCGATGGGGGCGTATTGCTCGACGACAACGGCTTTCATGTCGGACCTCTGTTGTTCCAGTTATCCTGACAGGTCTCGACACTAGCCTCTTGTGTCTACCGCCACATCCCCCGCATCCGCGCCCCGATGTCGATCTTCGGCCCCTGCGCCGCGGTGCGCGCGGCACCGCTTGCTGCCTTCGGCCAGGCGGTGCGCTCGAACAGGTAGACCAATTGCTCCGGGATGAAGCGGGTGCGCGAGGCGTAGACGTGGCGGTCGCCCCTGGCGGCCTGGCCGTGCACGAAGAAGCGCTGCGGCACGACGAGGTGGAGATCGTCCTTGGCGCGGGTCATCGCGACATAAAGCAGGCGGCGCTCCTCCTCGAGCTCGGCGCTGGTGCCGGCGCCGAGATCGGACGGCATGCAGCCGTCGACGACGTTGAGCACGAACACCGATTTCCACTCCTGGCCCTTGGCGGAGTGGATGGTGGAGAGGATCAGGTAATCCTCGTCGCGCAGGGGTGGCCCTGATTTGTCGCTGGTCGCATCCGGCGGATCGAGCGTGAGCTCGGTCAGGAATTTCTCGCGAGAGGCATAGCCGCTCGCGATCTGCTCGAGCTGCATCAGATCGGCGCGGCGCGTCTCGGCATCCTCGTGCATGCGATCGAGATGCGGCTCGTACCAGAGCCGCACCCGTTCGAGGTCGACGGGCCATTCCGAATAGCGCAGGTTTTCGACCGTGCGGACGAAACAGGTCCAGTCCTCGCCGGTGCGCGCCGGCCCCGGCAGCCGGCCGAGCGCGGCAAGCGGGTCGGTGCTCTCCGCCATCTGGTCCAGCACGCGCTGTGCGGTCGCAGGCCCGATACCCGGCAGCAGGTGCAGGATGCGAAAGCCGGCGACGCGGTCGCGCGGATTCTCGGCGAAGCGCAACACGGCCAGCACGTCCTTGACATGCGCGGCATCCAGGAATTTCAGGCCGCCGAACTTGACGAAGGGGATGTTGCGGCGGGTCAGCTCGATCTCCAGCGGACCCGAATGCGAGGACGTCCGGAACAGCACCGCCTGGTGCTTGAGCAGCGCGCCTTGCTCGCGGTTCGCCAGCACCGCCTCGACGATGTAGCGCGCCTGGTCGGCCTCGTCGTGCACGGTGACGAGCTGCGGCTTCTGACCTGAGGTGCGGTCGGTCCAGAGGTTCTTGGTGAAGCGCTCGCGGGCGAGGCCGATCACGCCGTTCGCCGCCGACAGCACCGCCTGCGTCGAGCGGTAATTGCGGTCGAGCGTGATCATCTCCGCGCGCGGCGAGAAGCTCTGCGGAAAGTCCAGGATGTTGCGCACGGTGGCGGCGCGAAACGAATAGATCGACTGCGCGTCGTCGCCGACCACGGTGAGGCCGCGGCCGTCGGGCTTGAGCGCCAAGAGGATCGAGGATTGCAGACGGTTGGTGTCCTGATATTCGTCGACCAGCACGTGGTCGAAGCGGCCGCCGATCTCCTGAGCGATCAGCGCATCGCCCATCATCTGCGACCAATACAGCAGCAGATCGTCGTAATCGAGCACGTGCTGGGCCTGCTTGGCCTCGACATAGGCGGCGAACAGACCCTTCAGCTCGGCGGCCCAGCCCGCGCACCAGGGAAAATGCTGGGCGAGCACCTTCTCGATCTCCATCTCGGCATTGACGCAGCGGGAATAGATCGACAGGCAGGTGCCCTTGGCCGGAAAGCGGCTCTCGGTCTTCGACAGGCCGCGCTCGTGCCGGACCAGGTTCATCAGGTCGGCAGAATCCTCGCGGTCATGGATGGTGAAGGCGGGATCGACCCCGATCCGCTCGGCATATTCGCGCAACAGCCGCGCGCCGATGCCGTGGAAGGTGCCGGCCCAGGTCAGCGCATCGCGCATGATTGCGGCGTTGTTCTCGCCCAGCACCTTGCGCGCGATGCGCTCGACCCGGCCGGCCATCTCCGCCGCCGCGCGTCGGGAGAACGTCATCAGCAGGATGCGGCGGGGATCGGCGCCTGCGACGATCAGATGCGCGACGCGGTGGGCGAGCGTGTTGGTCTTGCCGGAGCCGGCACCGGCGATGACGAGCAGGGGGCCGCCCACGATTGCGCCGTCGGCCACGCCATGCTCGACGGCGCGGCGCTGCTCCGCATTGAGCGTGTCCAGATATGTCGCCACGAATCGCCCCGGTGAAAGGATGAGACTCGGCGATCCCGGCGCGAATCGCAATGCGGCTGGACGGAACTGGAATTAGGATTTAGGGGGAAGACAGCCCTTTGGTTCCAGCACCCCATGGCGAGATGACCGAGCTCAAACCCGAACAATTCGAGATGCGGCGGCTGGAGTCGCTCAGCAACACCATTTTCGGCGTCGCCATGACGCTGCTGGCTTACGATTTGCCGAAGGCGGCAGTGTTCAGTGGCGCGCCCGACTGGAACGATCTCGCCCGGGTGTATTCCGGCAAGCTTGCCGGCTTCGCGCTCAGCTTCATCATCGCCGGGGTGTTCTGGATCAGCCATCACCGCCGGCTGGCACGTCAGCCCGTCGGCAGCCGTGGCATGGTGGTCCTCAACCTTTTCTTCCTGCTCTCGATCGTGCTGCTGCCGGTCACCAACGGGCTCTACACCAACTACGCCATGAGCAGCGCGGTGGCGGTGCTCTACGGCCTGCACCTGACCACGATCGGCGGCCTCAATGCCGGTGGACCATCCTGCGCGGCTGGAGCCGCGAGATCATGGCTTCGCTGTTTCCGGTCGCCGTGTTCATCCCGGGCACCATCGTTGCGGCGTTTGCGCCGCATATCGCGCCCTACGTCTGGTGTTTTGCCTTTGGCGGCCTCCTGATCCAGCGCTTCTATGTCGCGCCGAACCCATCGGCCGGCACGTAAAGCTTGACCGGGCGGATCTCGTACACCGCCGTCGGATTGACCGCGCGCAGCTTCCGCGCCGCTTCGATCGCTTCCTCCTCGGTGGCGCATTGCATCAAGTGGAAGCCGAGAAGCTGCTCCTTGGTCTCGGCAAACGGCCCGTCCAGCACCATTCCCGCGCCGGGGCCGCGCAAGGTCCGGGCCTTGCGGGTCTCATCCAGCCGGGCCGCCGGACCAAACTGCCCGCTGGCCCGCAGCGGCGCCTGAACCTCGATGACCTTGGCGACGACCGCGGCATCCTGCTCCGGTGTCCAGGACAGGACCTCGTCTTCCACGTGATAGGCCAGGATGGAGTACAGCATCGTCACCTCGTTCTTTTCTGCTTTTGTTTCTGCGCAAGTCCTGAGGACGTGGCACGGCGGCCCGTGCCGACACTTCCGAAGCAAAATATTGCGTGGCCCGCAAGCGGCGAAACCGTCCTGAAACCCGATTGCGTCCTTGCCCATGTGAACGCCGCCGGAACTGGTCGCGACTGATGGACCATAAACAACAAGTTCTTTGCTGGAGGCGGCAATGTCGGGTCAAACCATCAAGATCATCTGCGACGCGCGGCGGACGGAGCAGTCGGAGCCGGCCGATCTGCACGACCAGGCCGGCCATCACCGCTATTACGGCAGCTCGGCCGAGAACGGCGGCGAGCGGATCGTCGAAAGCCGACGCGGCAAACGGCGGCGCGCGTTCAACTTCTTCGGGTTCTGAAGCCTTGCGGCAAGGCCGGCGTTCGAAATGGACGTTCTGCAGATATCGATCGGCGATGCCGTTCCTGCTCGCGCTGATGAGCCGGACCTCCAAGGCCATCGTCCCGTGCCTTCTGACCAGAGGTTATGTTTGAGCATGATCTTTTCGGAAAACCGCTACACACTTTTCCGGATCATGTTCTGGTCACGGTGCTGCTCGGCGAGGAGCCGCACCGCGCGGTCGTGGCCTGGTGCGTCGGCATGCTGATCGCCGCCGTCGCGCTGCGCGAGCGGCTTCGCGCCGGCTGACGCCGCATTCGTCATTGCCCGCTCAAGACCTGCTTGACCAGCACCTCGCGCAGCGAGGCCAGCTCGCCGCTCGCCTGCATCTGAGCGATGACCTTGCCGACCTCAGGCACCAGATCGCGATGACGTTCATGCAGGTAGTGGTTGCAGGCGATGCGCGCCAGCCGGATCGTGTCCTGCGCCAACGCAGGTCAGTGGCGAGCAGCGACAGGCAGGCGACGGCTAGCCGCCAAAGTTGGCGCCTGCACACCCGGTCGCAACGATCATTGCGCGCTCGTCCCGCGAGCCATACCGGACTTTCACCGATGACATTTTAGCACGAGCAGTGATAATTTGCCCAGCAGTGCCGCTGCGGGGGCGGAAGACGTGACTTGCCGACTTCGAGCTCGCGGGCCGACGGGACGTCGCTTGCATCGGGTGACGAGACGGGCGCGTCTCAGCCCACGGATTGCTCGAGACTGCAACCGCTCGACCGCAGCAGCGAGCCGCCATTTCGGGAACATGGTGCATGGCCAACGCAGCTGACGAGGACGCCAAGCGCAGCCACGCCATCGCGCCGACGGCGGCGAAGCCTGGTCTGACCGACATCGAGACGCTTGCGGCCATCGCCGAGTACGTCAGCAAATACAGCCTGACCCGGCCCCCACCGCCGTTACGCCTGGAGCGCCGGCCGCCCTCCGATGCCGACGAGCTGGACAAGGTGATCGAGGCTTTCAACGCGATGTGCGCGAACCTCCAGCAGGCCTATGGCGAGCTGCGCGAGGCCAATGCCAATCTCGAGCGCGATTTGACCATCCGCCGGCGCGCCGAAGCGGAGGCGCGGGCGAGCGAAGAGCGTTTCCGCGACTATGCCGAAACCGCGTCCGACTGGTTCTGGGAAACCGGGCCGGACCACTGCTTCACCTATCTCTCTGACCGGGTGATTGCCTTCGGCATGGATCCCAAAGTGCGGATCGGCACGCGTCGCATCGATACTGCGCTCGATCGGGATACCGAGGCCGAGAAATGGCGCGCGCATCTGGCGACGCTGGACCGTCACGAGCCGTTCCGCAAATTCGAGTATCGCGGACGCGACACGCGCGGGCGGATGCATCATTTCAGCGTCAACGGCAAGCCGGTTTTCGACGACGATGGACGCTTCCTCGGCTACCGCGGCTCCGCGACCGACCTCACCGCGCAGCACGAGATCGAGGAGCGGCTGCGTCAGTCCCAGAAGATGGACGCGATCGGCCAGCTCACAGGCGGCGTGGCGCACGATTTCAACAACGTGCTCACGGTTATCACCGGTACGATCGAGATCATCCAGGAGGGGCTTGCGGACAAGCCCGAGCTGGCCGCGATCGCGCAATTGATCGATGATGCGGCCGCGCGCGGAGCGGAGATCACCTCGCAACTCCTGACCTTCGCGCGCCGCCAGCCGCTGGAGCCGCGCGAGATCGACGTCAACGCGCTCGTGGTCGAGACCGCGAAGCTGCTGAGGCCGATGCTCGGCGAGCAAATCGAGATCGAGACGCGGCTCGCCGACGAGGCCTGGTCCGCGATGGTGGATCCGTCGCAGCTGTCCTCCGCGATCGTCAACCTCGCCGTCAATGCGCGCGACGCGATGCCGGGCGGCGGCAAGCTCACCCTCGAAACCGCGAACCGCGAGCTCGACGGCACGGGGACCGCTGGTGAGGGCGTGCGCGGCGCCTTCGTGATGGTTGCAGTCGGCGACACCGGTCACGGCATTCCGGCCGATATCCGCGAGCGTGTTTTCGAGCCGTTCTTCACGACCAAGGGGGTCGGCCGCGGCACCGGTCTGGGGCTGAGCATGGTCTACGGCTTTGCCCGCCAGAGCGGCGGCACTGTTGCGATCGAAAGCGAGGAGGGGCGCGGCACCGTGATGCGGCTGTTCCTGCCGCGGGCAAAGGGCGAGGCGGTGGCCAGGACGGCGCCGGTTCAAGCGCCCGCCACGGCGCGCGGGCGGGAGACGGTACTCGTGGTGGAGGACGATCCGCTGGTCCAGGGCTATGTCATCGCGCAACTCGGCGGCCTCGGCTACCGCACGCTCGCTGCGAGCGACGGCGCGTCCGCGCTGGCGCTGGTCGACCAGGGTGCCCGATTCGATCTGCTGTTCACGGACATCATCATGCCCGGCGGCATGAACGGGCATGAATTGGCCGAAGCCGTCAGGCTCCGCCGGCCGGGCGTGAGGGTGCTCTACACCTCCGGCTATACCGACAACACCATCGTCCACGACGGACATCTCGATCCCGGCGTGGCGCTGCTGTTCAAGCCATACCGCAAGGCGGAGCTGTCGCAGAAGATTCGCGAGGTGCTTGCCGGCGAGCCGCCCGCCTGAGCCGCGGCGACAGACGAAAAAGGCGCGGCGGGGAAGCCCCGTCGCGCCCGATTTCTTGCTCGCTGGTCCAGGGCTGAGAGCGCCCCGATGCCAAGCCCTACTCGAAGCTTAGCGGGCGATCCCAGCGAGGTGACAGCGCTTGAGATAAGACACTGGATCACCTCCTTTCGTTGGTTTCGGAAGTCTTCAATATAGGCGGCGATCCCGCCGCTGTTAAGGGGCGGCGGGTCCGCAGGAACCCGGGTGGTTCGCAAGGCCGCCGAAGACGCCGGAAAGCGACCTCCTGGGCAGTTGAGACCGCAGCCCGGCCGTGTTAGGGAGCCCGTAACGCGGGTGTAGCTCAATGGTAGAGCAGCAGCCTTCCAAGCTGAATACGAGGGTTCGATTCCCTTCACCCGCTCCAGAACCTGTTGGACGCGATATCCCAGCAGGGCGTTTCCTCGATAGCCGCCCGTGGCTTGACGGCCGATCAGCTATTCCTCGTCCCTTCGCTCGCGTTCCTTCCGTGCGCGATCGAGCGCGCCGCCTTGAGGCTGTCCGCTGACCTTCACGCCGGGGAGATGATCGACCTTGTTCTTGTCGGCCTCGTCGCCGCGCTGAAGTTCGCGATCAATGATGTCGCGTGATCCTTCGGCCGGTTCCTGTCGAATGGGCTCTTGCTCTCGATGCTCATGAATGATCCTGCTTGACCGCGTTGATTGCTAGGGCAAACCCAGCTCTGCGCTATCGTTCCTGTCCAAAGCAGCCGCTTCGTGCAGGCTCTATCCCCTGTGGTTATCGATTTCGGCGGCGACCTGTCCGTAGTTCAGCAGCGCAACCAGGGTCGTTCCGCCGATAATATTGCCGAGTAGCGTGGGTATGAAGAAGTCGGAGGCATATTGGCTGAACGAGGCCAGGCCGCTCTGCACCAGAAAGGCGCACTCGATCGAACCCGCGACGATGTGCAAGAACTGGCCGAGTGCGACCACATAGGTCATCACTACGATGATGTGTGCGCGCGAGCCTTTGGCAGCCGGAAGAAGCCAGGCCATCGAGGCGATCAGCCAGCCGGCGAAGATGGCCCTGACGAAGGTGCTCGAGAACGTCCCCTCGATCGTCGGCCGGCTGAGATCGATGAAGGCGTCCACGATGCGAGGTTCGAAGATGCTGGTGCGAGCGAGCACGGAGGCGGCCGCCCAGGTCCCTGCGATATTCGAGGCGAGAACCAGGATCCAGAGCTTGAGCACGCTTGCCAAGGTGCCGAGATCCCTGTTGTGCAACAGCGGCAGGATCGGTGTCAGCGTGTTCTCGGTAAAGAGCTGTTGTCGTCCCAGCACGACGACCAGGAAGCCGACGGTGTAGCCGAGCGGAGCAACCAGGCGGCGGGTCGCCTCATCCGAGATCAGCGCATGCAACTCGCCCTGAACGATTAGCGACAGGCTTATCGAAAGGCCGGCGGCAAAACCGGACAGCACGATGGCCCACCATCGCCGCTCCAGCTCCTGCTCGCCTTCGGCGCGGATCGTCTCATGGATCAGCGCGGCGCTTGGCCTGCTCTGGGATTCGATCTGCCTGGTCTGGCGCCGCGACACGCCGTCGAGCTTGGATGCTGGGTTGAATGAGGCGCCGTCGCCAGACTGATCCACGCTGCGGTCTCCGAAAGGCTGATCCAGTCAAGACTTCCGGATGTCCCATTCAGTTCCCCTTGCGCGGTGCAGGCGCGGTGCAGCACGCGGAGGAACCTTCGTCATGAGCAGGAGTTCGCCGTGGGGGCAAGGGTGAAAGTCACGAGGCCAACCGTGCAATACGACGTGCGCGTGCGTTCCACCGCGCAGATCGCGGGTCATCCGATTCATCCGATGCTGGTGCCGATCCCGATCACGTGTTTCGTCGGGGCGCTGCTGACCGACATCGCCTATGTCGCCAGTGCCGAGATCATGTGGGCGAATTTTTCGGCCTGGCTGCTGCTCGCCGGAATCGTCTTCGGCGTGCTGGCGGCGATCGCGGGCCTGATCGACTTCCTCGGCAATCGGCTGGTGCGGGCGCAGGCGCCGGCCTGGCCGCATCTGATCGGCAATGCCGTGGTGCTGATCCTTTCGATCGTCAATCTGATGATCCACATGCGCGATGGCTGGACTTCCGTGTGGCCGAGCGGGCTCGCCTTGTCCGCGCTCACAGTGCTGATCCTGCCGATCACGGGGTGGCTCGGCTGGGCTCTCGTCTATCGCCACGGCGTGGGAGTTGCACGATGATATCTGCGATGATCCGCGCGCTGTTGTGCGCGTCGCTGCTGGGGCTGGCCGGCTGCAATGACGGCAGCGGCGATCCCAAGGCGCAGGTCGGCGCCAATCCGGCACTTCCCGAAATCCAGCAATATCTGCTGCCGCCGGTCCACATTGCCCGCATCGTCGGCTGGAAGAAGGACGAGACGCCGACGGTCGCGCAGGGCCTGCAGGCCAAGGCCTTCGCCACCGGCCTGCAGCACCCGCGCTCGCTCTACGTTCTCCCCAATGGCGACGTGCTGGTGGTGGAATCCAAGGCGCCGAAAGGCGCTCCGATCAAGCGGCCCAAGGAACTCGTGATGGGCGTCATCCAGTCCTGGGCGACCTCCGGCGGCGACAGCGGCGCGAGCAACCGCATCACGCTGCTGCGCGACAGCAACGGGGATGGCGTGCCGGAGACGCAAAGCATCTTCCTCGACCATCTCAACTCGCCGTTCGGCGTCGCGCTGGTCGGCAACTATCTCTATGTCGCCAACACCGACGCCATCGTCAGATATCCCTACACCGAAGGGGACACGAAGATCACCGCGCCGGGCACGGTGCTGACGCCGCTGCCGGGCGGTCCGATCAACCATCACTGGACCAAGAGCCTGGTCGCCAGCCCCGACGGCTCGAAGCTCTACGCCGGCGTCGGCTCCAACAGCAACGCCGCCGAGAGGGGCATGGAGGCCGAGCACAATCGCGCCGCCATCCTCGAGGTCGATCGCGCCAGCGGCCGCTGGCGCGTGTTCGCAAGCGGCCTGCGCAATCCCAACGGCCTTAGCTTCGAGCCGCAGACCGGCGCATTGTGGACGGTGGTCAACGAGCGCGACGAGCTCGGTCCCGATCTCGTGCCTGATTACATGACCTCGGTGAAGGACGGCGGCTTCTACGGCTGGCCCTACAGCTATTTCGGCCAGCACGTCGATCCCCGCGTCAAGCCGGAGCGGCCGGATCTCGTCGCCAGGGCGATCGTGCCGGATTATGCGCTGAGCTCGCATGTCGCCCCGCTCGGGCTCGCCTTCAACACCGGCACCAGCCTGCCGGCCGCCTATCGCGGCGGCGCCTTCGTTGGCGAGCACGGCAGTTGGAACAGGCAGGTGCTGAGCGGCTACAAGGTCGTGTTCGTGCCGTTCAAAGACGGCAAGCCGAGCGGCCCGCCGCAGGACGTCGTCACCGGGTTCCTCAACAGCGACAATAAGGCGCGCGGCCGCCCCGTTGGTGTTGCCATCGACAAGACCGGCGCGCTTCTGGTTGCGGACGACAGCGGCAACACGGTCTGGCGAGTGAGCGCGACCCATCCGCAGCTGACGCAACGTTAAGCGCGCAGGCGCGTTGTCGTGCAGACCTTTTTTCTGAGATCTAGAGCCAGGAGTTTGGACAATGGGCCTTGCGCAATATGCCATCGTGCCGGTGCGGGACGAATGGGGCGTGCTGCACGACGGCGACGTCAAGAACACCTACGCCACCAAGGAAGCCGCGTTCGAGTCCGCAGTCGCCGCCGCATCCCTCGCGCTGCGTGAGGGACATGAAGTTCAGGTCAGCGTGCCCGGCCGCGAGGCGGGAGGCAACGCGCTCGGCGTCCGGGACAACGCTTGAGAAGGAAGACGCGATGACCAAGCCCCGTGAGCCCAACGGCGTCGAGCCATCCCGCTCCGAGGACGACATCCAGCGCGACCAGCTCGGCCCGCGCGGCGTGCCGGGCGCGCCGGATCCGGCCAAGATGACGCCGCAGCGCGAGAAGAAGACGCCGAAGCACGTGGATCCCGGCCACACCGCGTGAGGGGGCTCCGCTGCGGCCAACCGACCAGACGATCAATCGCCCGCGGCGGGCGGCACTCCTCCGTCATTTCCGTAGCGGCCTTTGAATCGAGGTAGTCGCCTCGAGGTCATCGCGCGCGCCGCCGCCAGCCGCACGGCTACAGCAGGCCGGGCGACCGCACTTCCGACCTGATTCGGACGAAAAGGCCCTGTCGCTGCGATCGACGAATGTTGCGGCGACAGGGTTTCACTTGTAGCAAGACTGGCCGAACGTTATGCGCGCGAGCGCAAAGATCATGAGGTCGCTGGATGAACCCCGCTGTCATTGCCGTCGCCATCACCGGCTCCGTTCCGCGCAAGAAGGACAATCCGGCGGTGCCGATCCTGCCCTCGGAGCAGATCGAATCGACGCACCAGGCCTTCGAGGCGGGCGCCACGCTTGCGCATATCCACGTCCGCAACGACGACGAGACGCCGTCCTCCGATCCCGAGCGTTTTGCCCAGGTGCAGGAGGGGATCAAAAAGCATTGTCCTGATATGATCGTCCAGTTCTCGACCGGCGGGCGTGGCCGTGATCCCTCGGCGCGCGGATCGGCGCTCTACCTCAAGCCCGACATGGCCTCGCTCTCCACGGGATCGGTGAACTTTCCGACCATCGTCTACGAGAACAGCGCCGCGCTGGTCGAGACGCTCGCCACTAGCATGAAGACGAACGGCATCCGGCCGGAAATCGAGATCTTCGATCTGTCGCATCTGCATGGCGCCCGCCGCCTGATCGATGCGGGCCTCATCGACGCGCGTCCGCACGTGCAGTTCGTCATGGGCGTTAAGAACGCGATGCCGGCGGACGAGCATGTGCTCGACATTCTCCTGGGCGAGCTCAGGCGGCTGATCCCGAAGGCAACCTGGACCGCAGCCGGAATCGGCCGCCATCAGGCCGAGGTCATGGGGTGGGCGCTCGCCCGAGGGGCGGACGCGGTCCGCACCGGGCTCGAGGACAATATCCGCATCGACAAGACGCGCCTCGCTGCCAGCAACGCCGAGCTCGTGACCCTGGCCTGCGAGGCGGTCGCGCGCCACGGCCGGCGCGTTGCGACCGCGACTGAGGCGCGATCGCTACTCGCCATGGCAGGGTAGGGCGACTTCCTCGTCCTCACATGCTCCCGGCTGCCGCCTGCCATTCGGCGGCCGGCGTTCCCGTGCGCCGTTTCTCCGAGTAGACAGGTGCTACAGGCGCAATCTGCGCCTGCCGGGCAGGCGACGTTTGGAATGCAGTTCTTGAAATATGACGGCAGGCTCATCGGGGTCTTGCTGATGCTCGCCACCACGCAGCTGGTCGGATGGGGCACGATCGGGCTTCCCGCCATCGTCGGGCGCGATCTCGCCGCCGATCTCGGCATGAGCCTGCCGGCGGTGTTCGCCGGCACGTCCGTTCTCTACGTCTCGATGGGGCTGTGCGGTCCGTTGCTCGCCAAGTCGTTTGCGCGGCATGGCGCGCGGACGGTGATGATGGTCGGCACGATCGTCACGGCGCCAGGCTTCGTGCTGCTGTCGCTGGCGCGCGAGCCGATGCTCTATTTCGCCGCGTGGATCGTCCTCGGCATCGCCGGCAGCGCCACGCTGTCGACCGGCGCCTATATCATGCTGAACGAGATCGCGGGGCGGCAGGCCAAGAACGCGATCGGCGCGCTGATGCTGGTGACGGGCCTGTCCAGCAGCATCTTCTGGCCGACGACCTCGTTCCTGAGCGGTCACCTCGGCTGGCGGGGGACGTGCCTGGTCTACGCCGCGATGATGCTCCTCGTCAGCCTCCCGCTCTATGCGTTCGGCGCGCCGCGCCGAAAGATCGCACAGGACGAGGGCACCGCGCCGGCGAAGCGGTCGCCGCCGCCTGCCATTGCACGGAGCACGTTCGGCCTCGTCGTCGCCGCGATCACGCTGAACGCCTTCGTCAATTTCGGCGTCAGTGCGATCCTGATCGAGCTGTTGCGGGCGGAGGGGCTGGTGCCGGCTCAGGCGCTGGTGTTCGGCTCGATGCTGGGCGTGATCCAGGTCAGCGCCCGCGGGCTGGATTTTCTCGGCGGCGGACGATGGGACGGCATCACGACCGGGCTCGTCGCGGGCAGCGCATTGCCGGTCGCCATGCTGCTGCTGATGTCGAGCGAGGGCGCCACGTGGGCGGTCGCGGTCTTCATCCTGCTCTATGGCGCCGGCAGCGGCGCAATGGCGGTGGCGCGGGCGACCATCCCGCTGGTGTTCTATGACCAGGCCGAGTTCGCCAAGGCGATGTCGATGATCTCGCTGCCGCTCAACCTCGCCTCCGCGATCTCACCGCCGCTGCTCGCGGGCCTGCTGACGGAGTTCGGCAGCCGTGCTGCGCTCGGTCTCACGCTGGTGTTCTCCTGCGCGACGGTGCTGATCCTCGTTCTGCTCGCTCGCCGCCGGCCGCGACAGCCGGCGGTCGTGACCTGAGCCGATCAAGCAATATTCGCGGCGCGGAAAGTTTGCGGACGGCGATCACCTCCGGCCCGGCAGGAGATAGCCGTATGCCGCCAGTGCAGTGCTCAGCGTGCGAAAATGGTGGTATCGGCAGGGAGCGCAGCCTCGCGATCCCGCCGCCGCGCCAAGGTTAGTTCCCCGGAGGAAATCGACATGTCGGCCCTGCCGCTCTCAGGCATCAAGATCCTTGACCTCACCCGCGTGCTGGCCGGGCCGCTGTCGGCCCAGATGCTGGGCGATCTCGGCGCGGAGGTGATCAAGATCGAGCGGCCGGGCACCGGCGACGACGCGCGCGCTTTCGGTCCGCCTTACCTCGCCGACCCCGAGGGCAAGGCCAACAACAACAATTCGTTCTATCTCTGTGCCAACCGCAACAAGAAGTCGGTCACCGTCAACATCGCCAAGCCCGAAGGGCAGGCGATCGTCCGCGAGCTCGCCAAGGACGCCGACGTCTTCATGGAGAACTACAAGGTCGGCGATCTCAAGCGCTACGGTCTCGACTACGAGACCATCAAGGCGATCAATCCCCGCATCATCTATTGCTCGGTGACCGGCTTCGGCCAGACCGGACCTTACGCGCCGCGCGCCGGCTACGACGCCATCCTGCAGGCGATGGGCGGCCTGATGAGCGTCACCGGCCATATCGACGGCGAGCCCGGCGAGGGCCCGATGAAGGTCGGCCCCTCGATCGTCGACTACATGACCGGCATGAACGCCTCGATCGGCATTCTCTCGGCGCTCTACCATCGCGATGCCAATGGCGGGCAGGGACAGCACATCGACGTCTGTCTGTTCGATACCGTGATCGCATCGCTGTCGCACTGGCTCCAAATTTACCTTGTCAACGGCAAGACGCCGCCGCGCCGCGGCACCTGGGGCAATGGCGGCATGCCCGCCGGCGTGTTCCGCTGCGCCGACGGCGAGCTGATGCTGGTGGTCGGCAATGACGGCCAGTTTCAGCGCACCTGCGCCGTGCTCGGCGAGCCCGAGCTCGCGAACGATCCGCGCTTCGTCAAGAACAACGACCGCGTCGTGCACGGCAAGGAGATCATGGCGATCTTCGCCGGCCTGTTCCTGAAGCAAAAGGTAGCCTACTGGCTGGAGAAGCTGGAGGAGGCGGGGGTGCCCTCAGGGCCGATCAACAATTTCGAGCAGGTGTTCTCCGACCCGCACGTCCAGTCGCGCGGCATGCGCGTGAAGGTCAACCATCCCTTCGAGCCCGATCTGTCGCTGGTCCGCAACGCGCTGACGCTCTCGGAGACCCCGATCAAGGACTACCGCGCCCCGCCGCTTCTGGGCGAGCACACCCAGGAGGTGCTCGGCGGCAAGCTCGGCTATGATGCCGGCAAGATCGAGCAGCTGAAGGCGCAGGGCATCATCTAGATTCGACGAAGCGGCGCCGGCTTTCCCTCTCCCCTTGTGGGAGAGGGTGGCTCGCCGCAAAGCGGCGAGACGGGTGAGGGGTTCTCTCCGCGTGCAAAGCTGCAGTCGAGTTCGTCGAGAGAACCCCTCATCCGGCGCTTCGCGCCACCTTCTCCCACAAGGGGAGAAGGGAAGAGGGCCGCGCTTGTGGAAACGGCGAGAAAATCGGGGCGCCATGCCGGGGCTTGCGTGAAGCTTGCCCGCAATCCCCAGCTAATCCCGGTCCGTAGTCGCACAGGCTTCCGCTTTGCCTCCGACTCTGATTCGATCTCTCCACTTGAGTTCGGGGAGGGAAGTGAGTGTCCTACACGATCGGGTTCCAGGCCAAGGACCAGAAGGCCATTCTGGCGACCGAGGCGGCCACCGCCAATCAGGCCGTCGCCATCATTGCCGCGCTGCGGCAGAGCGCTGACGAGATCAAGTTCATCCGCTCGCCGCAGGAAGGCGAGATGGGCATCGAAATGCTGCTGCTGCTCGCCAAGGAAGAGGCCGAGGAGATGCCGCAGCGGGCGTAGTCCCGCCCACCAATCATTCTTCGACCAGATCGACTGCATCGCCTGTTGTGAGGTGAATGGCGCTGACTTCACCTCTCCCCGCTTGCGGGGAGAGGTCGGATCGCCTCGGCGATGCGAAAGCATCGTCCGGTGCAATCCCGGTGAGGGGGTACAGGTCTCCCCGAAGACCGCACGGGTGGAGAGAGGCCCCTCACCCCAACCCCTCTCAGCGCGAGCAAAGCTCGTCGCGGCCCCGTAAGAACGGGGCGAGGGAGCGCACCGCGAATGCAGCTTCCAGCTCCGTACCGTCAACGCCCATCCGCGCTAACGCGCCGCCACCTTTGAAGAGACCTTCGGCTCCATCCGTCCCGCCGTCAGCGCCATCGTCGCCACGCTGACGACGCGCGTGACCACATCCTCGACGTCGTCGAGGTCGCATTTGCCCTCCGAAAGCTTGGTCAGCCGCTCGCTCTCACGGATGGTGTGATGCGCCATGGCGAGCGCGAAGTTGAGGCCCCAATAGATATCGACGTCACTGCGGTCGGGCAGGGACCGCCGCATCGCGCCGACGAATTTGCGCAAATGGTCGATCTCGCGGTTCTTGATGCGCCGGATCGGCGGCACGGATTCGATCGAGGCGCGGATCATGAAGCGCGCGGCGGTCGAGCGCTGGTTCTCCGGCCCCAGGCAGCCGCGCAAGGTCGGCCCGACCAACGCGCGCAGGATGACCTCGATCGGCGCGCGGCCGCCGCCTTGCTCCTCCGCCGCCTTCAACTCGTGCAGGCGCTCGCGGTTGGTGGCGATCGACCGCGTGACAAACAGTTCCGCGATCAGCTCGTCCTTTGAGCCGAAATGATAGTTCACCGCGGCGAGGTTGACGCCCGCCTCCGCGACGATGTCGCGCAGCGTCACGTCGCCGAAGCCGCGATCGGCATAGAGCCGCTCGGCGGCGGCGAGAATGGCAGACCTCGTATGATCGCTGGCCATGGATGCCCTCGGGGAGGGGAGTTGCAATTCAAACAGTTGTATGAAACTATCGTTTGAAGGTCGGGAAAAGTCAATCCGCAATCGGGACTCGTTCGCAACTGCAGCCGGGTTTCGACAGGTCCGCAAGGACGCGCATTCGCGCTTGCGGGCCGCGCAAAGCGGGAGGACAGTCCGGGCAAAAGGACCAGTGAGAGAGAGGAGCGTCGCATGGACTTCGATATGTCGCCCAAGCAAAAGGAATGGCTCGACCGCGTGCGGTCCTTCATGGCCAAGCACGTGCGCCCGGCGGTGCCGATCTACGATCAGCAGGACAAGAGCGGCGACCGCTGGAAGGTGATCCCTGTTCTCGAGGACCTCAAGAAGAAGGCGAAGGCCGAAGGCCTCTGGAACATGTTCATGCCGCCGTCCGAGCATGAGGACGATGAATTCCGCGGCGCGGGACTGACCAATCTCGAATACGCGCTTTTGTCGGAAGAAATGGGCCGCATCACCTGGGCCTCGGAAGTGTTCAATTGTTCCGCGCCCGACACCGGCAACATGGAAGTGTTCATCCGCTACGGCACCAAGGAGCAGAAGCGGAAATGGCTGCGGCCGCTGATGGACGGTGAGATCCGCTCCGCCTTCCTGATGACGGAGCCGGCGGTGGCCTCGTCCGACGCCACCAACATCGAGACCCGCATTGAGCGCGACGGCGACCATTACGTCATCAACGGCCGCAAATGGTGGTCGTCCGGCGTCGGCGATCCCCGCTGCAAGATCGCGATCCTGATGGGCAAGACCGATTTCAAGGCCGCCAAGCACCAGCAGCAGTCGCAGATCCTGGTTCCGCTCGACACGCCCGGCATCAAGGTCGAGAAGATGCTGCCGGTGTTCGGCTTCGACGACGCCCCGCACGGCCATGCCCAGGTGCTGCTCGAGAACGTGCGCGTGCCGAAGGAGAACATCCTGCTCGGCGAAGGCCGCGGCTTCGAGATCGCGCAGGGCCGCCTCGGCCCGGGCCGTATCCATCACTGCATGCGAACCATCGGCAAGGCTGAGGAGGCGCTGGAGAAAATGGTGAAGCGGCTTGCCTCGCGCACCGCGTTCGGCAAGAAAATCGTCGAGCACAGCGTGTGGGAGCAGCGCATCGGCGAGGCCCGCACCAACATCGAGATGACGCGTCTTCTGTGTCTCAAGGCGGCCGACATGATGGATAAGGTCGGCAACAAGACCGCGCAGGCCGAGATCGCCATGATCAAGGTCGCTGCGCCCAACATGGCGCTGAAGATCATCGACGAGGCGATCCAGGCGTTCGGCGGCGGCGGTGTGTCGGACGAGGCTGGCCTTGCCAAGGACTACGCCCACATCCGCACGCTGCGGCTCGCCGACGGCCCGGACGAGGTGCACAATCGCGCCATTGCCAGGCTCGAACTTCGGAAGTATGCAAACTCTCCCAATCACTAAGCGGGGGAGCCCTGCGGCGCTCCCGACTTGAAGAAACGACGGGACATGATCCAATTGCGGTAACCGCTTGACGCAAGTGCGTTAGCGGTTACCGATTAGGATCATGTTCGGACTGAAGAGGGAGCGTGACCGTGGCTGACGGCGTCAGGAAAGACGAGGAGTTTTCGGGCACCAAGCCGGTCGAGGAGCGGCATCGCTTCGACGAGATGCGGCTCGAGGCCTGGATGCGCGAGCACGTCGAAGGCTTCGAAGGCCCGCTTGTGGTGCTGCAGTTCAAGGGCGGGCAGTCCAACCCGACCTATCGCCTCAACACACCGAACCGCTCCTACGTGATGCGCCGCAAGCCGTTCGGCAAGCTGCTGCCCTCGGCGCATGCAGTCGACCGCGAGTATCGCGTCATCGCGGCGCTTGGCAAGCAGGGCTTTCCGGTCGCGCGCGCCTATGCGCTGTGCCAAGACGACGGCGTCATCGGCGCGGCCTTCTACATCATGTCGATGGAGGAGGGGCGCGTGTTCTGGGATCCGACGCTGCCGAGCCAGGAGCCGGAAGCGCGGCGCAAGATCTTCACCAGCAAGATCGAGACGCTGGCCAAGCTGCATATGTTCGACCCTGTTACCATCGGGCTCGGCGACTTCGGCAAGCCTGGCAACTACTTTGCCCGCCAGATCGATCGCTGGACCAAGCAATATCGGGCCTCCGAGACCCAGCACATTCCCGAATTCGAGAAGGTCGCCGAATGGCTGCCGAAGACGGTGCCGGAGCAGGCGCGCGTCTCCATCGTCCATGGCGACTATCGCCTCGACAACATGATTTTCCACGCGACGGAACCGCGCGTGCAGGCGGTGCTGGACTGGGAGCTGTCGACGCTCGGCGATCCCATGGCCGATTTCACCTATCTGTTGATGCAATGGATCATGCCGGGCCTTGACGGTGCCGACCTCAAGGCGCTCAATATCCCGAGCCTCGAAGAGGCCGCGCAGATCTATTGCAACGTCACAGAGATGACGGTGCCCGATCTCAACTGGTACTTCGCCTACAATTTGTTCCGTCTCGCCGGCATCACCCAGGGCATCGCCGGCCGCGTCCGCGACGGTACCGCCGCCAACGCCAAGGCGCTCGAATCCGCCAAGCGCACCGTGCCGCTGTCAAAGGCCTCATGGGAATACGCGCAGAAGGCGGGGGCGGTGTAGGAAGAACAAAGGCGCGGCTGATGGCCGCGCCCTTTTTTGTTTTGGTAAGCGCTGCTCCACACGCGCCGTCATTGCGAGCGCAGCGAAGCAATCCAGATTCTTTCCGCGGTGGCCCCCTGGATTGCTTCGCTGCGCTCGCAATGACGAGGAGGCGGAATCCAAGACTCGCAATTCACACCGCGCAAGTGCCTTTCGCAGCGACCGAGTCCTTGTATCCCTTTGCCCAATCCGCCCCGGGAGACCCGCGCATGATCGACCACACTACCCTCATCACCTACGTCCTCATCGTGCTCGGTTTCGTCTTCATCCCGGGACCAGCGACGCTGCTCACGATGGCGCGGGCGGCAAGCTCGGGAGCGAAGGTCGGCATCGCCACGGGTGCGGGAATCGCCGCTGGAGACCTGGTACATACGGGGATGGCGATTGTCGGACTCTCGGCGATCATCGCGACCTCGGCGCTGCTGTTCAGCATCGTCAAATATGCCGGCGCTGGCTTCCTGATCTATCTCGGCATTCGGGCCATGCTGGACGAGGCGCCGATCGCGCTGAACGGCGGTGCCCCTCCGATCGGCGCGGGCCGTGCCTTTCGCGAGGCCGTGCTGACCGAGGTGCTCAATCCCAAGACCGCACTGTTCTTCCTGGCGTTCCTGCCGCAATTCGTGAAGCCGGAGCACGGCGCGCCTGCACTTCAGCTTGCCATTCTCGGTGTCGTCTTCGTGCTGCTCGGTCTCGTCAGCACTGTCGTGTTCGCCGTCGGCGCCGGTCGTCTCGGCAACCTACTGCGCCGCCATCCGGCGGTGGTGAAGTGGCAGGGCAAGGTGGTCGGCGCCATCTACTGCGCCGTCGGCGTGAGGCTGGCCCTGCAGGAGCGGTGAGCCCGCAGCGGATGAGTACAGCGATATCCGGGCAGGAGGTTCCTACACGCCCGTCATTGCGAGCGCAGCGAAGCAATCCAGAACCTCTCTGTGGTGACAGTCTGGATTGCTTCGTCGCTTCGCTCCTCGCAATGACGACGAGCTACCCCTTCGCACAATGCGCGATGAGCCTTTCCACGAAGCCCGCGCATTTCTCCAGCTCTGCCATCTCCACGAACTCGTCAGGCGTATGCGCTTGCGCGATCGAGCCCGGGCCGATCACCACGGAGGGAATGTCGGCGATGTCGGCGAACAAGCTCGCCTCGGTGCCGAACGCGACCTTGGCGTGGTCGTTGCGTCCTGCGAGGCTCTTGGCCAGCGTGACGATGGCGGCGTCGGCGGCGGTGTCGAGCGCGGGATAGTCGAGGATCTCCTCGAAATCGATGCCGCAATCGGGATGTCTCGCCTTCATCGCCGGCTCAATCTCGGCCTTGGCCCAGGCGACGATCGCATCAGTCACCTCCTTGGACTCGGTGATCCCGATGCCGCGGCATTCGAAATCCACGGTGCAGGTATCAGGCACGATGTTCAGCGCTGCGCCGCCTTGCACGATGCTGGTGAGCAGCGTCGAATGCGGGACATCGTAGAGGCTGTCCGTCGACCGCACGGCCGCCAGCGCCACGGCGCGGCGGCGGATCTCGACGATCAGCTCGGCGGCATATTCGATCGCATTGACGCCGTCGGGCGCGATCGAGGAATGACGTGCAAGCCCGTGGAATGTGGCGCGCACGCCGTGTTTGCCCTTGTGGCCGATGATGACCTGCATCTGGGTGGGCTCGCCGATGAATGCGCCGAGCGGCCGGACCCTCTTCTTCGCGACCTCGTGCAGCATCGGCCGCACGCCGACGCAGCCGATCTCCTCGTCATAGGAGATCGCCAGATGAATCGGCGTCTTGAGTCTCGCCTCCACCATCTCCGGTACCATGGCGAGGCACACCGCCACATAGCCCTTCATGTCCGTGGTGCCGCGGCCGTACAGCTTGCCGTCACGCTCCACCAGCTTGAACGGATCATGGCTCCAGTCCTGGCCCACGACAGGCACCACATCGGTATGGCCCGACAGCACGAAGCCCGGCCGATCCTCCGGCCCGATCGTGACCCAGAGCGAAGCCTTCTCGCCGGTCTCGTCGACGATGCGCTCACCCTTGAGGCCGAACGCGGCGAGATAGCTCTCGATATGGGCAATCAGGGGCAGGTTGGTGCGGTCGCTGACGGTGTCGAACGAGACGAGGTCGGCGAGGAGTTTTCGGATGCGGTCGGGTCTTGAGCTTGGCATTGTCACGGTCTTGTCAGGGAATGGAGGCTGAGTTGCCTGCAGGAACCATACCAACGTGAGCCCCGGTCGAGCAAATCAACACAGTCCCGCAGCCCGGATGCTGCCCACCACACGACCGTCATTGCGAGCGCAGCGAAGCAATCCATAGTCTTTCCGCGGAGGGATTCTGGATTGCTTCGCTGCGCTCGCAATGAAGGATTGAGGCAGCTGTGTACCTGAAACTCACGTCTCGTGGCCCGGACGCTGCGCAGCGTCTCCCCGGCGATGCGAAGCATCGTCCGGTTCGACGATGCGCTGCAGAGCCGGGGCCCGTGCAGCAGCGAGCGACGTAGCCTGCTGGGTCCCGGCTCTGCGCCGCACCGCTTGCGCGCTGCGTCGCGTCCGGGACACGACCTGCGAACTAAACCGGCTTGCCCGTATATGGCATCGATGCCGTCAAGCCGCCGTCGACCGGGAACGCCTGGCCGTTCACATACGAAGCCTCGTCGCTCGCCAGGAACAGTCCCATCGCCGCGAGCTCGTGCGGCTGTCCCGGCCGCTTGAGCGGGTTGAGCTGGCCGATCTTGTCTTGGGTGCCGCGCTCCTTGGCGCGGTCGAAGATCGGCTTGGTCATGCCTGTTTCGATCAGGCCGGGGCAGACCGCATTGATGCGCACGCCGGTGCCGGTGAGCGAATACGCCGTGGTCTGCACCAGGCTGATCACGCCGGCCTTGCTCGCGGCATAGGGATGCCCGCTCGCGCCGGCCTTGAGGCCGGCGACAGAGGCGGTCAGCACGATCGCGCCGGACTGCTGCTTGACCATGTGCGGCATGGCGTACTTCACCGCGAGGAACGGCCCGATCAGGTTGACGCGCAGGATTTCCTGCCAATGCTCGACGGTCTGCTCGGCGAGCGGAACGAGTCCGCCGGAGACGCCGGCATTGGCCCAGATCACGTCGAGCCGGCCGTGCGTCTTCACCGCCTTGTCGATCACAGCGATGACGTCTCGTTCGGAGCCGGCATCCGCAACCATCGCTTCCGCGACGCCGCCGGCCTTCTTGATCTCCTCGACCGTCTCCTTCACCGCCTCGGTGCGATCGACCGCGATCAACTTGCCGCCCTCCTTGGTGAACAGCAGCGCAGCCGCGCGGCCGATGCCGCTGCCGGCGCCGGTGATGATGACGGATTTGCCTTGCAGGCGACCCATGCGTTTCTCCCTTTTGCTCGTGCACGACGCTTGCCGCGCGACGGAATTTCAAACAAGATTTCAAACGGCAAAGTGTCTTGAGACGCGTTCACTACTCACGTACAGCGACAATAGACGGGATGGAAGGGTTTCGATGGCAGGTGCAGACAAGCCGAACGTGGTCATCACGCGGTGGTGGTGGGTCCGTCACGCGCCGGTGCGCAACGACGGCGGCAACATCTACGGGCAGAGCGACATCGCCTGCGATACCAGCGATACCTACGTGTTCAACGCTGTTGCCAAGGTGCTGCCACGCCAGGCGGTCTGGTATTCGAGCAATCTGATGCGCACCCATCAGACCGCCGAGGCGATCTGGGCCGCGGGTTTTCCAAGGCCGGCAGCGCTGAAATGGGAGGCGGATCTCGCCGAGCAGAACCTCGGCCGCTGGCAGGGCATGAACCGCGCCCAGTTCATTGCCAGCCGCCCCGTCGGTGCGAGCTGGTTCGCCGACATCAACGAGCCCGCGCCCGGCGGTGAAAGCTTCATGGACCTGTACAACCGCACGCGCCGCACCATCGAGCGGATCAACGCCGAGGCGGCCGGGCAGGACATCATCGCAGTCGCGCATGGCGGCACTATCAGGGCGGCAGTGGGGTTCGCGCTCGGCGGGCAGCCGGAGCGCGGGCTGTCGTTCGACATCGACAATTGCTCGGTGACGCGGCTGGATTATTTTGCGAGTCCCGATCGCACGGTCTGGCGGCTGCCGATGGTCAATCAGCAGCCGTGGATCGCCGATCCAGCGCACGCGGCGATGCATCAGCCGGCGGGGCCGGAAGTCAAGAAGCTGGCCTGATACTGAATACGAAAATCAAATCTGGGAGAGAAACATGACCTTGTTCGACATGAAGGGGAAAGTCGCCGTCATCACGGGCTCGACGCGCGGCATCGGGCTCGCGATCGCCGAGCGCATGGCCGAGCACGGCGCCAAGGTGGTGATCTCCTCGCGCAAGGCCGACGTGTGCGAGCAGGTGGCGAAGGGCATCAACGACAGATTTGGCAAGGGCACCGCGGTCGCGGTCGCCGCCAACATCTCCTCGAAAGAGAATTTGCAAAACCTCGTCGACGAGAGCAACCGCGCCTTCGGCAAGATCGACGTGCTGGTCTGCAACGCCGCATCGAATCCATATTACGGCCCGCTCGCCGGCATCTCCGACGATCAGTTCAGGAAGATCCTCGACAACAACATCGTCGCCAACAATTGGCTGATCTCGATGGTGGTGCCCCAGATGATCGAGCGCAAGGACGGATCGATCATCATCGTCTCCTCGATCGGCGGCCTCAAGGGCTCGACCATCCTCGGCGCTTACGCCATCTCGAAAGCCGCCGACATGCAGCTCGCGCGCAACCTCGCCTGCGAATACGGCCCGCACAACATTCGCGTGAACTGCATCGCGCCGGGCCTGATCAAGACCGATTTTGCCAAGGCGCTGTGGGACAATCCGGAGAACCTGAAAGCCTCGACCTCGCGCTCGCCGCTCTTGCGCATCGGCATCCCCGACGAGATCGCCGGCGCGGCCGTGTTCCTGGGCTCGAAGGCCGGCGACTTCATGACCGGCCAGACCATGGTGATCGATGGCGGCGCGACGATCAGTTGATGCGTTTGTCGGAAGGGAAAGGGCACGTAGTCCACCCATACACAGCGGTCATCGCCCGCGAAGGCGGACGATCCAGTACCCCGCAGCCGCAGTTGTGTGAACGAATGACCGCCGCGGCGTACTGGATGCCCCGCCTTCGCGGGGCATGACAGTGCGGATGATGATACGGCGTCGCGCGTAAGCGCAGGGCCTCACTCCACCGCCGCGTAAACCAGATCCCGCACCAGGGTCCGCGTGTGGTCGCGCTGTCCCGGCCCCTGGCTCATGAACACTGCGAACAGATCCTCCTTCGGATCGATCCAGAAGAACGTGCCGGCAATGCCGCTCCAGAAATACTGGCCGACGCTGCCTGGGAAGGGCGCGATGCCGGCCTCGCGGCGCACGGCAAAGCCGAGGCCGAAGCCATGACCCGGCGATAGCAGCGTGCCGTTGGTCGGCACGCCTGGCCCGAGGTGATCGGAGGCCATCAGCTCCAGGGTCTTGCGGCCGATGATCCTGTTGCCGTCGAGCGTGCCGCCATTGCGCAGCATGAGGCAGAAGCGGGCGTAGTCCATCGTGGTAGAGACCAGGCCGCCGCCGCCGGACTCCATCACGGGCTGCTCGAGCATGTTGAACAGCGCGACCTTGTCGCCGGTCCACGGGTCGGCCGCGAACGGCTCGGCAAGGCGGCCGGCATTGGCCTGGCTTGTCGAGAAGCCGGTTTCGGCCATCTGGAGCGGCGCAAGCACGCGCTCGGTGAGGAACGCGCCGAGCGATTTGCCGCTGACGACTTCGATGATGCGGCCCAAAATATCTGTGGAGCGGCTGTAGTTGAACTCCGCGCCGGGCTGGCAGACGAGCGGGAAGCTCGCCACCAGCGCGGCATGTTCGGCGTTGGTGATCTTTCGGCTGCGGACGCGGGACTCCTGGTAGAGCTTGTGCACGGGGCCGTCGCCCTGGTGCTCGTAGGTGAGGCCGGAGGTGTGGCGGAGCAGGTCCTGCACGGTCATGGGCCGCGCCGGCGGTACCAGCTCCAACCGGCCGTCCTTGACGGCGCCGACCTGCTGGCTCGCGAACTCCGGTATGAACTTTGCGACGGCATCGCTGAGCAGGAGCTGTCCGTCCTCGACCAGCGTCATGATGCCGACCGAGACGATCGGCTTGGTCATCGAGAAGATGCGGAAGATCGAATCGCGCGCCATGGGCGCCGCGCCTGCCGGGCTCTGCTTGCCGAGCGCCTCGAACCAGCCGATTTGGCCGCGTCGCGCCACCAGCACCGTGACCCCGGGAACGGTTCCCTTGTCGATCTCGCGCTTGAAGGCGTCCGACATGGCCTGGAGCCGTGGCCGCGACAGCCCGAGCGTCTCTGGGCGCGCTTCCGGCAAAGCTGGGGTGTGGGGCGCGTTTGCGGCCTGCGGGGCGGCAGTGGCGGTCGCTGTAGCGGTCATGGGCACTCCCGATTGTTTTTCGTTATGGCCGATGGACTGTGGCCCAGAACCCCCGGCACAAACAAGCGAAGCCGGCGCGGTTCACCCTTGCAAACCGGCCGCTCTCTGTGCTTGAAAGCGCCCCTGATCCGCGGCGACGCGGGTTCGTAGGAGTGTAGCTCAATTGGTAGAGCACCGGTCTCCAAAACCGGGGGTCGCAGGTTCGAGCCCTGCCACTCCTGCCAGTTAAATCAATCACTTAGCTGGCGTTCCTACGCGGGAGGTTTGGTTTTGCTAACCCGTTTGCTAACAGGTGTCGCGCAAATCAACCGACGTTGAGAAATCCTGCCGCCAAGCCCGCGATGGTGTCGGACAACATTTGATCTGCCCGCTTCAGCCGCTTTCGCTTCGTGTAATTCCGCAACAGGATGGCTGGATCGTCGCCGATCCGCTGGGCAACGGTATGCACCGGGATGCCTGCATCCAGCAGGGCTGTAGAATGGATACCGCGCAGATCATGGAAGCGGGTCTTTCCGAAACCAAGGGTCTCGGCTCGGTAGGCGAAATCCTTGGAGAAATTCCGTGGATGGCGCGGCGAGGTGAACGACACGGTGATGGCGGGGAACATCAGCGCGTCAGCCGGCAGCCGGATCAGCGCCAAATCAACGTCAGCACCATCCGGAACGCCAGCGGCGAGCCGAAGGTGCCGCTCCTTCGCCTTTAGCAGCACAGCAATCGTCCCGTCATCCAGATCGATTGTTCGAAACCCGCGCTTCGTTTTCGGCGGTTTGATCCTGATCCCGAATTTCTTCGTCTGCTCCAGCGCACGCTCGATCCGCAGCGTCTTCTTATCGGCGTCAAGATCAGACCAACGCAGGGCCAGCAACTCATTCCGTCGTGCGCCAGTCGCCGCCGCCAACACGACGATAGGGTAGATGCTGGACGGCTTGAAGCCAGCGATTAGCATTGCCAGTTCGGTCTCGGTGAGGCCTTCTCCGATTTCGTCGATTCCTTCATCAGGATCGAAAGTCTCCGGCGCAGGGATTTGCTCAACCCGCTGCATCGGATTGATGGCTACGAGCCCTTTGCGGTGAGCGGTCGCCAAGCAGGCACCGAAGACAGTGTGAACATGATGTTGGGTGCGCGGCGATATGAGTTTAGCGTCCGCCATATCTGCGTAGAGTTTATCGATTTCGGGTGCACGCAAATTTTGCAGCCGCCGATTGTCGAGCACAGGCTTGACGTGGGTCCGCAGCAATTGCCCGTAACGCTCCAGCGTCCGCTGGCTGACCTTCTTTCGCCGCCGTCCCGGTGCGCCAGCCTCAATCCATTGGTCGATCCAACGGCCGACCGTGAGCTTGGAAGGTTCGACATATTTGCCTGCCTCCATTTCGGTGAGCAGGCGAGCAAGCTCCTTCTCGGCTCCGCGTTTGGTGCCCCTAAACGTAATCCATTTCTGTTTGCGCTTTTCGCCACGGTCGCGCGGCAGGTCTATGATCAGCGAATAAGAACCTTCGGAGCGCTGCTTGATCGAGCCTTTCATTCGCCACCCCCGCTGACCAATTTGTCCGGCGGAGGGGGAGGGGGCTTGATGAGGCCCAACTGCCCCCTGAGCCGGTGGCAGACCATCCAAAAATACTCAGCTTCCAACGATACGGTATGCGCCAAGACAGGCGCTTCTACACGTGCTTCCTCGCTCACCACATACTCTACCGACGCAACGCCTTCGAGAAACCCTTCGTTGTCCAATGCCATTGGTCGGTCGAGCAAAAGCAATCCGCGCCAGTGCCGCGTTACCTGCACGCCCATATAGCGACCGTTTGCTTCATCTATCAAAGCAGCAGCCAAGTCCGAATGAAACGTGCGCGTCGATGCCGGTGGCTGTGAGCCCAGGATCACTGGCTTTGCCGCGCTAAGCCCGGCAGTACGCTCAGCTAGGTCCGTGAGACTGTCCGTTGCAAGAAGTCCGATCAGGAAAGTTGCAACCGTTTCTGGCGTAAGCGGCACGCCACTGCCCGGACCCCGGCCTTCACGGACGGGCAGGAGACCGTGCCTCACAAGTTCGCGCTGTCGCTCGTAGAGCGCAGCCGGGCTCATCCGCAGACGACCTGAGATGTCGTGAAGGAACGTTTTCAAACTGGACATGACGTAAGAAAGCCAAAAAAGGTGGTGGATGTCCACCTTTATTTGTTGCGCATCAACCGAAACCATGCCTTCTTAATGGTGGTTATACACCACTATTCAGGAGATTCGCTGACATGTCCTCTGATTTACCCAAAACCTTGAGCGTACCGGAAGCTGGCCTGCGCTATTTCGGTCTGTCTCGGAACGGCTCCTATGCCGCAGTCCAGCGCGGGGAAATCCCCGTCATCAAGCTGGGCAAGTTGTTGCGGGTCCCCGTCGCTGCGCTCGAAGCCATGCTGAACCCGAGGAAGGCGAGCTAACGCCAACCGTCGCCGCTCACGCCATCAGGCTGAGCGTCATCTTCCAGAAAGCGAAACCCGCCTCCAGCTCCACCAGAGACGGGGTCTTCATTTCGGTCACGGCGATGGGAGCCGTTATGCTGCAGAATATTCCTGAAGATTGTTATTCGCAAGCGGGCGGCGTGATTGTCTCTGGATGCGAGCACTTGGGAGCGCGCCCATGAACGCGCACGATCCCAATTCGCCGAGCGGCGAGCCGACCAATGCTGAGCCTGAGGCCAGCAAAGCATCGGCCGGCGGCCTGATGCCGCAGATCACCCTGATCACCAAGCGCGATATCCCGGCGCTGATGTCCAAGCGCATTTCGCTGACAAATGATGGCAAGCTCCGCAGCGACGGATCGGAATGCCGTATGATCCTCGGCGCGGCCGCCCGCGCATTTGCGGGGACGGCGAGCGCGCTTGCGCAGATCATCGAAAGCTGCCGTTCTGATCAGGCGATCGCTCTCGGGGCGCTCAAGGCGGAGATCACCTCCTCCGCTGCCGTGACGATCCCGAAGCGGCTCGACAAGCTGCCCGGCGCCATCACCCGGTCACGGGAATGTATCGACTATCGGCGCGGCATCCCTGCTTGGGCATTGGTCGATTTCGACACCAAAGGCATGCCGAAGGAGGTTCGTGAGCGGATCGACGCCGCAGGCGGCATGTGGAACGCGCTGTTGACGGTCGTGCCCGAGCTCGTGAGCGCTGCCCGTGTCAGTCGTGCCAGCACCAGTGCCGGCCTGTTCCATAGCGGCACTGGCGAGCCGATCCCCGGTTCAAATGGCATGCACCACTATGTGCTCGTTCGCGACGGTAGCGATGTCGGGCGTTTTCTCTCGGACCTGCACGACCGCTGCTGGTTGGCGGGCTTCGGCTGGCACATGATCGGCGGCGCTGGACAACTGCTCGACCGTAGCATCGTCGATCGCATGGTCGGCTTTGGTGAACGCCTGTGCTTCGAGGGCGCGGCTGTCGTTGTGCCACCGCTGGCGCAGGATGCGTCGAAGCGCGCGCCTGTCGCATTCGAAGGTGACGCCATCCGCTCGGATCGGGTCGTGCCGCCGTTGACTGAATACGAGCGTCATCGTGTCAACGAGGCCAAAGCCGCAAGCAAGAAGGCGCTGGGCAAAGACGCGGCGAAAGTCCGCGACAACCACGACCAGGAGCTGGCTGAGAAAATCGCGGCCAAGACCGGCATGCCGATCCCGACCGCGCATCGCATCGTAAAGGCGCGCCATAGCGGAGTGCTGTACCCGGATGTCGAGCTGGAGTTTGATCATCTCGGCATCGTTGCGGCTGGTGCCGTATTGGCAGCCCCTGAGCGCTATGTCGGCGAGACGCTTGCCGACCCCATGGAAGGCGTCGATTACGGCCGCTGCAAAGCTATGGTCATGCGTGGCGACGACGGCAACCTGATCATTCATAGCTTTGCGCACGGCCGTTCCATCTACCGTCTTCGATACGATCTGAAGTCCGCTCAAGAGGCGTTTGCGGCGGTCGCGGGCGGTGGCACGGTTGACCATGCGATGGCGATATTGGCTCGAGCCGAGCTTGAACAGGATGAGCTTGAGAACTTCACCACGTCTTTGGCGGAGGCCACGGGGACCGGCAAACACGCCCTGAAACAGCGGATCAAAAAGGAGCGCGCAGAACGCGAGAAAGAGGCATGCAAAGCCTCCATCCAGGCGGAGGCGACAGCCGACGGCCAGATCGTTCGTGAACGGCCTCCGAAGGATGGCGAGCTGCTGCCGACGGTGACGTTCCTTGACGGTGTTCTGGCGGACGATCAGAGCGAGGAGCCCCCGATGCGCAATGCGAACGGCCAGATTGTGCGGATCGAAGAGAAGGAGCCTTGGGCTCTGCACCTGCTGACTTCTGACAGCGCGAACGCGAGCGGTGGGGAAGCCGAGATCATGAAGCCGCCCGCGGAGCCTGTGCTGACCGAGCTGACGGTGATCGGCGTCGGGATGCTCATTGAAAAACATGTGCGCTGGATCGCTTACAATCACAAGGGAGTGCCTTATTTTGCAGCGTTGCCGGCGCCGTTCATCAATGCGCTCATCGAGTTTCCGAACAGCGCCATCCCTGGCGTGCGTGCGATCAATACGTCCCCGCTCGTCACGATGTCCGGACGCGTGATCGACGGGATTGGGCTCGACCGGCGCACGAGGCTGGTGCATCGCATCGATCCCGTCCTGCGCGCATGCTTGCCGGCCGGCAAGCCCACGGATGAGGAGATCAAACAGTCTTTGAGTTTCCTGCTGGATGAGTGGCTCGTCGATGTCGCGCTGGATCGCGCGGGCAAATGCGTCGCAATCATGCTGGCACTCACCTTGCTCCAGCGAGCGCTCTTGCCCGAGCGCCCCGCGTTCTTTGTGACTGCTGGCCAGCGTGGCGGTGGCAAGACGACGCTGATCATCATGATCATCGCGGCGGTCTTGGGGCGGCGCGCCACAGCAGCGGCATGGTCCGATAGTGTCGAGGAACGCAAGAAGGCGCTCTTTTCATATCTCCGACAGAGCGTCGCAGCCCTAGTCTGGGATAACATCGCTCGCGGATCAACGATCAGTTGCCCGCACATCGAGGCGGCGCTGACCGCGTCGGAAATCTCTGACCGGGTGCTTGGGGTCTCTTGCGTTGAGACGGTGCCTGCGACAACGGTCCAGATTTTCACCGGTAACTCGATTGCACCGCGCGGCGATATGGCAAGCCGGTCGTTCGTCCTGCCGCTGAACGTGGATCGGCCGGACCCCGAGAACCGCAATTTCGAACACGCCGACCCAGTGGCATGGACGCAGGCGAACCGGACGAAAATTCTGCGCGCCCTCTACACGATCTTGATCGGCGGCACCTTGCAACGTCCGGAGGGGCAGGTGGCGAAGACCCGTTTCAAGCTCTGGTGGGGCCTGATCGGCTGGCCGGTGGAGTATGCGGCGGGCCTGCTCAGCCTCAAGCTGGATTGCACGGAATTGCTGCGCTCCGGAGAGGCCGGGGAGGAGGAGGCGAGCGCCACTTCCAGGGTGCTAACTGTTCTCGGTCAGGAATGGCGGGGCAAATGGTTCACAACCCGAGACGTCGTGATGTTCCTCAAGGAGAGGCACTCGCTTCTTGATGACGACACGGGAGCCCGCGCCGAGGCGCTGTTCGATGCGCTCTCCGAATTGATTGGGAAGCCGCTCGAAAATCCGACAGCCCGCAGTCTCGGCAAGCTCTTTCAAAAGCACCTCACCAACCGGCCCGCATGGATCGATGGCGGTCACTGCGCAGTCTTGCGCAAGGTGCCACTCGGCTTCAACAAGGATGGGAACAAATATGAGGTGGTGGTTCAGACCCCTGATGCTCCCCCCAGCAAGCGCTGACCGGGAAAGCCGGGAAAGCCGGGAAAGTTTACAGCCTCATTTTTTTCGCATTCAGTGAAACCGGAAGATGAACTTGTCAGATAACACCAGTCCGAGCAGCGAGCGGGCAAAACATTCCCGACTTTCCCGGCTTTCCCGGTGTGCGCCGCCGCGCGTCGCCAAGCGGAGCACACGTTCGCTGCAAAGCGACCAGCCCCTGTCGGCGTCGGAGGCACGACCGGCAACGGCAGCGGCCTCGATGCGGAGGTCGAGAGTAGGGCGACCTCCTTGCCGCGATCGGTCGCCCGGGGGGCGAGGCAAAAAATCCGAGCGCTGGGACCCTGCGACCGCAGGGGAGATCGCATTTTAGCCGCCGCAGGTTTTGAGGAATTTTATGGGCAACCACCTGCGCGCGTCGGTCCGAGGCTCGGACGTTGTAGACATTGGTGGTGCCGGCGTCGGCTGGTGTCTCGAGCAGACGCATTGCTACCAAGCTATTTAGAATGGACTTTTCCTCGGTCAGACGCTTTTGTAGGCGCTTCCTTGATCTAGCCATGCCGCACCTTCCGAACCCTAATCCCGTTCGACCCGGCCCCGGTCCTGAACGGCGACTGCGCAACTTGCAGCGCCGTTTCCGTGCGGTATCGGCGCGCCGCGATCGTACCACTAAGCTGCGGTGGGCTATGGCGGCGTTGATCGCAATCGCTGCCATTTTGGTTGCCTATCCGGCTATTTGGCTCCTTGTTTCGAGCTCTTGGCCGATCATGACAACGCTCAGACATATTGCGTCCGCGCCCAACTGTGAGTTTGCCCGCCTAGTCGGCTTGGCACCCGCTAGGCGGGGGGAGCCCGGTTATTGGAAACACCACGACCGCGACGAGGATGGAATTGCTTGCGAACCATGGCCGCGCCGGTAGTTTAAGGTTCGCGTTTGTTGGTTAGCTCGCCGCGTTCGAATTGCGAGCGTGGGCCGTGGGTGAGGTCCAGTATGGCCTCATGGCGACGAAATAGCGAACTTCACCAGAGGTCCGCCTTGGGCCATAAGCAGAAAAACTTTCGCTGGTAGTGGCCCATGAGACAGGTCATCATTGGCTTTGCATGACCCGGGTCTTTTGCAACATATCGTCCAGAATTGTGATCGTCGAAGGGATCATGGGGTCCGGCAAGTCGACGACCGTACGGCGAATTGCTGATCGCTTGAAGGCTTCCGGTGTGTCCGCCCTCGGCATTACCGAGGGCACCAGCCCACATCCGATCCGCTTTGATTGGGACGTGCCATGGGAGGATATGCCGGCAACGCATCTGGCGAAGTCAGCTGCTGCGCGTTGGAGTGCCTACGCCAATTCTGCCGCGACGTCGGCAAGCATCACGGTTGTCGACGGACAGCTCTTCCATGGGAATTTAACGTCGCTGTTTCTGCTTGATGCCGACATCGCCCTGATCCGCAGCTACCTTCGTGAGGTGGTAGCCACTATCAAGCCGCTACATCCTTTGCTGATCTACTTTCACCAAGACGACGTTGACCGAGCGATTAGAGCGATTTCCACTGAGCGGGGGGACTCATGGGTGACATATCAGGTCAATTGGAAGCTGACGTCGCCGTACGCCGTTAGGCATGGCTACGCTGGTCTTGGGGGACTCATCGAGCTCTATCGTGATTACCGCCGGCTTACCGACGGTCTCTACGCGGAGCTCGATATCCCGAAGATCAGCATCGAGAACTCCGGAATGGAATGGGCGAAGTATGAAAAGACCATAGTTTCCGTCTTGGTGAACCAGGCCGGCGACGGGGGCAGCAATTCTTGATCGCTCTATGACTGAGCTAGAGAAGATGCTTGCTTGCTGAGCGAGTGGCGACAGGCGGCGCTGGTCTGCTCCGGGTCAATCGCGACGTTTGGGCCCGGTTGACGTTAGGTCCGATCTACCTCTTGCAGCCGACATATTGTCGGCCGTGCGATGGGGCAGCGATGGGCCATAAGGCGACATCATATTGTACGAAAAGGCCGCCAACTGAGGCGGCCTCAGTCATTCCAGATGCGTTCTCCGCATTCGCATTCAAACAGGTGGATGAGGTTCCCGGTTTCCATGTTCAGGATCGCGCGAACTAACATCAGCTGCTTGTCGCAGACACGACATCTCCGGTCCGAATTATTTTCTATTTCTGCGATCTTCTCTGCGCGGAGCAAATCCATATTGAAGTCCCCCTCAAAACAGGACCGATGCTACTCCATGAGCTCCGCAATTGGATCATACAGAGGTATACTTGGCGGTGCTTCGCCACCACCAGGCCGCCGAGGCGCAACTTCGTCGATGGGCCACAAGCGGAAGTGAAACTCTGCCCACCTTTGCGCCTTTAGGCCCGCCGGGATCGACATTTACAGAACTTTAGTTTGTTACCACGCACAACCAAAGCTTGTTAGAGCGCCAGCAAGCTCGACCAAATCTGCGGCGCAGTATTGGTACGACGATGGCTCTACTACTTGCGAAACGGCTGGCTGCGCTCTACGTTCTTCTGAGCGCACTAACTGGCTGTGGTAGCCTGAGCGAGACCATCAGATACCGCTTAACAATCAACGTAGAAATTGATGGAAAGCTCGTCAGCGGTTCTGGCGTCACTCAAGTCAAGCAGTCCGACACGAGGGGCCTCTTCGGCTCCATGGGAGGCTTCGGCAATGAGGTTAGCGGCGAAGCCGTTGTGGTCGATCTCGGCCTTCACGGTACGCTTTTCGCGCTTTTGCATGGGCCGAAGGCTGGATATGGAGATTTAGGTGGTCCTGCGTCTATGCTGTTTCATGCCTTTGCCGACTCGATCAAGAACGAGACCGATCCCCTTGCGCAAGTGCGGCTATTGAGAGAGCAGCATCCACACCGGGTGTTGAAGGTTGACGAAATTCCGATGTTGGTCAGATTTCGTGATCATAATGACCCGAAGTCTGTTGAACAGATTGATCCCAAAAATCTAGCAGCAACATTTGGCGATGGAGTTTTACTCCGCGACGTTGCCATTGAGGTAACGCAAGACCCATTGACTGCAGGCATTCAAGCAAAGTTGCCGTGGCTCAAGGACATGAAAACTCATCTAGACGGAGATCAATATCACCGTCGAAACACGCTCGCCAACGAGCTGAGTGCACGCGATTTCTACCGAGAAAACAAATGAGGTTTTTGGAGGCCGCAGTTGGCTCAATCATGTCCGCTCAGGTCAAAACGCGAAGAACTCAGCTTGAGCTAATCTGGTCCGCTCTGGCTCAACGAGCGGACCACCGACCGCCGAGGCGCAACTTCGCTGACGGGCCATAACCGGACTTAAGCATCCGCACGCGAGCGCCGGTGCGCCAGCCAGTAGTCAATCTGCCAGCCCTCGTAGCCAAGCAATTCGCAACAGCGCCGTTCGTGCTCTTCGGACCATGCTTCGAGTTCGTCTAGGAGCGCAAGCATAGCATCTATCCGCCACTCATGGTCGGGTAACGCATAGAGCAGTCTTCGGTGTGGCAGCTCAACCAATTCGCGTCGTATCAATCGGACCGCAGCGACATGTCTGTCGAACATCCGCCAATATCGACGTCGAACTCACGGAGGACAAAATTCAGGAAGTAGGCCAGAGGCTTCGTGCCTCTCAGCATCAGGCCGAGTTCTCTGCCGTTGTGACCCAAATAGGGCAGTTCAGGAGGTTGCTCTGAACCCATGCTGAGCATGTTGATCGCCAAATGTTAATTTCCGCTAAGGGTCAAAGGGCCGTTTTGACCAGTGGTCGGGCGCTTCCGGTGTACCCCCGACTCCGGACAGCTCGCCTGCTACGCCCTAGTGGAAGCGGTGGGCCAGAAGCGGTCATGCCGCTCTAAGGGGCGCGGCGTACTTTTATTCCCTCTTGATCCGCACAAAATCGTGACCCTTCCTCGGTGGACCTGCGCGTAACGAGCCGATCGAGTCCGCGTATAGCCGGTAGGCTGTGACGAAGGAGTTCACAGCGCACTAACCAAATGCGAGGGGAACGATGAAGGAGACGTTCAATGTTGCCGAGACCGGCTCAGGATCTTACAGGATGCTGGCGCTCCTGAGATGGGTCATGGTGGTCATCTTCGTTTCGTTTGGAATGCAGAAGTTTACACCTCAGTCAGCACAAGGTATCGCCCAGTTCATCACCAACAGTCCCTTCATCTCCTGGCTATCCGTGCTCGGCTTGAGAGGTGAGGCTTATTTCCTGGGCGTAACGGAGTTCGTGATCGCGGCGCTGCTCGTGGCGGGTGCGTTCAACCCAATTCTCTCGGTCGTGGGCTCGTTTCTTGGCACGGTCACTTTCGCCATCACATGGTCGTTCTTCTTCACGACACCCGGCGTGGTAACGTGGAGCCTGTCGACCGATCCGATGGCCTGGAATTTGGCGGGCGAGTTCCTATTCAAGGATATCGTTCTGTTGTGTGTCTGCATCGTGCTGTTTCTTGCATCGCTGCCGAGAGCGAAGATGGGCGCGTGAGCAGCAATGCGTCGTCGTGCGCGTCAGATGCGAGCTTGCATCATGACGCGCCTATCGGTGAGCACAACAGCTTGGCGAACGCACGAAGGGCGAGTTCCGCTTAGGGGGCTTGGCTGTGTGAAAACGCCAGGACGCTTGAGCGCGATAGAAGAAGTTGTTCGTCCAAGCCCGTTCTGGGGCTCAAGCTCGCAAGAGCCGTCAACTTTGACGACGAACTGAAGAATGCAATTCTAGTTGAGTTTCGATTCTTCGCGTTTCCACACAGGCAGGGTCACAAGCGGCCCTCAGCGAGTAGCGCTCGCGAGGCTCGGCAAACGGCCCGAAGGGAAACTCGTATTGACCCGTTTGGCTAAAAGCCACTCCCAAGAAAACTAAATGTCTCCCGCGCCGCGCGGTCAGTTTGCCGTGTAGCCGCCATCAACTGCGAGAACGCTTCCAGCGATGGAGCTGGCAGCCTTGAAGGCAAGGAATAGAAATGGAACGGCAATCTCGTCCACCGTTGCCCTCCGCTCTGCGGCTGCCATCATCTGCATAAGATCGGATGCAGTAATCGGCGACATCAAGGATCATAAGGCACGGCGGATGTAACCGGCCCGATGATCTCGATTGGCCTCGACGTGCAATATTTAAGGCCATTTGCGGCTTCGGGTGCAGCTCAGTTATCGTTGAGCCCGTGCGGCTGCCTAGTGTGCAGGCGCTCCTTCCAGTTGCTTTCGAGCCGGATCACTTCGTCAGGCTCCATGTTGGGAGCGACCAATTCGAGAATGGTAAACCGGAAATGCTGCGGATCGCGCTGCCTCAATAGGCGATTTCCACCGTGTCCCGATGCAGCATAGTTGCGCCATCGACCAAGCAGGTTTTCCGCTCCATACGCAGACCCAACGTAACCCCTTCCGGCTAAGGTGTCGAAGATGTAGTAGATGCCGCGCCACTCGGCGAGCTTGGCTTGCCAGCGTTTCGGCAAAACAGCTAGTTGGCTCCAAGTAAAGTCCAACTCGTCCCAGCGCTTCATTGCGGTATCTAGAGCGCTATCCTCCAAGATTGCGCGAACTGGCATGATGTTCTGATGCGCTCGTCTCCACCATGACCGCTCAGGAGGAGGCCAATCCACGACCAGCTTGCCTTTCCATTCGGAATAGAAGTCCATCAGCTTGAGATCAAACCAGAGACACGATGGGCGCTTTCCACTCGGGCCTTTCTTGCCTAGCTTCATCAATTCAATCTTCTCAGGTACCTTCAGGTATTGGGCGACAGTGAGCGGTTTCGTCTTCCCTATTTTATAAAGGCCGACATACAAGGCTCTACCCGGCTCGTGACCTATGAAAGACGCAACATAGCTGGCGCTCAACATGCTCTTTTCAAGCGTGGCCCCTTGCGTTTGCTGATACGCATTGAACAGTTCTGGCTTATCCGCTGCGAGCAGCGGGAGGACCTTGTTCAAGTCGGGCTCGGTGGGCCGATGACGTAGTACAAGGACTTTGCGGGGCTCAATCTCTCTGCCCCGCAATAGGTCGTTCAATTCCATGTGTGATCCCATAGCCGTGGCGCATGCGTGATCGTGCTCTCCTCCTCTCTGCTATGCTGGCCCGAGGTTCGCCAAGAGGATTGCTTGCCATGGATATTGAGCATGAGTTTACCCAGCGCCTTTCTTGATCCCATTCCGTGGAAGTGAAGGAATTATTTCGAGCATCGCGTTCTGAAAGCGTGTTTGCTGTCCCATGCCGGGAAACGGCACAGCATATCGTGGGGCGTTGCTCTCTGCCGCCTTTGCAGCCGTTTCAACAATGTTCTTGATGCCGACGAGCATAGAGACAATTGCGAGAGGACGATAAGCCGCGATTCGATCTTTTAGGCCGTCCATGGCAGCGAGACATGTCGTCTTGCGTTTGGAAGGAGGCAATTTGTCTACGGGCGTGAGTACGAGGTCATCGAGGAACCAGCCGTATGCCTTGAACCGATCTAAAAACTCTCCGTCGGCGGGGCCAAGCGCTGTCTCTGTGGCGCGCTGCATGTGCCGTAGCATCGCGTTGTTGCCCAAGTAGAAAAAATCGCCGCTGGCTGGCGCACTTTCACCGACGAACAACGTAGTAATTCGGTCTGGGCGATAGCTCGCCCGGATAAGCTCGACTTCTATCATTCTCTAGCCGCGTCTCGAAGCTGTGGGCGATTGATCGTGATCTGCGCAGCGCAGTACTGCGACAGCTATCAAGACCCGCGTAAGGCTAAGATTTGGAGGGCTGCACATTTCCAACCTTCAAGGCATTGGCTCTGCGTGTTGCAACAGCTTTGCGCGCGGCCTCGCTGCGCAACTTCGCTGCGGCGTTTGCCGCTCGTGTAACCGCGGCCTTTCTACCAGCGTCTTTCATGAAAGCGTTAGTTCGCTTACCCTTCATCTCTTGCCAGTGAGCGCGTTGTACCTTCAACGCGGCAAGCGAAAACAAACCAACGTCATACATCCAGTGATGGTGAGTGCACAGCCACGCGAGATTATCCGGGTCATTGTTCGACGCTTCATGATCCAGATGGGCCAGTTCTTTCCCGACCGTCTGCCCACACAGGCAGCAACCCGGATAGGGGTAAGCTAAATTTGCAATTCGTCGTGCTTCAGATTGGTTGCGAGGCCGCTTTAACACTTTCATTGCTCTTTCCCTGCCAAAGTCCATAGCTGCCTGCCGCATCACATCGATAAAAATCGCGGGTCACCCTTCGCCCAACCAAAATGCAGCGTTCGGCCTTTAAGCAGCGTTTTGCTCACTAGTTGTCCCGTGTTGGCGGTTAATCCGAAGAGTTCGACAAACGCTGCATAGGCATCGAACCACCTGTTTTCGGGCGAGAAGGAATGAACGATCATGGCAGCATCGTCGGCCTCGAACCTATCAGCTTCGAGGATAGCCGAGGCAGTACGGTGAAACAGTTGATAGTGGACATGATCAGGGGGCGGACACTGAACCCCGATTAGATCGCATAAGAATGCGAGCCGCTGTCGCTTTCCCGGTGATGGGTCCACGTACCAGTCGCGCAAGGTCTCGCCAAACGGCTCATTGACCTTGCCTTCTACGGCAACGGCGATGGTTCGGTTCTTTGACTTCACCAAGGCGAAAACGTCCGTTTGGCTTTCGCGTCCGGCATCGCGCAATGCCACTTTGTGCTCCGGCATCGCTATGAGCAACTCGGTGTCCACTCCGAATAACGCCCCGATTTCGGGCGGCAGCCCGTCAACGGCTTCCCAGCAATGCGCGAGTGTTCGAGCAGAATAGCCTCTTCGCCAATGTTTTATCGGGTCGGCCAAAAGCGCTTGCCAGCTTTGGGCGCCCGCCGTCGGCACATAGATCTTTCGCTTCGCGTGCTTCTGTTTGTCGGCTACTTCTCGCGCAGCCAAGCTAAGCTCCAACTCTTTGATCTGCTCGATCAGCAGCTCTACGATTTCATCGTACTCGGCTGGCGATAGCGAGTTCACGCCGCGCACGGCCATCTGATCTCGGAGAATGGCCGCCATCAAGGCTTTGACGCTCATGCGTCCTCATCGGAAAAGTATCGTCATAAAATCTATCTGAAGTAGATGCTAAAGATAGCGGATGCGCAACGGCCGTAGAATTACGGGCGCCGCGTAACCGAAGTTTGCAGTGCAGTGCGGGATGCCGAGGACCATCTCCTACGCCACAAAGCCCGCGAGCCGCTTTCCAAAGAGGATTGGGCCAATGCTGGCCTAGTAAACGCATTGTCGGACCCAGTAGCCACCGCTCACTCGTATCCATTGGCATGGACTCGGCGGAGGCTCTTTGATGATCGGCCATCCATGAATGTCGATGTTCGTTGGCGCGGTGATGCCGCGCCAAAAGACAGCATTCGCTTCGGAGGAATGAAATACCAAGGCTCCGGCGAAGCAGCACAGCAGGAAACGGCTCATCTTTCTAATCCCGGTGAGGTTAAACCTTGGCCGATGCTATGCGCGGTCCGGGGGTTAAGCCAAGGCCCGACATTTCGGATTGAGCGGTGGGAGCGCCGTCTGGGCCACGGGGCCGCGCGGGAAAGGGCAGCAGGCTACCGGTTCGATCTTCGAGGAAGTGCCGTTCCGTTAACCCTCAACCTTCGGCCGTGTGGTAGTGCTTGGAGCTGGGGAGCTGCTGCATGGCAAAAAGGGAAGTTAAATTCGATCACGACGACGGGCTGATCGTCAGCGAGGTTGGTCCGTGGGCGACGGAGAAGCACGCCCGCGTGCGGCAGTACATCGAGATTTCGAGCGCGACGCGGAAGAAGTACATCCCGCCGCCCGCATGGCACGCAGGTGCAGCATATATCGAACTATTCTCAGGTCCTGGTCGCTCCCTGATCAGGGGCACCAACCGTATCATCGACGGCAGTCCGCTCGTTGCCTTCAAGGCGGCGCAAGCCACTGTGCCTTTCACGGAGATGCATCTCAACGATTTCGACGCCGAAAATTCCTCTGCGCTGAACTCACGCATCCGTGCACTCGGCGGCGCTCCGATCTGCTACAGCGACCCCGCCGATGTTGCCATCGATAAGATCGTCGCGGCGGTCAACCCGAGCGGGCTCCATTTTGCCTTTTTAGACCCGTTCAACCTCGCAGGGTTGTCATTCGACATCATCAGGAAGCTGTCGAAACTGAAGGTCGATCTGCTCATCCACGTCAGCGTGCACGACCTCCAACGCAATCTTGACGACTACAGCAGACCCGGCGATGTCTTAGACACGTTCGCTCCCGGTTGGAGCAAGCACGTTGATCCAAAGAAGCTGTCGCGGAACTCATTTCGAGCGGCGCTGATGGAATACTGGCTGGCTGAAATCCGAAAACTCGGCAAGTTGCCAGCAGAAGGCGTCGAGCTTGTCGAAGGTCCGACCGGACAGCGGCTCTACTGGCTTGTATTCGCAAGCGAGCACGGCATTGCGCGAAAGTTCTGGGAGGCGATCCGCGATCCCATGCGACAGACAACGATGGACTTCTGATGGCTGACACCTCGATCGAGTGGACCGACGCGACATGGAACCCTGTCGCTGGATGCACGGTGCTCTCGCCAGGCTGCACGAACTGCTACGCGATGCGCATGGCGGCGCGGCTCGACGCGATGGGCATGCCGAAGTATCGCGGGCTGACCCGCAAGAGCGGCAAGCGCGCGGTCTGGACCGGCAAGGTCAGACTTGATCGTGCCGCGCTCGCCATACCAGCAAGCTGGAAGAAACCGCGTCGGATTTTTGTGAACTCGATGTCCGACCTTTTTCATGATGCAGTGCCAGCGGCGTTCGTTGCTGCTGTCTGGAAGACGATGCAAGCAACGCCTCAGCACACCTATCAAATTCTTACGAAGCGCCCCGATCGGATGGCGGCGATCACCGCGTCGGTGCCGGTGCTGCCGAACGTTTGGCTCGGGACGAGCGTCGAAAACGCCGACTATCTCAGTCGCATCGGCGATCTGCGCAAGGTCGATGCTGCCGTCAGGTTCGTGTCGTTCGAGCCTTTGCTCGGGTCGGTGGCTGGCGCTGATCTGACCGGCGTCCACTGGGCAATCGTGGGCGGCGAGAGCGGCCCGCGTGCGCGTCCCATGGCCGAGCAGTGGGTCGCGGAGATTGAGGTTGCATGTCGCAAGGCACGCACGGCCTTCTTCTTCAAGCAGTGGGGCGGCGTTCGCAAAAAGAGCACGGGCAGGCACTATCGCGGGCGCACCTTCGATGAAATGCCGCACACCAATGCACGGGACAAAGCGCTCGCCATGATCGGCGGGAGGCAAGTGCAGTGAACTGGGGACGCGGATTATTTCGCTTGTGGGTGATCTTCAGCGCCATTTGGATTACGGGTCTGTTGGCGATCTACATTGCCGAAGCGCACTTGCTCGAAGCAAAAAGGACCTTTGAAGTCGAAGGGCCAGCTAAGGAGAAGTACGAGATATTAGCGCCGCCAAATGCCACAGAAGCCGAGGTAGTTGCCTTCGCACAGCAAAACCCTCGTACCGACTGCTCTGCGAACAAAAGCGGGCCATGGTGTAGTTACCCGGCCAAGCTGGAGATGCCGCGCAAGCCAATCGACCTTCTTGCGATTTATCTCGCGGTTGGAGTTCCAGTAGGGACGCTCTTGGTTGGTGGCGGCTTCTATTGGGCACTATCAGGTTTTCGCCGAACGACGTAGATCGCAACCGTCAGGGTCGCGAGTGAAGTGCAAAGCCATTCTTGACCCATGCGACCGCGTAACCAACCGTCCACATCAGCGCGAGGGGCGCTAATAGCCAGATGCAAAATCGATCCCAAGTCACAACCTGATCGACCGGCACCAAGTCGCGGAATCGGGGCGCAACCTTCGACACGGGCTCGCCCGTTCTAGTGGCGACGGTTTCGCTAAGGAGGTTCAAGCCGAATGGTCCCTGACGTAGTTCGATCCACGCTTCAATTCCTACGCAAACCGCCCACGCAATCGAAAGAACGATCCCTAAGCGCTGCCACCCGTTAAGTCGTGGCACTTTGCTCCCACTCATCGCTGCCCCCGTGTCCAGCTATGCTACGAGAATATCTTCCTTGTCCGCACCGCGCATGACGATCTTCAGCACATCATCCGGCAATGGCCGCTGCAGCGCCTTCGCTTCATCCCACGGCGCGCATCCAGACATCGCGCTCCTCATCGGTGGTCAGGATCACTGGCATGGCCTTGGGATGGATCGGCTCGACGACTGCATCCGGTGTTGTCGTCAGGAAGCCATAGACGAGGTGAGGTCCGGCGATTGGTTTGGACTTGGTGCCACGGTCTCCTCTGAACTCGGTCCAGATGCCAGCGAACGCGGTAAGCGGCTGGTCGTCATTGAGCGCAAACCAGACGACATCCTTTTTCTTGGTCTCAGGATTCGACTCCGGTGCGTATTCGGCGAAGCTGTTGAACGGCACGAGACAGCGGTTCTCAGGCTTTAGCCAGCCGCGCCAGTGCGGTGATGGCGTGTTTCGGATATTGGTGACAGGCGGACCGCCAGTGCGCGGTGGCGGCGGCATACCCCATCGCATCATGCTCAACTCGCGCCCGGTGTCGGTGTTGCGGATGACCGGGGCCGGATAGTCGGGAAAGACGCCGGGCATTGGCTGCAAGTTGCCGACGTAGCGGTTGACCACACGGAAAAGCGCGAGGATCGCGGCTTGGTCCGTGGTGATGCTGTAGAGATTGCACATTGGGACGTTGTCATTGTTTGATGTCGTCTGGGGCGTCACCCGGTGCACCAAGTGATATTTCGTATTTCCTCAGGCGAATTTCGTTGAGCTTCGACTTCCTTGCAATCCGCCTAAGGGCCTCTTCGGCATTCGAGATAACCCTTTTCATGTCGTCAGTTGCGTTTCCAATCTTACGATACTCGAACGCAGCATAGATGTAGTTGCGCAAATCAATTCCCGTGCTGCTTTCAAACAAATGTTGGTAGCGTTCAACCGGAACGGCAGCGAGTTGCGCAAGTTTGTCGCCGTTCATGCTGTGAGCGGCGGACAATAGGTCTTTTTCGAAGTGAAAGACCGGTTCCGTCGCCTTCCGCTTTTCTTCCACAAGCTTTTGTATGCGGGGATCGCTTATGCGCCGGTGGAAAGGATCGTCAGAGGTCCAAAATTCATCCCCGCCATGGGTCCTAGCAAAATCAATCAGTGCTTCGACCTCATCAGTCCGACCAAGCTCCGTCAGGATCGAGATTGCGGCGTCGAGGTTTGAACGAGACACTACCTCAAAGTTGTTACGAATGCCCGCAATGATGCTTTCGCACACTTCGTCCTCGTTGTTGTCAAAACCATCGTGAAAGGGTTGCCAGGCTTGTTCAAATGCAACCATCCGGTTCTGCTGTTTTCGGCTCGCTTCGACAGCAGCCGCCTTGGCAGTAATCTCTTCTATGTCAAAAATGCTGCTTTCAACGAAGGTCATCAGGGCGTTGTCGAGTTCATCCAGAGTGCCCCAACCGTACTGGGCCAAAATCACATCCCAACGTTGGTGATCACCACTCTCTTCATTGTCATCGTCGGTTCCGTGCTCTTTCGAAAGATAACGATCAAATTCACTGCGTTGGAGATAAGAAATCGATGGCGGATTTGCTCCAACGTCCAGTTTTCGCCAACCGAACATGACCATTGAGTGAACAACTTGCCGGGTGACTTCGGGTCCAAATTTGCTGAGGACCGGGTGCTTCAGCATGTTGATCAGTCGCTCTATTTTTTTGATGACCCTGATATTTGAAATCTCAAGTTTCTGGCAGTATTCACGGATCAGCTTAGAAAGCTCGTCATCGTGATCGATAGCGATGGCAACCGCTTCAGCGGCGGTAGGGGTAAAGACCAAGTGGACATCGATTACTTTTTCGAAGAAGTCGGCGAATTCTTTCTGGCCGGGGTCATCCAGTTGCGTCCGGTTCAGAAGTAACACCACTTTGCAGGAGCGTTGCTCACGCAAGTACGAAATTAATCCAAGCACGTCTTTGACGGGCAATGCTCCGCGTCTTTCCAGGTCATCGACGCAGACGATTTGATTGCGGATCGCGGAGAACAATAGCGGTTGTGCCTTGGACAGTGCGCCACCCAAATAAGGAATTGGGAGCGCCGCGGCTGCGCCCACCAGTTGTTTTCCTCCTTTTACTATGCTGTTTCCGCCGGACAGGAAGCGCTCCAGTCCGGTGCTGCCCTCTGGAAGTAGGAATTCCAAGTTTTCGAAAATGGCTGTTTTCATTCCCTCTAACGAGCTAATGCCGAACAGCGAAACATATGAGTAGCGTGATAGGCCCGTCGCTCGTTTGGCCCGGACGCGGTCTAGAACAGTCTGCCAGGTATATGTTTTCCCGACGCCCCATGCTCCTGTAATGCACAGAACTTCTGGTTCGGGTGATTTCAGAAATCGTTCGATTTCGTTTTTTACCGCCTCCGCTGAGGTCATTTGAGTTTCGCTCTCCCTCCAAGTGGTTGCTGGATCACTCGCCTTACTTGGTCTGTTCAGGTTGGGCAAGAATTCGGTGCGTGGAGACTAGAACGTGGCCGCTTCCATGCGGGAGCTTGTGCGTCACCGGTTCGATGCGGTAGCGGCGGTTCTTGGCAACGAAGTCCTCGATCCAATCCCCATCATCGCGGAAGAAGATCATGTCCTCCGCGCAACGCACTAGCAGGCGGTTGATTTCGAGGACTTCGGAGCGCCTCAAATAGCGGTGCGTGGCGTTAAACTTTGCAAAGGTGATGTCGGGCTTCACGCCTGACAGGTTAATGTCCGGCTTGATCCGCACGGCGATGTCCGGCGCAAGAGGTACGATGCGGTTAATTGGGGTATTGATGTCGAACGCCTCGATGGCAGCCGGGTAGTCGCTGGTGAAGAATGGACTTTCATTTTCGCCGTTGTGCAGGATTTCCCAGGGCGAATTTCCGAAAACAGCAGTGTGGTGCAGAATGTTGGCAATCGCGATGGCCTGCGGATATTTGGGATCAACCGTAAACTTCACGGTACCATCAGCTAGTAGTTCGGTGATCGACTTTCCGCCGAGAATTTCCGGCGCTTGCGGGATTGCGCCCTGGTTGTCGAGAATGGCCGCCGTTGCCTCAAGCTGGGCCTTGAGGGGGCCGGAGTGCAGACGCATCGCCGTAGGCGAGCACGCCACGATGTAGGCGGCAAATCCCGCAAGGCTGGCGATAGCTTCCTGATCCATCTTGTTTTCGCGCAACTTCGCGACCGAAGCGTTGTAGCGCGGCTCAACATCCTTCAGGAACTCTTCAACGGCACGATCCTTCGTGAGGTATGCGTTGGTACTGCCCTCCTCAATGCGGCACACGTCCTGCGATTTGGTCGGGAACCGCTTCAGGTCCGATTTGCGGATGGCGTACATCAAGCCATCCATCGCCGGAGAGTAGAAGTTCTTCAGGTGAACCTGAGAGACGTAATGATCGAGCGCCATGGGTTTTCTATCTACGGCGTTCTGATTAGCAGGCAGCAACAAGAGGCGACATAACGATAGTGCCATCCAGCGTCCGGTAGAGATACTGGACTTGGCCGCCCAATCTGACGAATGCAGCCATGACATCCAAGCTGCAAACGGAGTTCTTTGTCGCAATATCCATCTTCGAGGCCAGATCGGCCACAGTCGTATTGTTTGCTTTTAACCGAGCATCGAACTCGGCTTTGTCGATGTTCCAGACTGCAGCGATTATGACCCGTGGCCCTGTGGCAATCGCGGTGGACATCGTGATATTTGCGTTCATCTTCATTGGAAGCGTCGCGGCCAAACCGGCCTGGGCCTCTCGCGCCTTTTCGCAGACGTTGAACTTTGTGAATTTCGAGAAGCACTCCGGGCCATCTTGCGCTGCTACTGCGCTCGCGTTGCACGCCAGCGCGGCCCCCAAGATTACGATCGACAAAAGGCGCACCAACCGACCCCCTAAACCAGAAGGAGAGTATTTCGCGGGCACACGCTAAGCGCAAGGGGCCGACCTGTTGCTTCGTGCGAGGAGGGTGGCAAGGGACCGGACCGGCTAAGTGAAGGCGGCAGGAAGGCCGCAGACGCGGCCGGGAGCGCGTAGGCCGCGCCACGCACATTTAGCCGCTCGCTGGAGTGTTTAGCTCACGGTGCGCAGAAGAAGCTGCTCCCTGGCCAATTGAACCGGGCATTACCGTCGCTAGTCGGGGCAGATCGCGAACGCGCTGCTAACGGGTTTGCTAACAAACCACCTGAAACAGGACGGGATTGAACGAAGCTAGAACGGCTTCCAACCGCAAAATGTCTATTAGAACAGGATGATCTGTGCACGGCAGGGACGAGGAGGGAAGCACCTAGCCGAACTCCAAAACCGGGGGTCGCAGGTTCGAGCCCTGCCACTCCTGCCAGCCAAATCAATCACTTAGACTAGATTGCGGCGGGAGGGCGTCTCGCGCGCGCCCGTGCTCTCGCAGCCGCTGTGCTGGAGGTGCCGTGTCGTGGTCTGGCGAGGCCTAGCGCGCCGGGGTCCGTTCCGCGTCGGCGGGAATCTGCCTGAGGTTGACGTTCCGGATGGGAACGCGGCGCAGCAGGGAAAGGATGGTCCCGCCGAGCTCGAGATAGGTGCGCAGCCGCAGCGCGCGCGACGAGCCCTTCAGCTCCGCGTTCAGGCTCACCGGAACCTGGACCTAGGTGAGGCCGAGCTGGAGCAGGGAGATCAGCGCACAGATCTGGTAGCCGTAGCCGTCGGCCTTGACCGCGATCTGGCGCAGCCATTTCACGGGATAGACGATCATGCTGTGATAGTCGGACAGCCAGAAGCCGAACAGGCAGTTCAGGATGAACCGCAACGAATGCGACTGCAGCGAGCGGTTGACGGAGCGGTCCGACTGGTTGTCGCGATAGGTGATGACGAGGTCGGCGGCGCCCGCCGCTTTGAACATCCGGGCAACACCCTCGTTCTGGAAGGCGTGATCGCCGGGGATGAGCGTGATGGCATCGAATTTCGCGCGCGACAGCGCATATTCGAAGCCGGCACCGACACCCCGCGGTTCGGCATTGTGATGCACGATGATGCGCGGCTCGCCGGCTGCGAACTCGTCCATGATCGCGCCGGTGGCATCGGTGCTGCCGTCGTCGATCAGGAAGATCTCGAAATCGTCGAGCAGGTCGCGGGCGAGCGGCAGCACGCCGTCGATCGTGTCGGCGATCTTGTCCTGCTCGTTCAGTGCAGGAATGACGATCGTAAGCCTTTTTGCCGCCCTGGAAGGTGTCATTGTATGCGCCCGTTGGCGGGGCCACTCTGTCCCGGTGACCCCATGCAAGTCTAGGTCATCTGAACCGGGCGAACAATGCGGCTCGCCGGTATGCCCACAAGACCGGCGCGAAACCTATGATGTGTGTGTTCCGCGCAACTAGTCGGAAAAATCATAGAGGCTGGTGTCGCCAATGCCGAAGGCGCGGCGCAGCCGTCCGACGTGGCCTGCCATATTCCGGCCCGCCGCCGTCGCCGCGAAGTGCGAATCGGTCCGTTCCACCAAGCCGCCATCGACCAAGTTCCCAATTCGTCCGCGGAACAGATCTGGAACCTGCCCGTCAGCGATCTCCGATAGCGGTGCCCTGCGATCGGGGCGATCGACGAGGCTGAGCAGGATGCCCAGCGAAACCGATTTATACACGGCGCCAAAGGCGAACACGTAAGCCATGACGCAAAATCCGAAAATCGACGCGGCGTCCCAGTACTGAAGCTGCGGGACGAAGAGAATTCCGAGCATCACCCCGAGACCGTGCGAGACAACCGTGGCAATCGCCAGCAGGGTCACGGGTCCGAGCGGCCAAGCGCGTGCGCGGGCCATGAATTGCAGGGCAGGCGCCAGCAGGGCGAACGCGGCGACGGCGGCAAGTCCGACAGCAAAGGACATCGACTCACCCAAGGCCTGTCGACAGACGAACGAGCTTGACGAGATGCGCTACCGCAACCCCCTTGGAGGTGGGGGCAAGCCGGCCGTCCGCCGTGATGACCATCCCGGCCCCGATCAGGAGCTTCAGGCGGTTGTGCGTGAAGGTGCCGAGATCTCCACCTTGCATGTAGGCTCTCGCCCATTGCTCCAGGGTGAGAGGATGTCCAGCCTGAACGAGTGCGGTGAGCAGCGTCAGCGTGAAGCCCCAGGCCAGCAGGCTGAACAGGATGTAGCAGAGCATCATTGCGGTCCCGAGCAGGAAGAGACCGCCAAGCACATCGCCGACGTGGCGCTGACCTGGAAGGGCGATACAGGCGACGGCGTAAAGGATGACGACGCTGATGCAGCCCAGCCGGAAGCGACGGCCGGCTCCGCCGGTGGCGGCGATGCGCGCGTAAAGCAGCAACAACAGTGGAAAGGCGAGGCTGACACCAATCGCAGCAGCTTGCGCCGGGCCCGGTAGCAGGTTCATTGCGGAAAATCGTCCCGGACGCCTCTCAGGCCAGTCAGAGCGAAAGTCTATAGGGGGTCGTATTTTTCAGGTCAAGGCAGCCCGGCGCCTTTGACTGGCGATTGTCACGCGGACTCGCGTGTGTCGCGATGGAAACGGCTGGCTGCGCAAACTTCCGCATCATGCGATGCCGTCAGCCCGCCGCTTGTAGACCATCTCCGCCAGTGAGATGTCGGTCACCGAGTCCGCGCCGGAGGCCAGGGGGGGGCGTCCCTCGGCGATATCGGAAACGAAGGCGTCGGCCTGGCGCCGAAATGCCCAGCTCTTTTCACCCGTCAGATGCGTGCTTTGACCATCGTGCTCGACGATGACCTCCGCCTCTTGCTCGGCAAAGGGCGGGGGCAGTTTCAAGGTCACCGCGCCGCGCTCGAAATCGATCGTCAGACCCTCGCGCCAGGCTCCCTCGGACCCGTTCACGAGATCCAGCGTACAAGCGATGCTGTCGAAGTCGAGGGTGATGCGCGCGGCTCCCGAAGTTTCGACGGAGCTGTCGGCGAGCGTTGGCGATGATCCGAGCAGGTAGCGCGTCAGATTGATGATATGGCTGAAGACGTTCAGAAAGTTGTCGTAGCCGGCCCGCATCGTGCTCGGCATCCAGTCGGGACCGTCCTTCCAGAGTTCGATCCCGTCCGGCCGTGTTTCGCCGGTCATCACGAAATTGTCGCGCGACCGGCCGGTGTCGCCGCCGAAGCACCAGCCCTTGGCGCGGACCACGCGTCCGAGCGATCGGTCGTTGCGCAAGCGCGTCAGCACATCGAGCGCGCGCGCCACACCGGCATCGTGACGCTTCATGTAGCCGACGCTGTAGACGAGGTTTCGCTGCCGCGCCGCTTCGACCAGCAACGTCGCCTGAGCCGTCGTATAGGCCATCGGTTTCTCCGACAGCACGTGGCGGCCGCTGTTCAACGCGTCCAGCACGATCGGACCGGTGGCTCGCCGCTTTGTCACGACCACGACAGCGGACACCGCAGCGTCCGCGAGCAGCTCCCGATGCGTGCCGTAGACCTGCGAGATGCCGAACTTCTGCGCTGCGGCGGCAGCGAGATCCGGCCGGAGATCGGCGATGGCGACGACGCGGCAGGCGGGATTGGCCACGAAATTGGCGAGGTGGCACATCTGGCCGACCATCCCCGTTCCGATGATGCCAATGCCTGGCCTCACTGGCTATGATCCCTTGAAGCGCTTCCGGATGACGAGGAAATGCGCCGGCTGTCCCCAGGTGTTGATGAATGCCGGATCTGTCTGGGTCAGGGCCGTGACCGCAGGCGCATCGCGTCGCCCGATCGCGGCGAAGATGCGGTGGAAACTGTCGAGCGTCGCAACGATGGTTTCGATGTCGGAAGCATCGTCCGCGAGAATGTCCGTCGTTCGGATCGCCTCGCGTAAGGACGCAAGGCTTGCGATCACGCGCGGCAGGCTCTCGCCGAAGGGGGCGTCGATCATCGCGTCGACGTCGAGAACCAGCGTCTCGATCGATGCCGAAATCGCCGCCACGGCATCGGCCTTGCCGACCAGGTAGAGCTTGCGTCCGCCGAGGAAGCTGAGGCGGCTGCGGTGGAGATGGCGCGCCGCACGCCGCAGCTTCTCGTCGGCGGAGAGAACCTTCTTGTGCCAGTAGACGTCCAGGCTGTCGCGATAGGCTGGCCACGCCGAATGGATGTCGAATCCCTGCTCATGCGCTGCCGTGCACAAGGCGGCTGCGTCGAGGAAGTACCGATGCCGGACGAACGGGTTCTCGAGCACGTCCATCAGCCAGGATTCGAAGCTGCGGGTGTGCGGAATGCTGTTCCATTTCGCGTCGAAAAGCGTCTTCGCGGTTTCGAGTGCGGGACGGCCTGACAAAGCCTTGCCGGCGGCATGGATTGCCTTGAGCGCGAGCTCGAAGAAGCCGCCATAGCGCTCGTAATAGGACACGACGGCGAAACCGTCCGGATTGAGCAGCCGATGGAAAACGCCGAGCCAATTTTCGGTCGGCTGCACGGTGTAAATGAAACCTTCGGCATCGATGATGTCGTAGCGGCGCTCGCTGCGAAATCCCTCGACATCGGCCAACGCGAGTTCGCGCAGGCGCTCGCTCAGGCCAAAATGCGCGAAATAGGCCTCAATTTTCGGATGCGCATGCCGGTTCGGTTCGGCGAGCGCCATGTTCGCGCCCCAGCCGGCAAACACCAGCGCATTCTCACCGGAATCTGGACCGAATTCGAGCAACTCCGCATCGCGGAACAGCCGCGGCGGCAGCACGAGCTTGTCTGAAAACAGCTCGCGCCGCTGGCTGGCATATGCATCGAGTTCGGCGGCCGATTTGAAATTCCCGAACGTCGGTAGGACGTCCTGACGTTCGTAGTAATTGAAGAGCTTCTCGTCAGCCATGCCGCGTCCCTAACCCAAGGCCGCCTCGAGCCGGTCGAGCTCGCTCCAGATGTCGGAGGGCGCGAAAATCGAAACGATGTGCAGCGGCCGCTTCACGTTCTCGCGCAGCCGGCTGCTGACCTTGGCTTCGTTTTCCTGGTTCACGGCGAGAAGGCAGACGAGCGGCTCCGACTTGCCGGCGAGTTCGTCCGGCGAACGGATCGGTATGCCGGTGCCGGGCAGGAACAGCCCCTGGCGCTCCTTCTGGTCGTCTACGGAGAGATCGACGAGCTCCGCCAGCTCATGCGCGTTGGTGAAGGTGCAGGCGCGGCAGCCCGCGCCGTAGATGGCAATCTCGGCGCCGTTCGCACGGGCCTTGGCGAGGATCGGCCGCAGGCGCGCGCCGTACTCCCTTGCGCGCTGGCCGAATTTCTCGCCGACGCCGGAGGGCGCAGGCGGCGGCGTCACGTCGCGGGTTGCACGACGGGCGGCGATCGCGAGGCTGCCGCCGCTGAAATTGTATTTCTTCACCGAGACGGCCTCGAAGCCGTGGCGGACCAAGAGCGCGAGTAGCGTCGGCTCGGTGAAGTAGCTGACGTGCTCCTCCCACAGCACGGAGAGGTCGCCCGCCGTCGAACCGGGATCAAAGTCGGGCACGTCGATGAACAGCAGTCCGTCGTCGCTGAGCGCGATCTTCACGCAGTCGAAGAAGTTCTCGAAATCGACGATGTGCTCCAGCACCTGGCGCGAGACCACGAGATCGAACTTGCCGGACTGGGCGACCGCGTCGTGACACAGGGCCGGGCTGATCATGTCGGAATAGACCTTGATGCCGCGTTCGCGGGCGATCTTGCCCGACACGGGGTTGGGCTCCACACCCACCAAGACCTTCGCGCCGCGTTCGCGCAACTTATCCATGAACAGGCCGTCGTTGCATCCAATCTCGAACACGGATTGGTGCTTCGACAATTTCGCGATGGTGTCGAGCTCGTCGACCTGGTGCGGCTCCGGCTTCCAGCTGCTGAAATTGTAGTTGAACTGGCGATAGAGGATGTCTGGATCAATCGGCTTGACGATCTGCGGCAGGCCGCAGTCGCCGCAGGCGAGGACCTCGAACGGATACCGCTCCTCCTGCTCGTTCCGGCTGCGCCGAAGTCGATGCGCGATTGGCATTTGCCCGAGGTCGATGACCGGTCGCAGGTTGGTCGAATGGCAGAGGCGGCAATGATCGGTCACTGATTATTCTCGCATTTGAGCAGGTCTGACGAGGCGACCTTCAATGGAAACCGGCGTGGCCGGCAACGAGACGCTCCCGGATACATCATAACCGGGTTACGCGGGGCATTCCTCCGGCCTGTGCGTTCTCGGCCAAAGCAGGTAGCAGCCGTGGATAGGTCTTGCAAGACGTGCCGCCGTCCCTCAATTGGAGGTGGATGCGGCCGGCCATGTACGCGCGCGACGGCTGCGAGCACGGTCGACGTCAAGGCCGCCGCCGCTCGTAGAGTGTCAAATTACCCCGGGTCTCCACGGCCACGAAATCCCGCTTGATCCGCTTCATGACCTCTTGAACATGGTGGTACTCCGGCCTGCGCTCAACCATGCTGTCGTAGAACAGCCGGTCCGCCGGGTTCATCGAGCGATCCAGGAACCGCGCGTCAAAGGACACCAGGAACGGCATGAAATAGGCCATCGGCGCCCGATGGGCCTGGGCCAGATAGGCCCAATCCCTGAGGGCGATGACCAGAACCCTCTCGTCTGGCCTGGTTTTATCCTGGATGAACTTCGCGTCGGCCTCGGTGATCTGATCCAGGTCCTCCTGCCACGTGACCGCCGGGCTCGAGACGAACGGCCACCGCAGAAGGCTGGGATAAGTTGCATACGATCTCAGGCCGTAGAGGTGGGGATTGTTCTTGTCCTGGACGAACAGCAGCGCAAGAACGGTCGCAGCGGCCGTTATGGCGCCGGCGGTTCTTCGGAACGACGGTTGCCACCCCGTTGAAAACTGGCGGATCCACCAGGCCGAGACCATCACCAGCGGCAACGCGTTCTGGTGCCAGACAGCGTCCAGCGTCCGGTTGACCCATTTGATCATCAGCGCCATGCCAATCATCGACAGGGTCAGCAGAATCCCGGTCACGAACCGGTCATGCCAGGAATCGGAGGGCCGTGACAGCCGGATCGCGGCCCAGCCGACGGTGATGCATCCGACGATCTGGAGCGGCAGATTGTAGATGATGCCCCAGCCCAAGTCCCATTTGATGGGCGTGCTTCCCCACCCGGTCCCGTAGAGTACGAGCGGGCGAAAGCATTCGATCAGAAACTCCAGGGAGAAGGCTCTCGTGCCGAACAGCACCAGGCACATTAGGATTGCGGCACCTATCGATGTGACTGCGAACACGAGGGCATTGCGATAGTTCGGAAACCCTCCGGCGATCGCCGCGACGAAGGTACCCGTCACAAGGAAGAACAGCCCGATCTCGGTCTGCCAGAGCAGCGAGACGGCGCACATGATGGCCGATAGGATTAGCCATGTCAGGCGCCCGGGAGCGGTGCAGTGCAGGCTGATCGCGAGCGCAAAGACGATCAAGAGCGGAAATCGCGTCGGGTAGGCAGATGGCGAGTAGAACTGGCCGGTCGTAGAGAAAGCCAGCACGGCGAGCGCCGTGATGACGGCGATCGCGGCAAGCTTCGAGCGGATCAAGTAATACAGAAGAAAGTAGGCCTGGACGTAGGTCGCGAGCGTGACCGCGATGTTCAATCCGACCGCTCGCATCGCCGCCGATTTCCAATCATCTCCCATGATGAGATGAAAGAACCAGCCGAGCGCAGGGCCGTAATGCGAATGGAAGTCCAATCCGGGAACGAGCCCGGGGGCGTAGCCATAAAGCGCGGGACCGATGAAGTAACTTACCTTGTGCGCTTCGTCCCTCACGGCCGCGGTCAGGCCTTCGAGGTCGGAGGGGATCAGCAGCAGAGCGAGGAATATGATCGCGAGCAGATCGCCGGACCCCACGCTGAACCGGGTGTCGGTCGAGGGTTTTGCAGCAGGAAGGTAATTGTTGGCGTCTCGATTGAGCGCGACGGTGATAGCGGCGACCGCCAGCAGGGCGATCGCGATCCCGGGGCTCCTCCAATCGTTGGCAGCGCCGAGGGCAAGATAGACGAAGCTCGCCGTGATGGCGCTCAGTGCGAGCGAGCCCGATGATCGATACGTCGCGTACAATGCCGCTGCTGCCGCAATCGGCCCGGACAGGAAGAACGAGCCGTAGAACGCCTTCTTGCAGAAATCGCAATTCCTGTCTGCCAAGGCCATGTCGAAGCCTTCGACGAAATTTGATTGAAATGACGGAAGGTGATTTTTCACCAGCAGCAGCACCACGTAGGCGACGGCGCATCCCAGCAGGGCGGCCATAACAGCTCTGGCGGCGATCGAGAATTCCCTTGTGTACTCCACTAGGAGGTCTCGAGGCTAGCTACGATCGAAGTCGGGGAGGAGGCTGCGTCGAACACAGCGGAAAATCTAACTTTCTCTGAAATCACGTCCAGTCCCCAATTGCCTGAACTTCCCGTTGCGAGGCGCTTCTACCACCACAGCGTTCCCTGAACAATCCCGCGAAGCCCGTGGTTGCCTCCGGCATGGCAATGTTTGTGTCTGGACGATGGGCGCTGGAACCCTCCATGGCTGACGCATGCTCTAGCGAACTCCAGAGGCAGCACCTTCACATGCCGGTGCCGGCAGCGCCAGCAACCAGGCTGCGCCTCGGACGCCAGGCCGATTGCAAGGCGGCCGATACTCGGCTCTCGCCACAGGGGCCGGCTCTCCATCCTTCAACTGCATCAGTTCACCGCGGCCCTCCGTGGCCGAGGAGTTATTTCCGAGGGTCGCCGTCAGAAGCTCGATGAATCCAATGTCGTCGGGTCGTGGAATTCCCGGGGCGGCGCGATAGCGCCAGGTCTCGCGACGGGGTGGGCAAGGAAAGGTCTCGAGGTAGGAAACCGGGCAGTTGCCGTTCACAACGAAATGAGGATCAGTAAAATCCCCGCAGTAGTCCGTGTAGATAAACGACCGCTCGCGATTTTCATCCCGCAGGATCGTCTGTGCCACGTTCATGTCATTGCCGCCGAGGCATCGTGAGCGGAACGAGAAGACGTGCGAGTTCTCGAACTGGAGCTTAACGACCTTTGGCTCGGGGTCCGCGAGCAAGGCTGCTCGGACTTGCCGCAGCATGTCGCTGCTGAGCAACCCGTCGTAGAGCAGCCATTTGGAATCGTGAGCCGACGACAAGGCGAAGATCGCGACCAAGCCCCCCGCGACGGCTGCGCGGACGCGCGATCCCGGAATCGCCTGCACAACGGTCGCCATCAGGATCAAGACGCCGAACTGCGAGGGAAAGAGTAGCCTGGACTCGCCCCGCGTCACGTCGCCATAAATTCCGGTAAGAGCGTAGGGCAGCGCGCCGATGAGGGCAATCGCGGCTCCCAGCACCAGCAGCAGAAGCATCGCATTCGTGGTCGAGCGGCCGTTCAGCAGCCAGGGCGTCCACAATGCTGTCGATGAGAACCGGGCAAAGACGGCGATCGTGGCCAATGTCACTGCCGCGGAAACAGGAAGCCCCAGCAGCGCAACCCCGTGAGAATATGCGTAGCTCAGGCCGCTCGGGAAGGCCATGAGGTGCGCATAGAGCGCATTGGCTATGATCGAGAAATCGTTCGCGAAACTGTATTGTCCGGCGTAGTGGCCGCTCTTCCCCAGAATTGTCAGTCGCAGAACGATCATGGCTGCAACGGCCAGCCAGAACGGTACAAGACGCGCGAGTTTCTGCCTCCACCGCTCGGGACCAGACCAGGTGAGCACGACGCGAACCGGTTCGAGGGCGATCAGAGTCTCGAGCGACAACGCGAATAACAGACAAAAAGGTGCGCTCCATCGAAGCGCCCGCACCTTCGAATAGGACAGCTCGTAGGACAGCAGATAGAAGAGCAGGAAGAAGTCGTAGACCGCGTTGAGTGTCAGGCGAATTGCATAGAACGGGCTGAGCAGGAACAGAGCCGTGACAAGACCGGCGATCCGTCTCGTATAGGATGATCGCGACAGGACGGAGTGAAGCAACACGCCGTTGACCAGATGGCAGGCTAGTCCCGCGAGCCGCGCAGAGACATCGGGAGTATCGTTCAAAAGCGCCACAAACAGCGTCATCGGGATTGCGAAGCCGGCGTGTGCCGACTCCCACAGCACGCGAGCGACGCCAGCGGCACCTTGAGTCCAATAGATGTAGTACACAGTCCAATCGTCGCCGAAGACCTCACGCGCGAACAGCGCGGGCACGGCCGTAACAAAGGCGAGAACCAGAGCGACGTAGACGTATCCAATGCCCGCCCGCTCCCGTTGTCGGAGAGCCGCAGCTTTCGGATCTACATTCGTGCGAGCATCGTCGAAACCGACGGGGGTGACCATGGTCCTAGGCTTTGCCTCGTTTGTTCAGATGCTCCGCGGCGAGCCTACCAATTCTTGTGACGTAGTCCTGCACCGCGGCAGCGTCGCTGCCATCAGGCGCCCAGTCGGGAAATGCCGTGCGCGAAGGATCGAACGGGCCGGCGGTGGTTTCGTGAAATACCAGCCATTCCGAGGTGATCAGGATCGAGTGGAAGACCTGTTCCGGCATGCGATAATAGCAGCGTTTGCCCTGACCGTAGGGCGCCATCTCGAGCACCTCGCGAATGCCGCCGTCGTCCTCGAAGATCACGACCTGCGCGGTCCCCTCGATCACGTGGAACGATTCAGGTTTGCCAAGGTGCTTGTGCGGCCGCACATAGGCTTCGCGATGGTGCACGATCAGCATCTCGTGCAGTCCGGACGAAGGATCGGGATGCGTGCACAGCCGACTGCGCAGGCGCGGGTTGCCGGCGGCGATGCGCTTCAGCTCCGCGATCGTGGCATCGTCCGCGGTGACGATGGCATCGTCCGAATAGTACACTTCCGGATTTTGCGCGCGCAACGAGGTCGGCCGGTGCAGGCCTGCCTCATTCGAAGAAGATGAACCCATGGTCGCCCCGATACCCGCATTTGTCGTAGATCCAGGCCCATGTTTGCGGGCCGTGGAAGCTCAGGCAGGTGAGCTGCCAGTAAAGCAGATTGGCCTTCTCGCGCTCGTTGCGGAAGGATTCGACCATCAGATATTTCGAGGTGCCGCGTCCGACGCGCTCGATCTCGGGCACCGCGCGGAACACGTCCTCGAGCGGAAGGTTGTGCAGCACGCCGAGCGAGACGACGAGGTCGAAGGTGTGGTCGGGGTAGGGGAGCTCGACGGCGCTGCCGACCTTCAAATGCGGCCGCACCTCCTCCTTGGCGTTGGCGATGCCATACTCGGAGATGTCGATGCCGGCGATCCTGAGATCGGGGACGAGCTGGGTGAACTCATAGAGCAGGTAGCCCTTGCCGCAGCCGACGTCGAGTACGCTCATGCCCGGTTTGATGCCGTAGCGATCGATCAGGGTCTGGGCGAGCGGGCGCCACCGTCCGTCATAGCGATAGCCGCCGTAGCCGTAGCGCCGGTCGCCGTCCCAATAGTCGCGTCCCCATTGCCGCGCCACAGTGGCGGATTCCGCCTTGTCGTGCTCGACCACGCGCTGGACGTAGTCCCGCCTCGTCGATGCGTGCATCGGCTGGAGCAGGTTGATCTCGGTCATGGGGGCCAACCGGTCCGCGGCATCATCACAGGATAGTCGCGAACCTGTTGACGAGCAGGATGTCCTCGACGGCCTGGATGTCCTTCTGAGACGCCAGCGTGATCTCCTCGACCGCTGCATGGAGATCGCAGCCCTCGCGCAGCACGCGGTCGTAGATCTGCCGCCGCCGAGCCTCGTCGGGCGGCAGCATGAAGATGCTGTAGAGGATCAGGCCACGCAGCTGCGGCAGCTCGTCCAGGATGTCTTCCAGCACCATGTAGCTGCCGGGCATGGTGTGCTCGGCGGCGCTCAACAGATAGTGCAGGTTCTTGCGCCGCGCATAGTCGCGGATCACGATGTTCTGGACGTGCTGCGGGGTGCGGCTGCCGTTCAGCGGCCTGGCGCCGATATAGCCGCGGTGGCCGGCTCGCTCAGCCATGGAAGCCTCCCGGCAGCTTGTACTGCATCCCGACACGGGTTGCGGGGCGCAGCAGGATCGGCTCGAAGAACTCGCCGAAGCGCTTGTCCGCGTAGGGCGACATGATGCTCTTGAAGCGGCAGTTCATGCTCCAGCGCGTGCCGGCTTCCTCGTTGACGCGATTGCCGTGCATCAGGGTCTGGTTGAACAGCATGACGTGACCGTAGGGAATCTCGATGAAGGTCGCGTGCGGCTTGATGGTCTTGTAGAGCTCTTCGGCGCTGCGCAAGGCCGCCATCCGGTCCTGCATCTCGCCGTTCAGGGACGGCGGCAGCAGATACATCGACTTGGTGCGGTGGACATCGACCAGCGGCACCCACACCACGACCTCGAACGGCGAGTCGCCCGACCAGACGTCGGAATGGGTGGCGAGCAGCGAGGAGCTGTCGCCGGGAAGCTGGATGCTGAGATTGACGCGGCGCTGCATGCAGAGCTCGTTGCCGACGATGGTCTCGATCGTCGAGCGCGCCAGGCGGAAATAGGTCGGCCGGAACCAGGGCTCGGCGTTGAGGCCGTTGAAGACGTGCAGCCGCAGGCCGTTGAGATCATCCACGCTCACCCGCGTGTGGATGGTGTCGAGCATCGCGTAGGGATCGTTGCTGTGCGGCAGCTTCAGATAGTCCGCCGCGAGCTCGGCAGCACGGCGCTGGATCCGGTCGAGCCCGGCGCGATCGTCGGCCGGGGTGGTGACGAAGCCATCGTCGATGAAACGCTGCGCCAGCGCCTGCTCGTCGGCGTGCAGGAAGTCCGTGTCCGTCATGCAAAATACTCCCGGGCGGTCGCGCAAATATAGCTGATGTCGGCGGCCGACAGGAACTGGTTGATGGGAAGCGTGAGGATCTGGTCCGCCTGCCGTTCCGTCACCGGAAACGCGCCGCGGCCATGGCCGAGATGCGCTGCTGCCGGCTGCAAGTGGATCGGGACCGGATAATGGATCGCGGTCTCGATGCCTTTGTCGGCAAGATATTTCTGGAAGTCGTTGCGACGCTCGGTCTGCACCACGAAAGTGTGGAAGGTGTTGAACTCGATGTTCCGGCAGGGCGGAATGAACAGGGGCAGGCCGGCGAGCTCGGCGCGGTATTGCGCGGCGTTGCGCCGCCGGCGTTCGATCACGGAAGGAAGGTGGCGCAGGCGGATGCGCAGCACCTCGGCCTGGAGCGTGTCGAGCCGCGACACGATCCCCCATTCCTGGACGTCGCTGCGGTTGATCAGGCCGTGATTGCGCAGCCGTCGGATTCTTGCGGCAAGCTCGGCGTCGGCAGTGACGAGGAAGCCGGCATCTCCGGCGGCATTGAGATTCTTCAAGGGGTGGGCGGAGAAGCAGCCGAAGGTGCCGATCGTGCCGCTCATCCGGCCGTCATAGGTCGAGCCGACCGCCTGGGCGCTGTCCTCGATCACGGCGAGCGCGTGCTTCGCAGCGATCGCCATCAGCGGAGCCATGTCGGCCATGCGTCCGGTCAGATGCACCGGCATGATCGCCTTGGTCCGCGGCGTGACGGCGGCCTCGACCGCGGCCGGATCGATGTTCTGGTCCGGCAGCACGTCCGCAAACACCGGCGTGGCGCCGACCGCGATGATCGCGGCGGTCGATGCCACGAACGAATTCGGCGGCGTGATCACCTCGTCGCCGGGACCGATGTCGAGCGCCCGCATGGCGAGGATCAGCGCGTCGGTGCCCGAATTCAGCGTCACCACATGCGGCGAGCCGAGATAGGCGGATAATTCTTCCTCGAGCCTTCCGACCGCCGCCCCGCCGATGAAGTCGCCGCGCTGGAACACGCCCTCGACCGCCTGCATGATCTCGGCGCGCTCTTCCTCGAACTGCGCGGGAAGATTGACGTAGCCGATGCGCCGGCGGCCGGTGTCAGCGTCCATGGCAGAACTTCCTGACGGTCTCAATGACGCGGTCCTGCTGGGCGCGCGTCAGGTGCTGGTCGACCGGGAAGCTGATGACTTCCTTGGCGTGGCGGTCGGTGACCGGAAACGTGCCCGGCGCGTAGCCGAGATGCTTCAGGCCTTCCTGCTGGTACAGCGGGATCGGATAGTGGATCTTGGCCTCGATGCCGTTGTCCAGGCAATATTTGTAGAGCTCGTCGCGACGTTCGGCGAACACCATGTAGAGATGGTAGACGTGCTTCACGTTGGGACGGCGCGGCGGGACGCGCAGGCCGGGCAGGCCGGCGAGACCCGCATCGTAGTAGGCCGCATTTTCGATTCTGCGGCGCGTGATCTCGCTGGTCTGGCCGATCAGCCAGTTGCCGACCACGGCCTGCAAGGAATCGAGCCGCGAGTTGCAGCCGAGGATCGCGATCTCGTCGCGGTTCTTCATGCCGTGGTTGCGGATCAGGCGGAGCTTTTCGTTCATGCCGTCGTCATTGGTGACGACGACGCCGGCATCGCCCCAGACGTTGAGGTTCTTGAGCGGATGCAGCGAGAAGCCGGCCGCGATGCCGTGGGTGCCGGAGCGTTTTCCCGCGAACTCCGACAGGATGCCCTGGCAGGCGTCCTCGACCACCGGCATGTTGTGGCGCTGCGCGATCGGCATCAGCTTGCCCATGTCGGTGACCTCGCCGGTCAACTGGACCGGCATGATCGCCTTGGTCTTCCCGGTGATGGCAGCCTCGACCTGGTCCACGTTCATGCAAAAGGAATCGTCGCAATCGACAAGAACCGGCGTCGCGCCGGTTTCCGCGATCGCGCCGACCGTGGCGATGAAGGTGTTCGCGGCGGTGATGACCTCGTCGCCATGACCGATGCCGAGCGCCTTGAGCGGCAGCTTGAGCGCGTCGGTGCCGGATCCGACGCCGATGGCGTGCCGGACGCCGATCAATTCGGCGAAGCGCTTCTCGAACTCGGCGACGGGCTTGCCAAGGGTGAAGTCACCGGTCGCAACCAGCCGGCCGATCTCGGCGAGGATCGGTGCGGGATCCGCGAATTGCTCGAGCAGATAGGAATATCGAACGTCGTACATGTGACCCGTCAGGTGGAATGAAGTTGAGGTGAGGGGGTGTGCGACGCCGCGAGCGCATGCTCGATCGAGGTCGCAATGGCGCCGGCGGAGAGCCCGTGCTTCTTCAGCAGCGAGTCCTGAGAGCCGTAATTGTGCATGAAGCGGTCGGGCAGCGACAGCCGCAGCATCGCAGGGAAACCGGAGCCGAGCTTGTCGATCAGCGCCTCCGCGACCGCGCTGCCGAGGCCGCCGGAGGGCACGTGCTCCTCCAGCGTGGCCACGAGCCTGGTGCCGCGGATCGCCTGCAGCAGCGCTGCGGTATCGAGCGGCTTCACGGTATGCATGTGCAGGATGCCGGCGCGAATGCCTTGCGCGGCCAGCAGGTCGGCTGCGGCGAGGGCGCGCTGGAGCATGATGCCGGTGGTCACCATGAGGACGTCGCCGGGCGGCCGCATCAGGATGGCTTTGCCGATCTCGAAGCCGTGCTCGGCCTTGGACACGATGGCATCGCCGCCCTTGCCGAGCCGGATGTAGATCGGGCCCTTCCAATCCAGCGTCTGCTCCATCATGCGCGCAGCCTCGTCGGCGTCGCACGGGCAGATCACCGTCATGTTGGGCAGCGCCCGCATGATGGCGATGTCCTCGATCGCCTGGTGCGTGGGACCGAGCGGCGCATAGACGAGGCCGCCGCCATTGGCGATCAGCCGTACCGGCAGATTGTGCAGGCAGAGATCGACCGCGACCTGCTCGTAGCAGCGGCGGGTGAGGAAGGTCGCGATGGTGTTGACGTAAGGCACGAAGCCCTCCATCGCGAGACCGGCCGACATGCCGATGATATGCGCTTCCGAGATGCCCTCGATCAGATGGCGCTTGGGGAACTCCTTGCTCATCGCACGTAGCGTGCCGGCACCCGGATCGGAGCCGATGTAAAGCACACGCTCGTCGCGCGCGGCGAGCTTGTGGACCATGTTCATCGCGGTGTTGCGCATGGGGAGCCGATCAAAAATCGCCGACGGCGACGCGAATGGCGTCGAGCTCGCTGTCGGTCAGCTTGTTCTTGTGATGCCAATCGGCATTGGATTCCGCAGCCGGAAGACCCTTGCCCTTGACGGTATGGCAGATGATGGCGGTGGGCTTGCCGGCAACCGCCGGGAGCTGCTTCAGGACCATGCGCAGTGCGCCGACGTCGTGGCCGTTGACCTCCTGCACCGCGAAGCCGAAGCTGCGCCACTTGTCCGCGAGCGGCTCCAGCGGCAGCACGTAGTCGGTGGGGCCGTAGCTCTGCAGCTTGTTGTAGTCGATCAGCGCGACGAGGTTGTCGAGGCCGTGCTTGGTCGCGCCCATCGCCGCTTCCCACACCGATCCCTCGTTGATCTCGCCGTCGCCGAGCAGCACGAAGGTGCGGTAGCTGCGCTCGCGCATGCGGGCGGCGAGCGCAAGGCCGACGCCGATCGAGAGGCCATGTCCGAGCGCGCCGGTCGAGGCCTCGACGCCGGGCACCATGCCGTATTCGGGATGTCCGCCCAGAATGCTGTCGGGACCGCAAAAGCCGTCCAGCTCCGACAGCGGGAAGAAGCCGCGGTCGGCCAATAGCGCATAGAGCGCCAGACATCCGTGTCCCTTGCTGAGGATGGCGCGGTCGCGATCGGGATCGCCCGGGTTCTTCGGGTCGATCCGCAGCACGTCGTCGTAAAGCACGCGGACCATCTCGATCAGCGACAGGGCAGGCCCGACATGGCCGCGTCCCGCGGAGCGGACAGAACCGAGGACCAGGCGGCGCAAATAGAGGCTCCGCTCGTCCAGCGTGCAGGTGAGAGCAGCTTCAGCGTGGGGTGAGATCTGGATCACGTTGGCAAATCGTTTGGTGGAGCCGACGGGCTTTGTCGAGCTGGCCGGCAAGGCGGACCGTCAGATCGCCACCTTGCGCAGCCAGGGCACGCCGGGAGCGGCTTTCCGGCAAATAGGCATTCAGGACAATCAGGCACCAAATCGCCCCGAACACAGGATACAGTACGTCAAGGCGGACCGCAAACGCGTCATCCCCAGCCGCGAAAGCGCGCGAGAGCCGCTCGATCAATCGGTTCGCATCGGCCACGGGCAGACCGCTGCCGGGGTGAATCGCGGTGTCGGACACGAGCTTGACCGGGTCGTCCCAGCCGAAATACTCGAAGTCGATGAAGCGCAATTTGCCGTCGTCGGTGCGCAGTGCGTTGTGTAGTCCGCAATCCGACGGGCTCAATGCACGTTGGGCGGGCGCAAGGTCCGCGGCGGGATCCAGGCCCCGTTCCGCATAGCGCCGACGGAGTTGCCGGATCGCGACGGCAGCGGTGGGAACCAGGCTGCCGTCCATGAACGCGCGCAGATCCGGATGATCATCCGAAGTCCGCCTCAGGTCGTCGAGGCGTTGCTCGTACTGGGCGATGGCCGCCTCGGCCGAGAAGATGCTGGCCGACGCATTCCGCAGAGTCTGCGCGCCTTCAGCGTCGTGCAGCTTTTGCAGCTCGATCAGGAAATCGGCCAACTGGTCGGCGTCGTCGGGCTGCGGATGCAGGACCGCGGGTTCACCGTCTAACCATTGATACAGCGCACAGAACGCGGCCGGATCCTTCGCGATCGGCCGCGGCGTCGCATTGATGCCGTGGCGCGAGAGAAACGAGAGCGCGTCATATTCCTGTCCCAGCCGATCGCGCCCGTCGGACGGATAGTGCTTGAGGGCGAGGGGCGGGCCTTCCGCCATCTCCAGCCGAAACACCCGGTTGTTGCCGCCGGCCCGCGCCGGTTGCGCCGCCGCGACCCGCGCCCCGGAGAGGCGGCTGCCGATCGAGACCGCATCCTGTGCGCTGAGGTCCGACTGGCTCATGCTCCGAACACTCCGCGGTGGATATCGGCCCAGGTCGCGAGCGGCTCGCAATGCGCGGGATGCGGCGGCCGCGACTGCGTGAACAGGATCGATCGCGTCGCCTTCGGAAAATGCGGCTGCTCGAAGACGTCAACGAGATCGTCAATAAAGATGTCGAGCTGCAGGCTTGCCAACCGCTCGACCTTGGCCGCCAGCGTGTCCTCGAAATAGACATTGCCCGCCGAGATCGCCGCGTCGGCGGTGTCGATAAGGCCCGCGCTCTTCAGCCAGCCACGCGCAGCCTCGCGCAAATCGACCCGATCGGGATCCTGATGGCCGAACTGCGTCTTGTGGCTGACGATATGGACGCTCGCGCCGGCCTTGCGGCACGCGGCAAGGAACTCGCGGACGCCAGGGTTGATCTCGGCGCCGCCGATTCCCTTGCCGTAGACGAAGCCCTGCAGCCCCTGCCAGGCAAGCTCGCCGCCGGCGCGGGATCGCAAGAAATCCCGCACGTCGGTCTTCAGCCCGTCCCAGCCCTCCGGCACCAGCCCGCGTTGGCGCGCGGCGGCGGCAAAGACCTTGTCGTAGCAGATGATCGTGTTGTCGAAATCGATGCCGATCCGCACGCCGCTCACTTCAGGCTGATGTTCTGCATCATCTTGATGTTGAAATACCTGGGATCGTTGAGTGAGTTCGGCAGACGGCCCGCCCTGAAGGCGTCCACGAGACCTGACACGGCCTGCTCGATCGTGTGCGTCGGCGCAAAGCCGAGCTCGCGGCGGATCTTCTCCGACGACACGTGGTAGGAACGGAGATCGTCGGTCGGCTCGACGGCCACGTCGACATTGTTGCCGACCACCGATTTGACGATGTCGGCGATCTTCATCAGCGAGTGGTTTTCGTAGCCGATGTTGTAGGTCTTGCCGTCGATCTTCGCATCGTCCTGCTGCAGCAGGAACAGATAGGCCGCCGTCATGTCCTGGATGTGCAGATTGGGCCGCTTCTGCGTTCCGCCGAACACGCGGATGCGGCCGGTGTTGACGGCCAGATTGGTCAGGATGTTGACGACGACGTCGAGCCGCTGCCGCGGAGCGTAGCCGCAGACGGTGGCAGGGCGAACCGTGCAGGTGACGAAGCCGGACGCGGCCTCGTCGGCAAGATCGGTCTCGCACATCGCCTTGAACTTGGAGTAGTCGGTGAGCGGCTCGCAGGACAGCTCCTCGGTCACCTCGGCCTCATCCTTGATGCCGTAGACGCTCGAGGAGGAGGCGTAGATGAAGCGCTTGATACCCGCCTTCTTCGCAGCGCGCACCATCGGACGGAAGCAGTCGTAGTTGATGGACTTGCCGAGTGCCGGGTCTAGCTCGAACGAGGGATCGTTGGAGATGCAGGCGAGGTGGATCACCGCGTTGTTGCCGCGCAGGGCCTCGTTGACCGCGGCCTCATCGCGGATGTCGCCCTTGATCAGGCGGAGGTTCGGATTGTCACGAACGGCGTCGAAGACGTCCTCGCCATACATGAACAAGTCGAGCACGGTGACCTTGTGGCCCGCGGCAAGCAATTGCGGAACCAGCACGCTGCCGACATAGCCGGCGCCACCGGTGACCATCACATTCCATTTCCGATCAATCACTGTCGTTCTCCGGATTCTTCGATCGCGCTACTTCAACAACGCGGTGACGAACTTGACCAGCGGCGCCTTCTCGACCGAGTTGCGGTGGCCGACGATGCCGACCTTGATCGCGCCCGCCGCATTGCCGATGAAGGCGACGTCCTCGATGTTGCCGCCGGCCGCCACCAGCGGCGCCGTGATTGTCAGGAAGGCATCGCCCGCACCAACGGTGTCGACGACGGTCTTGGTGAAAGCAGGGACGCGCGCAACGCCGGTCTTCGACGAGAAGGGGTAGCAGCCGAAGGAGCCGTGCGTGATGATCATGTTGTCGCAATCGATCTTGCGATGCAGGCCGCCCTCGATCACCGATGCGATGTCGTTGAACTTGTCGGTGGCGGCCAGGCGCGCTTCCGGTGCGTCGATGCAGATGTAGTCGGCCCGCGGATACTTCGTGATCAGGTTGTAGCCGTGGTTGCCGCTGTTGCTCTGGGCGTTGACGGCCAGGAACTTGGAATTCGCGATCAAGGCGTCGATCGTGCTGGCTGCGATCATGCCGTGACCGAAATCGGTGACGATGACGACGTCGGCCCCGCGGACGCGCTCGGCGGTGACGCGGTCGATCTCCGTGCGCGCGGCCTCGTCGAGCGGCGTGTCGTCCATCGTATAGACTTCGAACAGCTTGTGCAGATAGCCCATCTCGACGTACCGCAGCTTGCGGGTGGTCGGACGGCCCTGAACGCGGATCGGCGTGAGCTTTACGTTCGGGCGGACATGCGCCCGAATGAACTCTTCGGGGTAGTCGTTGCCACCGAGCGTCGTGACGATCTCGACCGACTTGCAGAAGCTCGCGACGTGATTTGCCGCGGCAATGACGCCGCCGGCAAACTGCTCGCCGTTCTTGAGCAGGGTCGCGACGATGTTCTCCTTGGAGGCCTTCCCGAGCGCCGTGACGTATTGGTATTCGTCGATGATGGTGTCGCCGACCAGCACGACGTGCATGTCCTGGATCTTGTCGATCAGCTTCAGCAGGCGTTCGGCGCCGCCGCCATCGCGCACCTTCTGGAGGTAGTCGCGCAGCGGCGGATCGTAGATGTCGAAATAACGGTTCAGCAGCGACGACGAGCTGAACGTCACGTCCCGCGTGAAGACGATGCGCCCGCCGTGACGCTCGACCGCCTCGCGCTCCACTGCGATCTTGCCGGTCACGTCATCCTCGGGATTCTCGTAGTCCGAGCCCTTCACGTAGATGTCAGGGCGCACGGTATCGAGGACCGGCTCGGCGCTGGAGGTCTGATTGATGCCGACCCAGTCGACCGTGCCGAGCGCGGCCAGCATCTCGGCGCGCATGTTCTCCGGAAAGATCGGCCGTCCCGGGCCCTTGTTGACGTAACGGTCCGCGGTGATGGTCACCACGACGACGTCGGCCTCGTTGCGGGCTGCCAGGATGTGCCGGACGTGACCGAGATGCACCAGATCGAACACGCCGTGGCAGAGCGCAACGGTCAGGCCCTCAGCCTGCGCGGCGCGCGCAATCTCGCCGAGCTCCTCGATCGTCTTGATCTTCTCGTGCGGTGCCGGATGGCCGGCCGGCCTGTCTGTCGCAGCATTACCCATGTGAATGACCCAAGGCGCCGGTCGGTCTCAGTTGGCCGGCCCGGACGTGATCGGCTGGCGGCAAAATTGGGGGGTGAACGAATCTGCTCAACGGCTTGCCTTCTGCGGGGTGACCTTGTCGTCACCGAGATATTTGAACCAGTCCTTGGTGGCGTCGGCGATCTTGTCCACCGTCCAGAGCGGAGCGTCCTTGTACTGGTCCATCGACCTCAACATCGTCGCAACGCCGTCCTCGAACTTCACCTTCGGCGCCCATTTCAGGACCCGCTTGATCTTGCTGATGTCGGCGTAGGTGCAATCGGGCTCGCCCGGGCGCTTGGGAATGTGGACCTTGTCGCCGCCGAGGAGCTCGACCAGGCGGTTCACGCTGTAGGTGTTGTCCGAGCCGACATTGAAGATCTCGTGCGAGACGTCGGAGCGCGCGGCGGTCACGAAGGCATCGGCGACGTCGCTGACGAAGGTGAAGTCGCGCGTCTGCTCGCCGTCGCCGACCACCGTGAAGGGCTTGCCCGCCAGCTTCTGTGCCATGAACACGCCGAACACGGCGCCGTAGGTGCCGGTGGTGCGATGGCGCGGTCCGAACACGTTGAACAGGCGCAGCGCCACGGCGGGCAGCTTGTAGACCTGGCACCAGTGCATGACGCATTGCTCACCGAGATTCTTGGTGAGCGCGTAAGGATACATCGGCCGGATCTCGGAACTCTCCGGCGTGGGATAGACATCCGGAATGCCGTAGCAGGAGGAGGAAGCCGCATAGATGAAGCGGCTGGCGCCCGCGTGCCGCGCCGCTTCGAGAACGTTGACCGTGCCGTCGACATTGGCGCGATGATAGGGGATCGGCGATTCGATCGAGGGTACGATGTCCGCCAGCGCGGCGAGATGGAAGACCCAATCCACCCCGTGGAAATACGGTTTGATCGCGTCCAGATCGGTGACGTCCGCCCGCACGACCTTCAACTGGCTCGAACCGGCGCGTGCGGCGAGGTTTTCAGCGCGTCCGATCACGAAATTATCGAGCGCAATGACCTCATGGCCGTCATCGAGCAGGCGATCGACGAGGTGACTTCCAATGAACCCGGCGCCGCCAGTAACAATGCATTTCATAGGGAACATCCGTGACGCGAATGCCCAGCGAAATAGGCTCGCCAATGTTGAGTGAAACCCGAAAAGCCGACTATCAGCCGCCCGCAAACTTTGCAAGTATTATACCTTTGCAATCCTTGGTAATAGCCGGTATCACCCGGTAATGTTGCAATCGAGCCGTCAGCCCATGCCTGCCGAATCCGTCGATCCCGACCACAAGGCTTTCCTCGACGATTACGTGGGGCGCCTGCATCGCGCGACGGCGGTCGACGACGGTATTTTTGCGAGGATCTCCGCGACGCGCGCGTCCTGGTTACGCACGCGCGAGCAGGGCGGTCGCGTCATCTTCATCGGCAACGGCGGGTCGGCCGGCATCGCTTCGCATTTGGCGATCGATCTGGCGAAGAATGCGTCAGTGCCCGCTCTCTGCTTCAGCGATGCGAGCATGATGTCGTGCCTTGCCAACGATTACGGGTTCGAGGACTGGATCGCGCACGCCGTGCGGCTGAATGCGCGCGCCGGCGATTGCCTCGTCGCGATCAGCTCGTCGGGGCGTTCGACGAACATCCTCAACGCGGTCACGCAGGCGCGCAAGATGAAGCTCGACGTGATCACGTTGTCGGGCATGAACGCGGACAATCCGCTGCGCAATCTCGGCGACGTCAATTTCTGGGTCGACAGCCGCAGCTACAACATTGTCGAGACCACGCACCAGTTCTGGATGATGGCCGCAATCGACCTCGTCATCGGTCGTGCGGAATATCCGGCGTCCTGAGGCGGGCATCCGATGCAGTCGCGATTCAAGCATGCGGCCCTGTTTTCGGTGAAGCTGCTGCTGTCGATCGCCGTGCTGGTCTACATCGCGCGCGGTCTCGACCTGCGCCAGCTGCGCGACCATCTCGTCTCGGTCGATCCGGTCCTGTTCGTCGTCGCGCTTGCGCTGATCTTCGTCCAGACCTTCGTGCTCAACGGCCGGTGGGAGCTGATCATGCGCGCGCTCGGCGTGTCGCTGGATTGGCTCGCCGGCTGGCGGATACTGATGACCAGCCTCTGGTTCAATCAGGTGTTGCCGTCATCGGTCGGCGGTGACGCGGTGCGGATCTGGCTGCTGCGTCAACGCAGCGTGCAGTGGCCGGAGGCGGTCAAGGGCGTTGCAGCCGACCGCTTCACGGCATTGATCGGACTGGTCGTGCTGATGGTGGCCGGATTGCCGTTTCTGATGTCGCGCGTGTCGAATCACGCTGCGATCCTGGCGATCGGCGGACTGACGGTGACCGGCGTCGCCGGCACGCTGGTCCTGTTGACGCTCGACCGTCTGCCGAAACGCTTCATTGCGCTTCCCGCGATCGCGAGCTTCGTGCGGTTCGGAACGCTGGTCAGGTTTTTGCTCCTGCAGTCCGAGCGCCGTGCGCTGCTGTTCGGATCGGCGCTCCTCATCCATCTCGTCACCGCCGCGGCCTGCTACACCTTGGCGCGCGGCGTCGGAGCGCAGCTCTCTGTCCTCGACGCCGGCATTCTGATTCCGCCGGTGGTGCTGTTGACGGCGGTCCCCATCTCGATCAGCGGCTGGGGCGTTCGCGAGGGAGCGATGGTCGCCTGCCTGGGTCTGGCGGGTGTGTCGTCCGAGCAGGCGCTGTCGGTATCGCTCCTGCTGGGCGCCATTAGCGTGATCATCGGGCTCGTCGGTGGCGTAATCTGGCTGGCAAGTCCGGAGCGCGGCTCGTATTCGGCCGACAAGGTGGCCAAGGCAGCGGAGGACGCGCCCGGCTACGGGCTGGGCAACGAGGCCTCGAGCCACCCATGACCCGCTTGAGCCCGTTGCCGATCTGGTCTTCACAGGGTGAGACTATCCCACTCGCGCGCGTATCTCATTCTTCGGTTGCACGATGAAAAACCTGTTCTACGTCCGCAATACTTGCCGCCTCTGTCATTCCGACAAGCAAGAGCTGGTCGTCCCGATGGCAGGCATGCCGATCGGCACGCCGAACTTCCAGGTGCCGAACGCCAGCGTCGACGATCCCGTGTTCCGCGCTGCGGTGCCGATGGCGCTGCATCTGTGCCGGGACTGCGGCCACCTCCAGATTCTCCATGTCGGCAATCCGGAGATCCAGTACCGAAACTATGTCTATACCACCTCGCTCTCGCTCGGCCTGCGCGAGCATTTCGCTACCTATGCCGACGACGTCGTCAGCCGTTTCGGCATTGCGCCGGGTTCGCTGGTGGTCGAGCTCGGCAGCAATGACGGATCGCTGCTCGGCTTCTTCAAGGAGCGGGGGATGCGGGTGCTGGGTGTTGATCCCGCCGTCGACATCGCGCGGCGCGCCACGGAGGCGGGCATCGAGACCATCGGCGATTTCTTCACCGATGCCGTTGGTCGCCGCATCCTGCAGAGCCATGGCGCGGCGAGCGTCGTGATCGCCAACAACATGATCGCCAATGTCGACAATCTGGATCCGCTGGTGATCGGGGTTCGCGACGTACTCGCGCCGGACGGATTGTTCGTCTTCGAAACGCAATACGGCGTCGACGTCACCGAGAAGAACCTGCTCGATACCGTCTATCACGAGCATCTGTCGTATTTTAACATCAAGCCGCTGATCCGTTTCTTCGCCCGGCTGGGCATGGAGCTGATCGACGTCCAGCACATCTGGACCAAGGGCGGCTCGATCCGCGTGACCGTGCAGCGCGCCGGCGGCGCCAAGAAACCGTCGGCCGAGGTCGCGCGTTTCGTTGCCGAGGAAGACCGGCTCGGCGTCGATCAGCCGGCCTATTATATGCCGTACGTGAAGAGGATCGCCGCCATCCGTGACGAATTGGTCGCGATGGCAGATGCCGCCCATGCGCGCGGTGAGCTGGTCGCCGGCTATGGCGTCTCGGTGGGCACCACGACGCTGCTGCCGCAGTTCGGCCTGGAGAACAAGATCGACTTCCTGGTGGACGACGATCCCAACAAGGGGAAGGTGATGGCGGGCCCCGGCTATGACATCCCGATCCTGCCGCCTGCCGCTCTCTACGAGCGCAAACCCGCGTTCGTCGTGGTCTTCGCCTGGCGCTATGTCGACCCGATCCGGGCCAAGCACGCCCGCTATTTCGCCGAAGGCGGGAAGTTCGTGGTGCCGCTGCCGGGGATTTCCATGGTCGACCGGGCCGACTGACGGCTCCCGATAGCCTTGCCGGGGATGGGATGGCGCGTTCCGGGCGGTCGACAAGTCCTTGATCCACATGGCCTCTGCACGACCCTCGGGGGGAGGGCGGCCTGCCCGGGCGAACTCTCTCTACCTTGACCTTTGGCCGCATCCGCAGTAGATACCCGGCACTCGCAGCCGGCCCGTTAGACGCGGATTTCCGGCGCGGCCTTGAAATCCCCGAACAATCGAGCCCGGTTTCCGGCTCATCCTTCGAGACAGAGGGCTGGGCCAACGGCGGCTGTTCGGATCCCTGAAATTCATTTGCGTCTGTCGACGGACGCTGGACCTCAAGCGATGGCAGTCAGCCCGTTCAAGTTCTTGCAGGAAGTGCGCTCGGAGACTGCCAAGGTCACCTGGCCGACCCGCCGTGAGACCACGATCACCACCATCATGGTGTTCGTCATGGTCGCGGTGGCTTCGATCTTCTTCTTCGCCGCCGACCTGATCATTCGCTACCTCGTCACCTTCCTCCTGGGCATTCAATGATGGCAACAGCAACCGCTCAAGTGTCCGACAAGCGCTGGTACATCGTCCACGCCTATTCGAACTTCGAGAAGAAGGTCGCCGAATCGATCCGCGAGCAGGCCAAGCAGCGCGGGCTCGAGGAGCTGTTCGAGCTGGTGCTGGTTCCGACCGAGAAGGTCACGGAAGTGCGCCGCGGCCGCAAGATCGACGCCGAGCGCAAGTTCTTCCCCGGCTACGTGCTGGTGAAGATGAAGCTGACCGACGAGGCGTTCCATCTGATCAAGAACACGCCGAAGGTCACGGGCTTCCTCGGCGCCGAGAACAAGCCGATGCCGATCTCGGAAGCCGAGGCCATGCGCATCCTGCACCAGGTGCAGGAGGGCGTGGAACGGCCGAAGGCGTCGGTGTCGTTCGAGATCGGCGAGAACGTGCGCGTGGCCGACGGCCCGTTCGCCTCGTTCTCGGGTGTGGTCGAGGAGATCGATGAGGCGCGCTCGCGCGTGAAGGTCGCCGTGTCGATCTTCGGCCGCGCGACGCCGGTCGAGCTGGAATTCGGTCAGGTCGAGAAGGTCTGATCGGGTAACGCGGGAGGCTTCGGTCTCGCGCAACAAGAGGCCGTGGGAGGGAGGGGCGGTTGCCAGCCGCATCCGACCCAGACCACGAACCTGAAACCGCCGGTCCTGCCGGCACAACAGGAGTGATACATGGCAAAGAAAGTGACCGGATACCTGAAGCTTCAGGTCCCGGCCGGCGCGGCGAATCCCTCGCCCCCGATCGGTCCCGCGCTCGGTCAGCGCGGTCTCAACATCATGGAGTTCTGCAAGGCGTTCAACGCCCAGACCCAGAAGGAAGAGAAGAACACCCCGATCCCGGTGATCATCACCATCTATGCGGACCGTTCCTTCACCTTCGAGATGAAGACGCCGCCGATGTCCTACTTCCTCAAGCAGGCTGCAAAAATCCAGTCCGGTTCGAAGGCGCCGGGCCGTGACAAGGCCGGCAAGGTGACCAAGGCGCAGGTGCGCGAGATCGCCGAGAAGAAGATGAAGGACTTGAATTGCGACACCATCGAATCGGCCATGAAGATGGTCGAGGGCTCGGCCCGTTCGATGGGTCTGGAAGTTGCGGGGTAAGCGGCCATGGCAATCGGAAAGCGTTTGAACAAAGCCCGCGAAGGCATTGACCGCGAAAAGCTTTACCCGCTCGCGGACGCCATCAAGATGGTCAAGGAACGCGCGAAAGCGAAGTTCGACGAGACCATCGAGGTCGCGATCAATCTCGGCGTCGATCCGCGCCACGCCGACCAGATGGTCCGCGGTGTCGTGACCCTGCCAAACGGCACCGGCCGTACGCTCCGCGTCGGCGTGTTCGCCCGCGGCGCCAAGGCCGATGAAGCCAAGGCCGCCGGTGCGGACGTCGTCGGCGCCGAGGACCTGGTCGAGAAGGTGCAGAACGGCACGATCGATTTCGACCGCTGTATCGCCACCCCCGACATGATGCCGCTGGTCGGCCGCCTCGGTAAGGTGCTCGGCCCGCGCGGCCTGATGCCGAACCCGAAGATCGGTACCGTGACCATGGACGTCACCGGTGCGGTGAAGGGCGCCAAGGGCGGCTCGGTCGAGTTCCGCGTCGAGAAGGCCGGCATCCTGCAGGCCGGCGTCGGCAAGGCCTCGTTCTCCGAGGAGAAGCTGGTCGAGAACATCAAGGCTCTGGCTGACGCGGTCTCCAAGGCGAAGCCGGCCGGTTCCAAGGGCACTTACATCCAGCGCGTTGCGGTGTCCTCGACGATGGGCCCCGGCGTGAAGGTCGAGCCGGGCACCATTCTCGGCTGAGGTTTGGAAATTGCATGAGGCGAGGGGCGGGATCGGGCGACCGATTCCGCCCCTCGTCGTTTGTGGCGGCGCTCTTCGGAAACAACAACAATGGCTGACAAGGTCCTGATCTACTCGCGCTTTCCCAAGTCGATGATGGCGCGCTTCGCCGAGCGGTTCGAGCTGCTCGACACCGGCGGCAAGCCCGTGCGGGAGGTGTTTCCGGCGGAGGAGCTGGGCGGCATCCGCGCACTGCTGACTGCTGGCGGCTCGCCACTCGGTGCGGAGGCGATGAACCTGTTTCCGAATCTCGGCGCCATCGTCTGCTATGGGACTGGCTATGATGGCGTCGACCTGAAGGCGGCGGCCAGCCGGAACATCGCGGTCGGTCACAGCCCCGGTGCCAATGCGGCTTCTGTCGCCGACATCGCGATGACCTTGATGCTGGCGACGACGCGGCGGATTTTGGTGGCCGACCAATATGTCCGCAGCGGCGATTGGGCGGCCTCGAAACAGTCACCGATGATGCGTCCCCAGGCCGGCATGCCCGGCCGCCGCATCGGCATCTACGGCATGGGTGAGATCGGCCGCAAGATCGCCGCGCGCTGTGCTGCTTTCGAGAGCGAGGTCGGCTATTTCAGCCGCACCCGGTATGATCTGCCCTATCAGTACTTTCAGACCCTGGAGGCGCTCGCCGATTGGTGCCCCGTCCTGATGATCGCGGTGCGGGCAGGGGCCGAGACCCAACATGCCGTCAACGCCGATATCCTCAGGCGCCTCGGGGCGGAGGGCTACGTCGTCAACATCTCCCGCGGCTCCGTCATCGACGAGAAGGCCCTGGTCGCGGCGCTCACCGACAAGACCATCGCGGGGGCGGGCCTCGACGTCTTCGAGAAGGAACCGCACGCGCCTGACGCCCTGACCGAACTCCCCAACGTGGTGTTCGCCCCGCATATCGGCGGCCACACCCTGGATTCGCACGTCGCCATGCAGAACTGCGTGCTGGCCAACCTGACCGCATTCTTCGAGGGCAAAACGCTGCCGTACCGGATCAAATCGGCCTGAATCGGCCCTTGTTGGGCCATCTCAAGGCCAACCGCCAATCGATTGGAACTGGTGTGAATTTTGCTCTTGGCAAGCAGGCTCCGAGCGGTTAAAGAACCGCCTCCGGACGTGCCGGCCTCGGCTGGCGCGTTCGTGCACGCATTCCGAAAACCCGACACGACAGGAGATCATTCCTTTTCAGGACGTCCGTGAGGATTTGCCCGAAAAGGAAGGAAGATCCGTCTTCTGGCAGGGATGCGGGCAGAGGTCGGGCGGTTCGCCGGCTGACCTCGTCCTGTCCAAGACTGCAGGCGCCCGCGGGGAATCTCGATTCCTCAACGGCTTAATCGCATTGCCTGCATAGACGGGTGAAGACCGGATTTCACTTCGCATCCAGCTTTAAGGGCTGGTTTTGCGAAACGGGTCTGGTTCGGACCTCGACACGCCGTGGGCCCTTGGGCTCCCGGAGGGCAGGCTTTGAATGTCGTCTTGCCCGGCGTGTCCGATGGGTTTTTGACCCGGAGGTTCAGGTTTGGGCGGGACGATGGGTGCAACCCGGCGGTCCCGCTTCTCGCGATGACCGCCAACCGGAGAGAGCTTGCTGTGGAACGAGCGGCAAAAAAAGAAGCGGTCGAACAGCTCAACGAGGTCTTCAAGACCACGAGCGTCGCGATCGTTGCTCAATATTCCGGCCTCACCGTCGCCCAGATGCAGAAGCTGCGCCAGCAGATGAAGCAGGCGGGTGCCGCGGTGAAGGTCTCGAAGAACCGTCTCGCCAAAATTGCTCTTGAAGGCACTGACGTCGTTGCCATCGGCCCCATGCTGAAGGGGCCGACCGTGATCGCGACTTCGAACGATCCGGTAGCGGCGCCAAAGGTCGCCATCGAATTCGCCAAGGCGAACGAAAAGTTCGTCATCGTCGGCGGATCGATGGGGAAGACCGTCCTGAATGTCGACGGCGTGAAGGCGCTTGCCTCGCTGCCGTCGCTTGACGAACTGCGCGGCAAGATCGTCGGCCTCATCGTGGCCCCGGCGACCAAGCTGGCCCAGCTCGCCAACGCGCCCGCGGGCAAGCTCGCGCGCGTCATCCAGGCTCATGCCTCAAAGGGCGAAGCGGCCTGACGCCCTTCGCAAAACTCAAACCCGAACCAGACTTACAGTTAAGGAAACTGAACAATGGCTGACCTGCAGAAGATCGTTGACGACCTCTCGAGCCTGACCGTGCTCGAAGCTGCCGAACTCGCGAAGCTCCTCGAAGAGAAGTGGGGCGTTTCGGCTGCCGCGGCTGTCGCCGTGGCCGGCCCGGCCGCTGGCGGCGGCGGTGCTGCCGCTCCGGCGGAAGAGAAGACCGAGTTCACGGTCGTTCTCGCCAGCGCCGGCGACAAGAAGATCGAGGTCATCAAGGAAGTCCGCGCCATCACCGGTCTCGGCCTGAAGGAAGCAAAGGACCTCGTCGAGGGTGCTCCGAAGCCGCTGAAGGAAGGCGTGAACAAGGACGAAGCCGACAAGATCAAGGCCCAGCTCGAGAAGGCTGGCGCCAAGGTCGAGCTCAAGTAAGCACTGCTTACTGGCGGGATCCCGGGCGGGCAACGGCTCTGCCCGGGATCCTGGTCCCCCTTCGAGAGGGTGGACCAGAATGCAAAAGGCGTGCGACGGAACGATCCGACGCAGGCCAAACACGAAAAAGTGTGGGGATTTGAGGGTTTGACCCTCGAATCTGCACTATTGTCGCCCCATATCGGGTCGGCAGCACGAAAGCGCGGTGGGCAGGGATGCCGGATTTCCCTGTAAGCCGTTGGGAGAGCAGGCTATTTCGGGCTTTTGCAGTCCGTGAAGATGATCGTTGTGACGGGCGGGCGCGCATCTGCGCCCCGCGCGTCGTTTTGCGTTTTGAAGGTCTGAAGAACAGATTCAGGACATCGGCGCCTGAAACTGCGTCTCCGGCCCCCAAGACGGGTTCGAAAATTCAACCCGGAAAGCGGTGGCAGCCGCGGTCCGGACGGTGCGCCCAGGGCGGGCGACGAAAATGAGAGGCCACGATGGCGCAGCAGACATTCACCGGTCGCAAACGCGTTCGCAAGTTCTTCGGACACATCAAGGAAGTCGCCGAGATGCCGAACCTCATCGAGGTTCAGAAGGCGTCCTATGACCAGTTCCTGATGGTGGACGAACCCCAGGGCGGACGTCTCGACGAGGGTCTGCAGGCGGTGTTCCGCTCGGTGTTTCCGATCTCCGACTTCTCCGGCACCTCGATGCTGGAATTCGTCCGCTACGAGTTCGAACAGCCGAAATACGACGTCGACGAGTGCCGCCAGCGCGGCATGACCTTCGCTGCGCCCCTCAAGGTGACGCTGCGCCTCATCGTGTTCGATATCGACGAGGAAACCGGCGCGAAGTCGGTGAAGGACATCAAGGAGCAGGACGTCTACATGGGCGACATCCCGCTCATGACGATGAACGGCACCTTCATCGTCAACGGCACCGAGCGCGTCATCGTCTCGCAGATGCACCGTTCGCCCGGCGTGTTCTTCGACCACGACAAGGGCAAGACCCATTCCTCGGGCAAGCTGCTGTTCGCCGCCCGCGTCATCCCCTATCGCGGTTCCTGGCTCGACATCGAGTTCGACGCCAAGGACATCGTCTATGCGCGTATCGACCGTCGCCGCAAGATTCCGGTGACGTCGCTGATGTTCGCCCTCGGCCTCGACGGCGAGGCGATCCTGTCCACGTTCTACAAGAAGATTCTCTACAAGCGGACCAAGGAAGGCTGGCGCGTTCCGTTCGACGCCAACCGCTTCCGCGGCTACTCCACGGTCAACGACCTGATCGATGCCGACACCGGCAAGGTCGTGCTCGAGGCCGGCAAGAAGCTCACCGTCCGCGCCGCCCGCCAGCTCCAGGAGAAGGGGCTGAAGGCGCTGCGCATGGCCGACGAGGAACTGGTCGGCAATTACGTCGCCGAGGATCTCGTCAACCCCAAGACCGGTGAGATCCACGCCGAGGCCGGTGAGGAGATCACCGACAAGCTGATGAAGGCGCTCAACGAGCAGGGCTACAAGGAGCTGCCGCTGCTCGACATCGACCACGTCAATGTCGGCCCCTACATCCGCAACACGCTCTCGGCCGACAAGAACATGACGCGCGAGGACGCGCTGTTCGACATCTACCGCGTGATGCGTCCGGGCGAGCCGCCAACGCTGGAATCGGCGCAGGCCATGTTCCAGTCGCTGTTCTTCGACGCCGAGCGCTACGACCTCTCCGCGGTCGGCCGCGTCAAGATGAACATGCGCCTCGACCTCGATGCGCCCGACACCCAGCGCACGCTGCGCAAGGAGGACATCCTCTCCGTCATCAAGACGCTGGTGGATCTGCGCGACGGCAAGGGCGAGATCGACGACATCGACCATCTCGGCAACCGCCGCGTGCGTTCGGTCGGCGAGCTCATGGAGAACCAGTACCGCATCGGCTTGTTGCGCATGGAGCGCGCGATCAAGGAGCGCATGTCCTCGGTCGACATCGACACGGTCATGCCGCAGGACCTGATCAACGCCAAGCCGGCCGCCGCCGCGGTGCGCGAGTTCTTCGGCTCCTCGCAGCTCTCGCAGTTCATGGACCAGACCAACCCGCTCAGCGAGATCACCCACAAGCGCCGCCTCTCGGCGCTCGGACCGGGCGGTCTCACCCGCGAGCGCGCTGGCTTCGAGGTGCGCGACGTGCACCCGACGCATTACGGCCGCATCTGCCCGATCGAGACGCCGGAAGGTCCGAACATCGGCCTGATCAACTCGCTCGCGACCTTCGCGCGCGTGAACAAGTACGGCTTCGTCGAGACGCCGTATCGCAAGGTCAAGGATGGCCGTGTCACCGACGAGGTCGTGTACCTGTCGGCGATGGAGGAAGGGCGCTATTCCGTGGCCCAGGCCAACGTGCCGGTCGACGCCAAGGGCCGCTTCACCGAAGACCTCGTGGTCTGCCGTTCGAGCGGCACCCGCGACGTCGTGCCGATGACGCCCGACAAGGTCGACTACATGGACGTGTCGCCGAAGCAGCTCGTTTCGGTCGCCGCGGCGCTGATCCCGTTCCTCGAGAACGACGACGCCAACCGCGCGCTGATGGGCTCGAACATGCAGCGCCAGGCGGTGCCGCTGGTTCGCGCCGAGGCGCCGTTCGTCGGCACCGGCATGGAGGGCGTGGTTGCCCGTGACTCGGGCGCTGCGATCGCGGCGCGCCGTTCGGGCGTGATCGACCAGATCGATGCGACCCGCGTCGTCATCCGTGCCACGGAAGATCTCGATCCGACCAAGTCGGGCGTCGATATCTACCGCCTCATGAAGTACCAGCGCTCGAACCAGTCGACCTGCATCAACCAGCGTCCGCTGGTGAAGGTCGGCGACGTCGTCAGGAAGGGCGACATCATCGCCGACGGTCCTTCGACCGATCTCGGCGAGCTCGCGCTCGGCCGCAACGTGCTGGTCGCGTTCATGCCGTGGAACGGCTACAACTTCGAAGACTCGATCCTGCTCTCCGAGCGGATCGTGAAGGAGGACGTCTTCACCTCGATCCACATCGAGGAGTTCGAGGTGATGGCCCGCGACACCAAGCTCGGACCTGAGGAAATCACCCGCGACATTCCGAACGTCTCGGAAGAAGCGCTGAAGAACCTCGACGAAGCCGGTATCGTCTACATCGGCGCGGAAGTGCGCGCCGGCGACATCCTGGTCGGCAAGATCACGCCGAAGGGCGAAAGCCCGATGACGCCGGAAGAGAAGCTGCTGCGCGCCATCTTCGGCGAGAAGGCCTCCGACGTCCGCGACACCTCGCTGCGCGTTCCCCCGGGCGTGCAGGGCACCATCGTCGAAGTGCGCGTGTTCAACCGCCACGGCGTCGACAAGGACGAGCGTGCGCTGGCGATCGAGCGGGAGGAGATCGAGCGCCTCGCCAAGGACCGCGACGACGAGCAGGCGATCCTGGACCGCAACGTCTACAACCGTCTTGCCGAGCTGCTCGAGGGGCGGCAGGGCATTGCAGGTCCCAAGGGCTTCAAGAAGGACACCAAGATCACCCGTGCGGTGCTCGAGGAGTATCCGAAGTCGCAATGGTGGCTGTTCGCTTCGCCGAACGACAAGCTGATGGCCGAGATCGAGGCCATGCGGAAGCAGTACGACGAGTCGAAGAAGGGACTGGAACAGCGCTTCCTCGACAAGGTCGAGAAGCTTCAGCGCGGTGACGAATTGCCGCCCGGCGTGATGAAGATGGTCAAGGTCTTCGTCGCGGTGAAGCGCAAGATCCAGCCCGGCGACAAGATGGCCGGCCGCCACGGCAACAAGGGCGTGGTGTCGAAGATCGTGCCGATCGAGGACATGCCGTTCCTCGAAGACGGCACGCATGCCGACATCGTGCTCAATCCGCTCGGCGTGCCTTCGCGCATGAACGTCGGACAGATCCTCGAGACCCATCTCGGCTGGGCCTGCGCCGGCCTCGGCAAGCGTATCGGCCAGACCGTCGATGCGTACCTGTCGAAGCAGGACATCAAGCCGCTGAAGGAGACCTTGAAGAAGGTCTACGGCGAGGACGAGACGATCAAGTCGCTCAACGACAACGAGCTGCTCGAACTCGGCCATAACCTCAGCCGCGGCGTGCCGATCGCAACCCCGGTGTTCGACGGTGCCAAGGAAGCCGATATCGAGGAGATGCTGAAGCTCGCCGGTCTCGACGCTTCGGGTCAGTCGACCGTCTATGACGGCCGCACCGGCGATCCGTTCGATCGCAAGGTGACGGTGGGCTACATCTACATGCTCAAGCTGCACCATCTGGTCGACGACAAGATCCATGCGCGTTCGATCGGTCCGTACTCGCTCGTCACCCAGCAGCCGCTGGGCGGCAAGGCGCAGTTCGGCGGCCAGCGCTTCGGCGAAATGGAGGTGTGGGCGCTCGAGGCTTACGGCGCGGCGTACACGCTCCAGGAGATGCTGACGGTGAAGTCGGACGACGTCGCCGGCCGTACCAAGGTGTACGAGGCGATCGTGCGCGGCGACGACACGTTCGAGGCCGGTATTCCGGAATCGTTCAACGTGCTGGTCAAGGAAATGCGCTCGCTCGGCCTCAACGTCGACCTGCACAACTCCAAGATGGGACCGGCGCCGACGTCGGAAGCGGCCGAGTAATTCGACCTGTCATGCCCGGCCTTCGCGGCCGGGCATCGGCGCCCCGCCCGAGGCCTTGAGGGCAGGGCGCCATGCAGAAGTGATTTTCGAATTTGCGGCCGGAGGCGACCGGCACGCGAGGAGAAGACGATGAACCAAGAAATTATGAATCTCTTCAACCCGACGACGCCGGCTCAGGTCTTCGACCAGATCCGGATCTCGATCGCGTCTCCAGAGAAGATTCTGTCCTGGTCCTACGGCGAGATCAAGAAGCCGGAGACCATCAACTATCGTACCTTCAAACCCGAGCGCGACGGCCTGTTCTGCGCCCGCATCTTCGGGCCGATCAAGGACTACGAGTGCTTGTGCGGCAAGTACAAGCGCATGAAGTACAAGGGCATCATCTGCGAGAAGTGCTCGGTCGAGGTCACGCTGTCGCGCGTCCGGCGCGAGCGCATGGGTCATATCGAGCTCGCAGCCCCCGTCGCGCACATCTGGTTCCTGAAGTCGCTGCCCTCGCGCATCGGCCTCCTGCTCGACATGACGCTGAAGGATCTCGAGCGGATCCTCTACTTCGAATATTACGTCGTGCTCGAGCCGGGCCTCACCGCGCTGAAGGACCGTCAGCTGCTGTCGGAAGACGAGTATCTGAAGGCGCAGGACGAGTACGGCCAGGACAGCTTCACCGCCATGATCGGCGCCGAGGCGATCCGCGAGCTGCTCAAGGGCATGGACCTCGAGAAGCTCGAGGCCTCGCTGCGTGCCGAGATGCAGGAGACCGACTCCGACATCAAGCACAAGAAGCTCGCCAAGCGTCTGAAGATCGTGGAAGCGTTCCGCCATTCCGGCAACAAGCCGGAATGGATGATCATGACCGTGATCCCGGTGATTCCGCCGGACCTGCGTCCGCTGGTGCCGCTGGACGGCGGCCGTTTCGCGACCTCTGATCTCAACGACCTCTATCGCCGCGTCATCAACCGCAACAACCGCTTGAAGCGGCTGATGGAGCTGCGCGCGCCCGACATCATCATCCGCAACGAGAAGCGCATGCTTCAGGAAGCGGTCGATGCGCTGTTCGACAACGGCCGCCGCGGCCGCGTCATCACCGGCGCCAACAAGCGTCCGCTGAAGTCGCTCGCCGACATGCTCAAGGGCAAGCAGGGCCGCTTCCGCCAGAACCTGCTCGGCAAGCGCGTCGACTATTCGGGCCGTTCGGTGATCGTGGTCGGTCCCGAGCTGCGCCTGCATCAGTGCGGCCTGCCGAAGAAGATGGCGCTCGAGCTGTTCAAGCCGTTCATCTATTCGCGGCTCGACGCCAAGGGCCTGTCCACCACCGTGAAGCAGGCCAAGAAGCTGGTCGAGAAGGAACGGCCCGAGGTCTGGGACATCCTGGACGAGGTGATCCGCGAGCATCCGGTGCTGCTCAACCGCGCCCCGACGCTGCACCGCCTCGGCATTCAGGCATTCGAGCCCGTGCTGATCGAGGGCAAGGCGATCCAGCTTCACCCGCTGGTCTGCTCCGCGTTCAACGCCGACTTCGACGGCGACCAGATGGCCGTGCACGTTCCGCTGTCGCTCGAAGCGCAGCTGGAAGCGCGCGTCCTGATGATGTCGACCAACAACATCCTGCATCCCGCGAACGGCCAGCCGATCATCGTGCCGTCGCAGGACATCGTGCTCGGTCTGTACTACGTCTCGATCATGCGCGAAGGCCTGCCCGGCGAGGGCAAGGTGTTCGGCGACATGGCCGAGCTCGAGCATGCGCTGCACGCGAAGGTCATCCACCTCCACACCAAGATCAAGTACCGGTGGGAAGGCATGGACGAGACCGGCAAGGTCTCCAAGCGCTGGATCGAGACCACCGCCGGCCGCGTCATGCTCGGCAATCTGCTGCCGAAGAACCCGCGCATCTCCTACGAGATCATCAACAAGCTGATGACCAAGCGCGAGATCTCCGGCGTCATCGACCAGGTCTACCGCCACTGCGGCCAGAAGGAGACGGTGATCTTCTGCGACCGCATCATGGCGCTCGGCTTCTACAACGCGTTCAAGGCCGGCATCTCGTTCGGCAAGGACGACATGGTCGTGCCGCACGGCAAGTGGAAGATCGTCGACACCACTCGTACGCTGGCGAAGGATTTCGAGCAGCAGTACAACGACGGCCTGATCACCCATGGCGAGAAGTACAACAAGGTCGTCGACGCCTGGTCGAAGGCCACGGAAGAAATCGCCAAGGCGATGATGAAGGAGATCTCCGCCACCAAGAAGACGGCGAGCGGAGCCGACGCCGACATCAACTCGATCTACATGATGGCTCACTCCGGTGCCCGCGGTTCGCCGGCCCAGATGCGCCAGCTCGCCGGCATGCGCGGCCTGATGGCCAAGCCGTCGGGCGAGATCATCGAGACGCCGATCATCTCGAACTTCAAGGAAGGCCTCTCGGTGCTCGAGTACTTCAACTCGACCCACGGCGCCCGCAAGGGCCTCGCGGACACCGCGTTGAAGACCGCGAACTCCGGCTACCTGACCCGTCGTCTCGTCGACGTGGCGCAGGACTGCATCATCACGCAGAGCGACTGCGGCACCAAGCTCGGAATCAAGATGCGCGCCATCGTCGACGCCGGTACCGTGGTCGCCTCGCTCGGCTCGCGCATCCTCGGACGCACGGCCTGCGAAGACGTGCGTGACAGCTCGGGCCAGGTGATCGTCAAGCGCGATACGCTGATGGAAGAGAGCCACGTGGATGCCATCCATCAGGCCGGCATCCAGGAGGTGAAGATCCGCTCGGCGCTGACCTGCGAGCTCGTCAACGGCATCTGCGGCAAGTGCTACGGCCGCGACCTCGCCCGCGGCACGCCGGTCAACCACGGCGAAGCGGTTGGCGTCATCGCGGCGCAGTCGATCGGCGAGCCGGGCACCCAGCTCACCATGCGCACCTTCCACATCGGCGGTGCGGCGCAGCTCAACGAGCAGTCCTTCGTCGAAGCCAACTTCGACGGCAAGATCGTGATCAGGAACAAGGCCATCGCCCGCAACAGCGAAGGTCACCTGATCGCGATGGTGCGCAACATGGTTGTCGCGATCGTCGATGCCGACGGCACCGAGCGTGCGACGCACCGTATCCAGTACGGTTCGCGTCTGCACGTCGACGAGGGCGACATGGTCAAGCGCGGCCAGCGCATCGTCGAATGGGATCCCTACACCCGTCCGCTGCTCACCGAGGTCGAAGGAACCATCGGCTTCGAGGATCTGGTCGAGGGGCAGTCGATCTCGGAAACGCTCGACGAGGCCACCGGTATCGCCAAGCGCGTGGTCATCGACTGGCGTTCGACGCGCGGCGGCTCGGACCTGCGTCCGGCCATCGTGGTGAAGGGCAAGGACGGCAAGGTGCTCAAGCTCGCCCGTGGCGGCGATGCCCGCTACATGCTGTCGGTCGACGCCATTCTCTCGGTCGACATCGGAGCCAAGGTCCAGCCGGGCGACATCCTCGCCCGTGTCTCGACCGAAAGCGCCAAGACGCGTGACATCACCGGCGGTCTGCCGCGGGTGGCGGAACTGTTCGAGGCTCGGCGCCCGAAGGATGCGGCGATCATCGCCGAAATCGCGGGCACCATCCGGTTCGGGCGCGACTACAAGAACAAGCGTCGCATCTCGATCGAGCCGATGGACAAGACCGACGAGCCGCGCGAGTACCTGATCCCGAAGGGCAAGCACATCCACCTTCAGGACGGCGACGTCGTCGAAAAGGGCGACTTCATCGTGGAAGGCAACCCGGCGCCGCACGACATCCTCGCGGTCAAGGGCATCGAGGAGCTCGCTGCCTATCTGGTCAACGAGATCCAGGAGGTCTACCGGCTGCAGGGCGTGCTCATCAACGACAAGCACATCGAGGTGATTGTCCGTCAGATGCTCCAGAAGGTGGAAATCACCGACCAGGGCGACACGGACATGATCTCCGGCGAGCAGGTCGACAAGATCGAGTTCGACGCGCTGAACGTGAAGGCCAAGGAAGAGGGCAAGAAGCCCGCCACGGGAACGCCGGTTCTGCTCGGCATCACCAAGGCGAGCCTCCAGACCCGCTCCTTCTTCTCGGCGGCATCGTTCCAGGAGACCACCCGCGTCCTCACCGAGGCGGCGGTCAACGGCAAGATCGATCCGCTCGAAGGCCTCAAGGAGAACGTCATCGTCGGCCGGCTGATCCCGGCGGGCACCGGCGCCTCCATGGCCAAGATCCGCGAAGTCGCCATGAAGCGCGACAAGCTGATCCTGGACGAGCGCGAGAAGCAGGCCGCCGTCGTGTCGCCGGCGCCGGAAGCCGAGCTTCCTGCGCTGCCGCCCGCGGAGTGATCGTTCATCCGTAGGAATACCGAGGACAATGAAAAGGCCGGCTTTTGCCGGCCTTTTTGCTGCTTTATTGCGATGCGGGATCAACCTTTGTTCATCTTTCCTTCAGCCGCAAAAGCGCTTGTGCTATGGCGCCTTAGACCGGTGGTCCCGCCAAGGGGGCAGGGCCGGAAGACCACGGAACTCTCATGCTTGATCTCGCAATCGTAGGCGGCGGCCCCGGCGGGCTGATGAGCGCCTGGTACCTGAAGCGCAAGCTCGGCGACCTCTGCCGCGTCACCATCTACGAGGCCTCCGACAGGCTTGGCGGAAAGATCGCCACCCGCAAGTTCGATTCGGCGCCCGCGATGTACGAGGCCGGCGTTGCCGAGATCTACGACTACTCCATGACAGGCCCGGATCCGCTGCGCGAGCTGATCCAGCATTTCGGCCTTCAGACCATTCCGATGGATGCTGAGCAGGTGCAGTTCGGCGGTGAGCTGCTCAACGACGTTCCCGGCATGCGCCGCAAATACGGCGCCAAGACTGCCGCCGCGATCGAAGCCTTCCGCAAGCGCTGCGCCGAGGTGATGTCGCCGGTGGAATATTACGAGGGCGTCGGCGCGCACGACAACGAACATCCCTGGGCCTACAAGACCGCCGAGCAGGTGCTCGACGAGGAGGTCGAGGACGTCACCGCAAAGCGCTTCTTCAAGGTGATGGCGCGTTCCGACATCGCGACCGAGAGCCACAACACCAACGGGCTCAACGCGCTCAAGAACTATCTGATGGACGTCGACGGCTATATCGGCCTCTATTCCATCCAGAACGGCAACGAGCAGCTGATCGAATGCCTGCAGTCGGAGGTCAATGCCGACATCCAGCTCAATCACCGCGTGCTCACCGTCGGCAAGGCGCCGACCGGCCGGTATCAGCTCAAGATGATGAACGGCAAGGGGCCGGAGACCCGTGACTTCGATCTCGTGCTAGTCTGCCTGCCGCATTCCTGGCTCGCCACTCTCGGCTGGGAGGGCGAGCAGCTGCGCAGGTCGATGGTCAAGCACGTGGCCTATTTCGACCGGCCCGCGCACTATCTGCGCGTCTCGATCCTGTTCGACGAGCCGTTCTGGGGCGACAAGATTCCGGGCGCCTGGTTCATGTCGGAAGCCTTCGGCGGCTGCTGCGTCTACAACGAGGGCGCACGTCACGACGTCGGCAAGCATGGTGTTCTGAATTGGCTCATTCCCGGCTCCGATGCGCTGGCTTTTGCCAATCTGTCGGACCAGGAGCTGATCGAGGCCGCCCTGAAATCGCTGCCGGCTTCTCTCGGCGATGCGCGTCTGCACTTCATGGAAGGCAAGATCCACCGCTGGCTGTCCTCGGTGAACGCGCTGCCTGGTGGTTTGCCCGCGCGCGACGTCATGACTAATCACCGGCCCGAGCCGAAGGAGCACCCCGGCATCGTGGTGGTCGGCGACTATCTGTTCGATTCGACGCTGAACGGCCTGCTGGATTCCTCGGACGCGGCGACCGACATCATCCTGACCGAGATGATGCGCCTGCGCCGCCAGCGCGCGCAGGACGACAAGCCGCTCTCGGACAAGATCGATCGCAAATATTTCGAGAATTATCGCGGTCTCGGCCCCTATCATCAGGCGTGGCGGCACTTCACCGATCCCGACTACCTGACGAAGCTGATCGGCATCGTCTGGGGCAGGGCGGCGGGCGCCAAGCTGCTGGTCGCGGGCTCCGCCAGCGGCGAACTGGTCGGCGCCCTGCGCGATCGCGGCATCGATGCATGGGGAATCGAAAACAACCGCGCGATCCACGCCAGGACGCCGAAAGCGTTGAAGAAGTACAACAAGCTCGGCACGATCACCGACATGCCGTTCAAGGACGGCACGTTCGACTTCGTGTTCGAGACCAGCCTCTGCCACGTTTCCCCGAAGCAAGTGGTCCGCGCGATCCGCGAGCTCAACCGCGTGGTCAAGACCGGCCTCGTGTTCGGCTCCATCACCTCGGACATGGCGCCGGCATTGATCGACCGCTACGACCTCTTGCGCGGAGTCAAGAAGCTCGGCACCTGGTGGGAATGGTCCGAACTGTTCTTCGGCAACGGCTTCGACCTGTCGATGCACCGCAAGGATTGCACCGATGCGCTGTGGGAGGCGACGCTCGCCGCCAACAAGGGGCCGGGGCAGTGGTACGCCGACGCGGACAGCTTGCGCTATTCCTTCTTCGACAAGGTCGAGGACGAGGACTAGCCCGGGGGACGCCAACCGAATTCGCCAATTGTTTTGCCGAATTCATCTTGATCGCATAGAATCGGTGCAATAGCGGTTGCCGCTATTTCCTGCGTTCTCTGCGGTCATGCCGGCCGTCAGCATCGGTTGGTTTCATGGCATCCAAGCCTTTCTTGCCTGGCGACAAGCCTCTATCTCCCGATCAACAGAAGCTCGCCGCGGAGGAGGCGGCCGGGCTCGATGGCAAGCTCGCCGACGCTGCCAAGCCGGATCTCAAGGACGACGAGGACGCCGAAGACGAGGGGGATGACGAGCTGGAGCTCGACGAGGACGATGAGGACGAGGACCTCGTCGTCTTTACCGCGCGCGAAGCCGCCGGGGCCCTTGCGACCATTGTCGGGTTCGTCAAGCCCTATCTCTCCAACTACAAGCGGATGCTGTCATTCGTGGCATTCGGCGTCGTGGTCGAGACGTTGTTCAACGTCATCATGCCGCTCAGCCTCAAGTTCCTGATCGACGATGCACTCGGCGAGGAGGATTTTCAGGCGCTCTACAAGATCCTCGGCGTGCTCGCCGTCGCCGGCATTTTCACCTCGATCGTTGCAGTCTGGTACGAACGCTGGGACGCGCGACTTGCCGCTTGCATCATCTCCGATGTCCGCACACGCCTGTTCGAGCACGTCCAGGACCTGCCCGCCGCCTATTTCGGCCGCACCAGGCGCGGCGAGATCCTGTCGCGCTTCTCGGTCGATCTCTCGGCCTTCGAAGGCTCGGTCAAGACGTTCGCCAACAGTGCCGCGCTGCCGTTCCTGGAGCTGATCGCCGGCATCATCCTGATGCTGTTCCTCAACTGGCAGCTCGCCGTCGTCGCGCTGCTGGTGTTCCCGATCACGCTGATCGGCCCGCGGATCCTGACGCCGAAGGCGGTGCAGGCCAATTACGAACAGAAGCTCAATGAATCGGCGTTGCTGGGCCAAGTCCAGGAGAACGTGGCCGCCCAGGCGGTCATCAAGGCGTTCAGCCTGCAACGCAAGATGTTCGGCTTCTTCCGGTTGCGCAACGACGAGACCCGCAACAAGATGGCCTCGGCCACATTCCTCTCGACCATGGTGGAGCGGACCGTCACCATCTCGGTGCTCCTCCTGCACCTTGTGGTGCTCGCGATCGGCGCGTATCTGGCGACCAAGGGCCATATCACCATCGGCACCTTTGTCACCTTCGAGAGCGCGTTCTGGGAGGTCTCCTACAACATCGCCCATGTGATGCATTTCATCCCGGTGTCGATCTCCTCGGCCGCCGCGATCCGCCACATCCAGGAATTGCTCGACGAGCCGACCCGCAGCGCCGATCGGCCGGGCGCGCCCGATCTGCCGCGCATCACCCACGACATTACCTTCGATCACGTCACCTTCCAGTACGAGGGTGGTCAGACGCCGGTGCTGGACAATCTCAGCCTCAAGCTCGACGCCGGCAAGCGCATCGCGATCGTCGGTCCGAGCGGCTCCGGCAAGAGCACGCTGCTCAATCTGATCCTGCGGCTCTACGTGCCCGACGAAGGCCGCGTCACCATCGACGGCGTCGACGTCCGCAAGGTGACGCTGGACTCGCTGCGCCGGAGCATGGCGGTGGTGTTCCAGGAGAACATGCTGTTCAACATGTCGATCCGCGAGAACATCCGGCTCGGCAAGGAGGGCGCAACCGACGAGGAGGTGGAGGAGGCGGCCAAGAAGGCCGAGATCCACCGCTACATCATGAGCCTGCCGCAGCGCTACGACACGCCGGTCGGCGAGCGCGGCGACACGCTGTCGGGCGGCCAACGCCAGCGCATTGCGATCGCGCGCGCGATCATCCGCAACCCCTCCGTGCTGCTGCTGGACGAAGCAACTTCGGCGCTGGACCAGACCACCGAGGCCGCAATCAACCGCACGCTGCTCAGGGTCGCCAAGGGTCGCACCATGATCTGGTCGACCCACCGCCTGACCTCGGTGGTCGAGATGGACGAGATCATCGTGATTTCAGGGGGCAGGGCGATCGAGCGCGGTTCCCATGCCGAGTTGCTCGCCAAGAATGGCACCTATCGCAAGCTGTGGAACGACCAGATCCACCAGCCCCATGGCGCGGCAGCTCACGCCGACGCCGACCGCAATGATGACGACGAGGACGAAGACCTCGATGACGATGAGGACGACGAGGAGGAGTAACCGCGGGCGGTGAGCTTCGAGCGGCCGCGTCTGATCGTCTCGTCTCACGGCAACGCGCGGTTCAGCGTCGACTCGTCGATTCTCTGATGCAAGGCGTTCGGCCGCCGCGCGCCGCGTTTTTTCGCACGGATGGTTTGGGGCAAGAGCCATTCGCGGATCGACCAGTCCGGGCTGAAGCCGCGTCACACCGGGCATCGCGGCGGGCCGGGAAAAGCTGGTAGACCGGCCACCAGCCAACAAACTGAGCGCAGGCAGGAAAAAAGCCCCTCAGTTTGGTGATAAAACTACATTAAACCCGGGTATAATTGTTCTCAGATCTGGCAGGTCAGTCGCCTCGGTCCTATATCAGGCAGGCGCGGGGAGGCGGCGAAGAGGCGATTTTTTGCAGGCGCATGAAGCGCTTTGTGACTGTCGTTTCACCTTGACTTGACCGATTCCCACTTATAGAAAGCGCCTCACTTAACGACAGGCGGTGAGCATCGCCAGCGTCGGAACGGGCCACCCGTTGATCCCCAAAGACTAGATCTGCCAGGGGTCGCAAAGACGGGCACCAACCTCGACGAATGCCGCTCAAACGCTGTCGATCATAGCTAGGCAATGCCAGTGCGACTTTAGTTCTCTCGAGCACGTTCTCTTGAGATCGAATTCGGATGCATGACCTCAGTGCGCGGGCCGCGGCGTTACGCTGAACGGCTTCGAGACTGCGGTCCTCTGTGGCGTCGAAGCGCTTTCCGCTCGTTGATGGAGCGGTTGGCGCAATTTCGCTTTGCGCGGGTCTTTCGCGCCAGGCGGCCCGTTCGGGCGGGTAGCTCGAGCAGAATTTGCGGACCCGGTGACGGGCCGCGGCAAGACAGCGGACCCGAGAGGGGCCGCGGCAGAAAAAGGGTGAAGGCCAGTATGCCGACGATCAACCAGCTGATCGCTCAACCGCGGGAAGTGCAGAAGTCGCGCAAGAAGGTGCCGGCGCTGCAGCAGTCGCCGCAGAAGCGTGGTGTTTGCACGCGCGTCTACACCACGACCCCGAAGAAGCCGAACTCGGCGCTTCGTAAGGTTGCCAAGGTGCGCCTGACCAACGGCTTCGAGGTGATCGGCTACATCCCTGGCGAGGGCCATAACCTCCAGGAGCACTCGGTGGTCATGATCCGCGGCGGCCGCGTCAAGGACTTGCCGGGCGTGCGCTATCACATCCTCCGCGGCGTTCTGGACACCCAGGGCGTCAAGAACCGTAAGCAGCGTCGTTCGAAGTACGGCGCCAAGCGTCCGAAGTAAGCGGGAACCAAGCCTATGTCTCGTCGCCACTCTGCGGAAAAGCGCGAAGTTCTTCCGGATCCGAAATTCGGGAACATCATCGTCACGAAGTTCATGAACTCGGTGATGTACGCCGGCAAGAAGTCGGTTGCGGAAGGCATTGTCTATGGTGCGTTCGGCATCATCGAATCTAAGACCAAGCAGAACCCGCTCGGCGTGTTCGAGCAGGCGCTCGAGAACGTCATGCCGACCATCGAGGTCCGCTCCCGCCGCGTCGGCGGCGCGACCTACCAGGTTCCGGTCGAGGTCCGCTCGACCCGCCGGCAGGCGCTCGGCATTCGCTGGCTGATCGCGGCTGCGCGCGAGCGCAACGAGAAGACCATGACCGAGCGGCTCTCGGCGGAGCTCTTGGACGCATCGAACAACCGGGGGAACGCCGTCAAGAAGCGCGAAGACGTGCACCGCATGGCGGAAGCCAACCGCGCCTTCTCGCACTACCGCTGGTAACGGCGACACACTCGGACTCGCAAGGAACGACCCATGCCCCGCCAACATGCCATCGAGGACTACCGTAACTTCGGTATCATGGCGCATATCGACGCCGGCAAGACCACGACGACCGAGCGCATCCTCTATTACACCGGCAAGAGCCACAAGATCGGCGAAGTGCACGAAGGTGCCGCGACGATGGACTGGATGGAGCAGGAGCAGGAGCGTGGCATCACGATCACCTCGGCTGCGACCACCGCGTTCTGGAACGGCAAGCGCCTGAACATCATCGACACGCCCGGTCACGTCGACTTCACCATCGAAGTCGAGCGTTCGCTCCGCGTGCTCGACGGCGCCGTCTGCGTGCTCGACTCCAACCAGGGCGTCGAGCCTCAGACCGAGACCGTCTGGCGCCAGGGCGACAAGTACAAGGTTCCGCGCATCGTCTTCGCCAACAAGATGGACAAGATCGGTGCCGACTTCTTCAAGTGTCTGGCGGACATTGTCGACCGTCTGGGCGCCAAGCCCGTCGCGATCCAGCTTCCGATCGGTGCCGAGAACAACTTCAAGGGTCTTGTCGACCTCGTGAAGATGAAGGGCGTCGTCTGGAACGACGAGTCGCTCGGTGCCAAGTTCGACTATGTCGACATTCCGGAAGACCTCGTCGACCAGGCCAAGGAATACCGCGAGAAGATGGTGGAAGCCGCCGTCGAGCTCGACGACGATGCCATGGCCGCCTATCTCGACGGCAAGGAGCCGGACGAGGCGACCCTGAAGCGCCTGATCCGCAAGGCGGTGCTGACCGGCGCGTTTTATCCCGTGCTGTGCGGCTCGGCCTTCAAGAACAAGGGCGTGCAGCCGCTGCTCGACGCCGTGGTCGACTATCTGCCGTCGCCGCTCGACGTGCCCGCGATCAAGGGCACCGACGACAAGGGCAACGAGGTCGTGCGCAAGGCGGACGACAAGGAGCCGCTGGCGCTGCTCGCGTTCAAGATCATGGACGACCCGTTCGTCGGCACCATCACCTTCTGCCGCATCTATTCCGGCATCCTGCAGAGCGGCACCGGCGTCGTGAACTCGACCCGCGAGAAGAAGGAGCGGATCGGGCGCATGCTGTTGATGCATGCGAACAACCGCGAGGACATCAAGGAAGCCTATGCCGGCGACATCGTCGCGCTGGCCGGTCTGAAGGAAGCGCGCACCGGTGACACGCTGTGCGATCCCGACAAGCAGGTGATCCTGGAGAAGATGGAGTTCCCCGAGCCGGTCATCGAGATCGCGATCGAGCCGAAGTCCAAGGCCGACCAGGAGAAGCTGGGCGTGGCGCTGGCCAAGCTCGCCGCGGAGGATCCGTCCTTCCGCGTGTCGACCGACCACGAGTCCGGCCAGACCATCCTCAAGGGCATGGGCGAACTCCACCTCGACATCAAGGTCGACATCCTCAAGCGCACCTACAAGGTCGACGCCAACATCGGCGCGCCGCAGGTGGCGTTCCGTGAGCGCATCACCAAGCGGGTGGAGCACAGCTACACCCACAAGAAGCAGACCGGCGGTACCGGCCAGTTCGCGGCCGTGTCGTTCATCGTCGAGCCGAACGAGCCCGGCAAGGGCTTCGAGTTCGAATCGAAGATCGTCGGTGGCGCGGTGCCGAAGGAATACATCCCGGGCGTCGAGAAGGGCCTGGAGAGCGTGCTGTCGTCTGGCGTGGTCGCGGGCTTCCCCGTGGTCGACGTCAAGGTGCAGCTGGTCGACGGCAAGTATCACGACGTCGACTCATCGGCGCTCGCCTTCGAAATCGCCTCGCGCGCCTGCTTCCGCGAAGCGCTGCAGATGGGCAAGTCGGTCCTGCTCGAGCCGATCATGAAGGTCGAGGTGGTGACCCCGGAAGACTACACCGGCTCGGTCATCGGCGACCTGAATTCCCGGCGCGGTCAGATCCAGGGGCAGGACATGCGCGGCAACGCCAACGTCATCAACGCGATGGTGCCGCTCATGAACATGTTCGGTTACGTGAACAATCTGCGCTCGATGAGCCAGGGTCGCGCGACCTTCACCATGCAGTTCGATCACTACGCAGAAGCGCCGGCCAACGTGTCGGCAGAAGTCCAGAAGAAGTTTGCCTGATTGTCGTCGGTTGAAAGCTGACGATTGAACGGAGAGTCAAATGGCCAAAGCAAAGTTTGAACGTACCAAGCCGCACTGCAACATCGGCACCATCGGTCACGTCGACCATGGCAAGACGTCGCTGACCGCGGCGATCACCAAGGTTCTCGCCGAAGCCGGCGGTGCGACGTTCACCGCGTACGACCAGATCGACAAGGCGCCGGAAGAGAAGGCCCGCGGCATCACCATCTCGACCGCGCACGTCGAGTACGAGACGCCGAACCGCCACTACGCCCACGTCGACTGCCCCGGCCACGCCGACTACGTCAAGAACATGATCACCGGCGCTGCCCAGATGGACGGCGCGATCCTGGTCGTGTCGGCCGCTGACGGCCCGATGCCGCAGACCCGCGAGCACATCCTGCTCGCCCGCCAGGTCGGCGTGCCCGCGCTCGTCGTGTTCCTCAACAAGTGCGACATGGTCGACGATCCGGAGCTGCTCGAACTCGTCGAGCTCGAAGTCCGCGAGCTGCTCTCCAAGTACGAATTCCCCGGCGACAAGATCCCGATTATCAAGGGTTCGGCGCTCGCCGCTCTCGAAGACTCCGACAAGAAGCTCGGCCACGACGCCATCCTCGAGCTGATGAAGAACGTCGACGAGTACATCCCGCAGCCGGAGCGTCCGATCGACCAGCCGTTCCTGATGCCGGTTGAAGACGTGTTCTCGATCTCGGGCCGCGGCACCGTCGTGACCGGCCGTGTCGAGCGCGGCGTCGTCAAGGTCGGCGAGGAAATCGAGATCGTCGGTCTCCGCGCCACCCAGAAGACCACCGTCACCGGCGTCGAAATGTTCCGCAAGCTGCTCGATCAGGGCCAGGCCGGCGACAACATCGGCGCGCTGCTCCGCGGCACCAAGCGCGAGGACGTCGAGCGCGGCCAGGTTCTGGCCAAGCCCGGTTCGGTCAAGCCGCACACTAAGTTCAAGGCCGAGGCCTACATCCTCACCAAGGAAGAGGGCGGTCGCCACACCCCGTTCTTCACCAACTACCGTCCGCAGTTCTACTTCCGCACCACCGACGTGACCGGTGTCGTGCACCTGCCGGAAGGCACCGAGATGGTGATGCCGGGCGACAACATCGCGATGGAAGTGCACCTGATCGTGCCGATCGCGATGGAAGAGAAGCTCCGCTTCGCGATCCGCGAAGGCGGCCGCACTGTCGGCGCCGGCGTCGTCGCCTCGATCATCGAGTAACAACGCGAATAGGGAATGGCGAGTGGCGAATAGTTTCTATTCGCTATTCGCTACTCGCCACTCACTAAGAAAGATTCGGCAATGAACGGCCAAAACATTCGTATCCGTCTCAAGGCGTTCGACCATCGTATCCTCGATACGTCGACCCGTGAGATCGTGAACACGGCGAAGCGCACCGGCGCGCAGGTCCGCGGACCCATTCCGCTGCCCACCCGCATCGAGAAGTTCACCGTCAACCGTTCGCCCCACGTCGACAAGAAGAGCCGCGAACAGTTCGAGATGCGCACTCACAAGCGCCTGCTCGACATCGTCGATCCGACCCCGCAAACCGTCGATGCTTTGATGAAGCTCGACCTGGCCGCCGGTGTCGACGTCGAGATCAAGCTCTAAGATTTTGGATCCCGTTCGCCAAAAGCGGACAAAGAGAACAGGAAGCAAGCCGATGCGCTCCGGAGTGATCGCACAAAAGGTCGGGATGACGCGGGTCTTCACGGAGGCCGGCGAACATATCCCCGTGACCGTGCTGAAGCTCGGCAATTGCCAGGTCGTAGGCCACCGCACCGAAGAGAAGAACGGTTACGTCGCGCTCCAGCTCGGTTCGGGCAGCCGCAAGACCGTCTACATGCCGAAGGCCGAGCGCGGCCAGTTCGCGGTCGCCAAGGTCGAGCCGAAGCGCCGGGTCGAGGAATTCCGCGTCACCGCGGACGCCATGATCCCGGTCGGCGCCGAGATCCAGGCCGACCACTTCGTCGTCGGCCAGTTCGTCGACGTCACCGGCACCTCGGTCGGTAAGGGCTTCGCCGGCGGCATGAAGCGCTGGAACTTCGGCGGTCTGCGCGCCACGCACGGTGTGTCGATCTCGCACCGCTCGATCGGTTCGACCGGTGGCCGTCAGGACCCCGGCAAGACCTGGAAGAACAAGAAGATGCCCGGCCACATGGGCGTCGACCGCATCACCACGCTCAACCTTCGCGTCGTCCAGACCGATGTCGAGCGCGGCCTGATCCTCGTCGAAGGCGCCGTTCCCGGCTCCAAGGGCGGCTGGATCCGCGTGCGCGACGCCGTCAAGAAGCCGCTGCCGAAGGAAGCCCCGAAGCCCGGCAAGTTCAAGGTTGCTGGCGACGCGGAAGCCGCTCCGGCTGCGCAGGAGGCGTGAGATGGAATTGAAGGTCACCACCCTCGAAGGTAAGGAAGCCGGCTCCGTCCAGCTGTCCGACGCCATTTTCGGCCTCGAGCCGCGCGAGGACATCATCGCGCGCTGCGTGCAGTGGCAGCTCAACAAGCGCCAGGCCGGCACGCACAAGGCCAAGGGCCGCGCCGAGATCTGGCGCACCGGCAAGAAGATGTACAAGCAGAAGGGCACCGGCGGTGCTCGTCACGGCTCGGCCCGCGTGCCGCAGTTCCGCGGCGGCGGTCGTGCCTTCGGTCCGGTGGTGCGTTCGCACGCCACCGACCTGCCGAAGAAGGTCCGTGCGCTCGCTCTGAAGCATGCGCTCTCGGCCAAGGCCAAGGACGGCGATCTCGTCGTGATCGAGAAGGCCGCGCTGGAAGCCGCCAAGACCAAGGCGCTGCTCGGCCACTTCTCGGGCCTCGGCCTCACCAACGCGCTGATCATCGACGGTGCCGAGCTCAACAACGGCTTCGCCGCTGCGGCTCGCAACATCCCGAACATGGACGTGCTGCCGATCCAGGGCATCAACGTCTATGACATCCTGCGCCGTCAGAAGCTCGTTCTGACCAAGGCCGCCATCGATGCGCTGGAGGCGCGCTTCAAATGAGCAAGAACATCGAGCCTCGGCACTACGACGTGATCCTGTCGCCGGTCGTGACCGAAAAGGCGACGATCGCCTCGGAGCACAACAAGGTGCTGTTCAAGGTGGCCGCCAAGGCGACCAAGCCGCAGATCAAGGAAGCGATCGAGAAGCTGTTCGACGTCAAGGTCAAGAGCGTCAACACGCTGGTCCGCAAGGGCAAGGTCAAGGCCTTCCGCGGCACCATCGGCTCGCAGTCGAACAGCAAACGCGCGATCGTGACCCTCGAAGAGGGTCACCGGATCGACGTCACCACCGGTCTGTAAGGTCGTACGACGATGGCACTGAAGACATTCAATCCCACGACGCCGGGCCAGCGCCAGCTGGTCATGGTCGATCGTTCGGCCCTCTACAAGGGCAAGCCGGTCAAGGCGCTCACCGAAGGCAAGAAGTCCTCGGGCGGCCGCAACAACACCGGCCGCATCACCGTGCGCTTCCGCGGCGGTGGTCACAAGCAGACGCTGCGTACCGTCGACTTCAAGCGTGAGAAAATCGACGTGCCCGCGACCGTCGAGCGTCTCGAGTATGATCCCAATCGCACCGGTTTCATCGCCCTGATCAAGTATCAGGACGGCGAGCAGGCCTACATCCTGGCGCCGCAGCGCCTGGCGGTGGGTGACACGATCATCGCCGGCAATTACGTCGACGTGAAGCCGGGCAACGTCATGCCGCTCGGCAACATGCCGGTCGGCACGATCATCCACAACATCGAGGTCAAGATCGGCAAGGGCGGCCAGCTGGCGCGTTCCGCCGGCACCTACGCCCAGCTCGTCGGCCGTGACCAGGATTACGTCATCATCCGCCTGAACTCGGGCGAGCAGCGCCTCGTGCATGGTCGTTGCCGCGGCACGATCGGCGCGGTGTCGAACCCGGATCACATGAACACCTCGATCGGCAAGGCCGGTCGTAAGCGTTGGATGGGCCGCAGGCCGCACAACCGCGGTGTCGCGATGAACCCGATCGACCATCCGCACGGCGGTGGTGAAGGTCGTACCTCGGGCGGCCGCCACCCGGTCACCCCGTGGGGCAAGCCGACCAAGGGCAAGAAGACCCGCACCAACAAGTCGACCAACAAATTCATTCTCCTAAGCCGCCACAAGCGGAAGAAGTAAGGAACGCCGGACATGGTTCGTTCAGTCTGGAAAGGCCCGTTCGTCGAGGGTTCTCTGCTCAAGAAGGCAGATGCCGCGCGCGCGTCCGGCCGTCACGACGTTATCAAGATCTGGAGCCGTCGCTCGACGATCCTGCCGCAATTCGTCGGCCTGACCTTCGGCGTCTACAACGGTCAGAAGCACGTGCCGGTGGCCGTGAACGAGGAAATGGTCGGTCACAAGTTCGGCGAGTTCTCGCCGACCCGGACCTTCCATGGCCACTCCGGCGACAAGAAAGCCAAGAAGGCTTGAGGATTAAACGATGAGCAAACCTAAGCGCGAACGGAGCCTCGCCGACAACGAGGCCAAGGCGGTCGCCCGGATGCTGCGGGTGAGCCCCCAGAAGCTCAACCTGGTCGCCCAGCTCATTCGCGGCCGGAAGGCGTCTGCCGCGCTCGCCGACCTGCAGTTTTCGCGCAAGCGGATCGCGGTCGACGTGAAGAAGTGCCTGGAATCGGCGATCGCCAACGCCGAGAACAACCACGACCTCGACGTCGACGATCTCGTCGTGGCGCAGGCCTTCGTCGGCAATGGCCTCGTGATGAAGCGCTTCGCCGCCCGCGGCCGCGGCCGCTCGGGCCGTGTCTACAAACCGTTTTCGCAGCTGACGATCATCGTTCGTCAGGTCGAAGCTGAAGCCGCCGCTTAAGGGCGCAGGAGAACACGATGGGTCAAAAGATCAATCCGATCGGTCTGCGTCTCGGCATCAACCGGACCTGGGATTCCCGCTGGTTCGCCGGCAAGCAGGAATACGGCAAGCTGCTGCACGAGGACGTCAAGATTCGCGAGATCCTGCACAAGGAGCTCAAGCAGGCGGCCGTCGCCCGCATCGTGATCGAGCGTCCGCACAAGAAGTGCCGCGTCACCATCCACTCGGCCCGTCCGGGCGTGGTGATCGGCAAGAAGGGCGCCGACATCGACAAGCTGCGCAAGAGGGTCGCGGACATCACCTCGTCCGACGTCGTCATCAACATCGTCGAGATCCGCAAGCCGGAGCTCGATGCGACGCTGGTGGCCGAATCGATCGCGCAGCAGCTCGAGCGCCGCGTGGCGTTCCGCCGTGCCATGAAGCGCGCCGTGCAGTCGGCAATGCGTCTCGGCGCGGAGGGCATCCGCATCAACTGCTCGGGACGTCTGGGCGGTGCGGAAATCGCGCGCATGGAGTGGTACCGCGAAGGCCGCGTGCCGCTGCACACGCTGCGTGCCGACATCGACTACGGCGTTGCGACCGCGTTCACGACCTTCGGCACCTGCGGCGTCAAGGTCTGGATCTTCAAGGGCGAGATCCTCGAGCACGATCCGATGGCCCAGGACAAGAGAATGGCCGAAGGCGAGACCGGCGGCAGTGGCGATCGCGGTGGCCGTCAGCGCCGCGAGACGGCCGCTGCCTAAGGCCAGACAGGAATTTGAGGGCTTAAAGCCATGATGCAACCTAAGAAAACGAAGTTCCGGAAGGCGCATAAGGGCCGCATCCACGGCGTTGCGTCTTCGGGCGCGACGTTGGCGTTCGGCCAGTTCGGCCTGAAGGCGACCGAGCCTGAGCGCGTCACCGCGCGCCAGATCGAAGCCGCCCGCCGCGCGCTGACCCGCCACATGAAGCGCGCCGGCCGCGTCTGGATCCGCGTGTTCCCCGACGTTCCGGTGTCGAAGAAGCCGGCCGAAGTCCGCATGGGCTCCGGCAAGGGTTCGCCGGAATTGTGGGTCGCGCGCGTCAAGCCGGGCCGGGTGCTGTTCGAGATCGACGGCGTCAATACCCAGACGGCGCGTGAGGCGCTGACCCTGGCGGCCGCCAAGCTGCCGATCAAGACGCGCTTCGTCGAGCGCATTGCGGAGTAATGGCCATGGCACAGATGAAGATCGAAGACATCCGCGCGATGAGCCCCGACCAGCAGGATGAGGCCATCCTGAACCTGAAGAAGGAGCGCTTCAACCTGCGCTTCCAGCGCGCCACCGGGCAGCTCGAGAACACCTCGCGCCTGCGCGAGGCCCGCCGCGACATCGCCCGGATCAAGACCATCGCCGCGCAGACGCGCGCGAAGAAGAAGTAAGAGGCTTACGAAGATGCCGAAACGTACTTTGCAGGGCGTGGTCGTCAGCGACAAGCAAGCCAAGACCATCGTGGTGCGCGTCGACCGCCGCTTCACGCACCCGATCTACAAGAAGACGATCCGCCGTTCGAAGAACTACCACGCGCACGACGAGAGCAACCAGTTCAAGCCGGGCGACATGGTGTGGATCGAGGAAACGAAGCCGATTTCGAAGTTGAAGCGCTGGGTCGTGATCCGGGGCGAACACAAGAAAAGCGCCTGATCTGTTGGCTTTAGCCGACTGACTTCAGGGAAATGTTGAGCGCCGGCTGGGCTGGCGCAAAGAGAAAGAGGACGAGGTGCATCAATGATTCAGATGCAGACCAACCTCGACGTGGCCGACAATTCTGGCGCACGCCGTGTCATGTGTATCAAGGTGCTCGGAGGCTCCAAGCGCCGCTACGCCACGATCGGCGACATCATCGTCGTGTCGATCAAGGAAGCCATTCCGCGTGGCAAGGTGAAGAAGGGCGACGTGATGAAGGCCGTCGTGGTGCGCGTCCGCAAGGACATCCGCCGCGCCGACGGCTCGGTCATCCGTTTCGACCGCAACGCCGCCGTGCTGATCAACAACCAGTCCGAGCCGGTCGGCACCCGTATCTTCGGGCCCGTGCCGCGCGAGCTGCGCGCCAAGAACCACATGAAGATCATCTCGCTCGCGCCGGAGGTGCTGTGATGGCTGCGAAGATCCGCAAGGGCGACAAGGTCGTCGTGCTGACCGGCCGCGACAAGGGCCGCACCGGCGAAGTGTTCGAGGTTCGCCCCGACGCCGGCACCGCGCTGGTGCGCGGCATCAACATGGTCAAGCGTCACCAGAAGCAGACGCAGGCCCAGGAGGGCGGCATCATCTCGAAAGAGGCGCCGATCCAACTGTCCAACATCGCGTATGTCGGCAAGGACGGAAAGCCGACCCGCGTCGGATTCAAGATTCTGGCGGACGGCAAGAAGGTCCGCATCGCCAAGAGCTCGGGAGCTGAGATCGATGGCTGAGGCCGCTTACACGCCGCGCCTGCGCGCGGAATATGACGCGAAGATCCGCACGGCTCTGACCGAGAAGTTCGGTTACGAGAATGTCATGCAGGTTCCGCGCCTGGACAAGGTTGTGCTGAACATGGGCGTTGGCGATTCCGTCAACGACCGCAAGAAGGCCGAGACCGCCGCTGCCGAATTGACCCAGATCGCCGGCCAGAAGGCGATCGTCACCTATTCGCGCATCGCGATCGCGACCTTCAAGCTGCGTGAGAACCAGCCGATCGGCTGCAAGGTCACGCTGCGCAAGGCCCGCATGTACGAGTTCATCGATCGCCTGGTGAACGTCGCGCTGCCGCGCGTGCGCGACTTCCGCGGCCTGAACCCGAAGAGCTTCGACGGCCGCGGCAACTACTCGCTCGGCATCAAGGAGCACATCATTTTCCCCGAGATCGACTTCGATAAGGTCACGGAAGCCCGCGGTATGGACATCACGGTCTGCACCACGGCCAAGACCGACGAAGAGGCGAGGGCCTTGTTGACCGCTTTCAATTTCCCGTTCCGGCAGTGAGACGCTGACTTAGAGCCTCTCAAACGCGGATACCCAGGAGCCAAGCATGGCAAAGAAGAGTTCAGTCGAGAAGAACAACCGGCGCAAGCGGATGGTGAAGAACGCCGCCGCCAAGCGCGAGCGGTTGAAGGCGATCATCGCCGACAAGACGCTGCCGATGGAGGAGCGGTTCGCCGCGACCCTGAAGCTGGCGGAAATGCCGCGCAACTCGTCGGCGACCCGCATCCGCCTGCGTTGCGAGTTGTCGGGCCGTCCGCGCTCGAACTATCGCAAGAACAAGCTGTCCCGTATCGCGCTGCGCGAACTTGGCTCCAAGGGCATGGTCCCGGGCCTCGTGAAGTCCAGCTGGTAAGGAGGGTCGTTTAGATGTCTACGCACGATCCAATCAGCGATCTGATCACCCGTATCCGCAACGCGCAGATGCGTTCGAAGACCAAGGTCTCCACGCCCGGCTCGAAGATGCGCGAGAACGTGCTCGAGGTTCTGAAGGCTGAGGGCTACATCCGCGGTTACGCCACGCTCGAGCACTCCTCGGGCCGCAGCGAGATTGAGATCGAGCTGAAGTATTTCGACGGCGAGCCCGTCATTCGCGAGATTGAGCGCGTTTCCAAGCCCGGGCGCAGAGTCTACGCCTCGGTGAAGAACCTGCCGCGGGTGAACAACGGTCTCGGCATTTCGGTGTTGTCGACGCCGAAGGGGATCATGGCCGACCACAGCGCGCGCGACGCGAATGTGGGCGGTGAAGTCCTCTTCACGGTGTTCTGAGAAGGATTTTTCATCCATGTCACGAGTTGGCAAAAGGCCTGTGGCGGTTCCGTCGGGTGTGACCGCGACCGTCGATGGGCAGACCGTCAAGATGAAGGGGCCGAAGGGCCAGCTTCAGTTCGTCGTCCACGACGACGTCGAGGTGAAGCTCGAGAACGGCCAGGTCAAGGTCAAGCCGCGGACCGAGACCAACCGCGCGCGGGCCCTCTACGGCACCGCTCGCGCCCAGGTCGCGAATCTGGTCGAAGGCGTCACCAAGGGTTTCGAGAAGAAGCTCGAGATCACCGGCGTCGGCTATCGCGCCGCGATGCAGGGCAAGAACCTGCAGCTCGCGCTCGGCTACAGCCATGACGTGATCTACCCGATCCCCGAGGGGATCACGATCACCGTGCCGAAGCCGACCGAGATCACGGTGGCGGGCAGCGACGTCCAGCGCGTCGGCCAGGTCGCCGCCGAGATCCGCTCCTATCGTCCGCCGGAGCCCTACAAGGGCAAGGGCGTGAAGTATGTGGGCGAATTCATCTTCCGCAAGGAAGGCAAGAAGAAGTAACGGAGCCGGTCATGTCGAAAGCCAAGGTTACGAATGCCCGGCGCAAGCGGAGTGTGCGGCTGAAGCTGCGCCGTTCCGCCGGCGGCCGTCCGCGCCTGTCGGTGTTCCGCTCGTCCAAGCACATCTACGCCCAGGTCATCGACGACCTGAAGGGCGAGACGCTAGCCTCTGCTTCGTCGCTCGAGAAGTCGATGCGCGACGGCGGCAAGACCGGCGCCGACATCGATGCGGCGAAGGCGGTCGGCAAGCTGCTGGCCGAGCGCGCTGCAGAGAAGGGTGTCAAGGAAGTCGTGTTCGATCGCGGCAGCTATCTCTATCACGGGCGCGTCAAGGCTCTTGCCGATGCAGCGCGTGAGAGTGGGCTGAGCTTCTAACAGAATTTGAGGATTGAGGCGTAAGTCTCTGAAGGATTAGAAAAATGGCAGAACGCGAACAACGTGGTGGACGCGATCAACGCGGCGGCGGACGTGAACGCAGGGAGCGCGAGGAGCGCGACAGCGAGTTCGTCGACAAGCTCGTCCACATCAACCGCGTGGCCAAGGTCGTCAAGGGCGGCAAGCGCTTCGGTTTCGCAGCGCTGGTCGTGATCGGCGACCAGAAGGGCCGCGCCGGCTTCGGTCACGGCAAGGCGCGCGAAGTGCCCGAGGCGATCCGCAAGGCGACCGAGTCCGCCAAGCGCAACCTGACGCGGGTGTCGCTGCGCGAGGGCCGCACGCTCCATCACGACATCGCCGGCCGTCATGGCGCGGGCCGTGTCTATCTGCGTGCAGCTCCGGCCGGTACCGGCATCATCGCCGGTGGCCCGATGCGCGCCGTGTTCGAGACGCTCGGCGTCCAGGACGTGGTGGCGAAGTCGATCGGCTCGTCGAACCCGTACAACATGGTGCGCGCGACCTTCGACGCGCTGAAGCACCAGGATTCGCCGCGTTCGGTCGCAGCCCGCCGCAACATCAAGGTGTCCACCCTCCAGTCCCGTCGTATCGGCGGCGATGCCGAGGCGGCCGCCGACTAACGGAAGCTTTTCGGAGTAGACTCCCATGGCCAAGGCCGCAAAGACGATCAAGGTCGAGCAGACCGGCAGCGCGATCCGCCGCCATCACTCGCAGCGTTCGACCCTGATCGGGCTCAAGCTCAACAAGATCGGCCGCACCAGCGAACTGCCGGATACCCCGGCGGTCCGCGGCATGATCGAGAAGGTTCACCATCTCGTCCGCATCATCGACGAGAAGTAAGCAAAGGCGCACGGTCCCGGAGAGCGGGAAGCGGTTTTCGGTGAAGATCGTGCGCAAGACACAAGGAGAAGGGCGATGAAGCTCAGCGATATCGCCGACAACGCCGGCTCGCGCAAGAAGCGTATGCGCGTCGGCCGCGGCATCGGTTCCGGCAAGGGCAAGCAGTCCGGCCGCGGCGGCAAGGGCCAGACCGCGCGTTCGGGCGTGCGCATCAAGGGTTTCGAAGGCGGCCAGATGCCGATGCATCGCCGTCTGCCCAAGCGCGGCTTCAACAACATCTTCCGCGTCGAGTTCGCCGAGATCAATCTCGACCGGCTCCAGGAAGCGGTCGACGCCAAGAAGATCGACGCCGGCAGCGTCGTCAACGTCGAGGCCCTGGTGAAAGGCGGCGTGCTGCGCCGCGCCAAGGGCGGCCTGCGGCTGCTCGGCCGAGGCGAGCTCAAGTCCAAGCTCAACATCGAAGTGCACGGCGCCAGCAAGACCGCGATCGCCGCGGTCGAGAAGGCCGGCGGTTCGGTGAAGATCCTCGCCCAGCCCAAGGAAGAAGGCGAGGCGGCGTAACAACTGCGTCATTGGCCCGCGGCGCGCGGGCCTTTACGCATGCGGGACGTGGACTTATCGAAGCCGAGCCCCAGATAATGTCCGGCGTCCGCTAATTCAGCCCGGCCGCGGGCATCAACGGCGCAATAGGCGGCGGGAGAAAGTCCAAGATGGTCTCTGCAGCGGAACAACTGGCAGCCAATCTCAATTTCGGCGCGTTTGCCAAGGCCGACGAACTGAAGAAGCGCATCTGGTTCACCCTGGGTGCGCTGCTCGTTTATCGGCTCGGGACCTACATTCCGCTGCCCGGCATCGACCCGAGCGCCTGGGAACAGGTGTTCCGCTCGCAGGCCGGCGGCATCCTCGGCATGTTCAACATGTTCGCCGGCGGCGGCATCAACCGCATGGCGATCTTCGCGCTGAACATCATGCCGTATATCTCGGCCTCCATCATCATCCAGCTGTTGACTACGGTGTCGCCGCAGCTCGAAGCGCTGAAAAAGGAAGGCGAAGCCGGCCGCAAGACGCTGAATCAGTATACCCGCTATCTCACGGTGATCCTGGCCGCGTTCCAGTCCTACGGCATCGCGGTAGGACTTCAGGGCGCCGGCAATGTCGTCAGCGAACCTGGACTGTTTTTCCTGCTCTCGACCTCTATCACGCTGACCGGCGGCACCATGTTCCTGATGTGGCTCGGCGAGCAGATCACCTCGCGCGGCATCGGCAACGGCATTTCGCTGATCATTCTGGCCGGCATCGTCGCCGAGTTGCCCGCGGCACTCGCCGGCATGCTCGAGCTCGGCCGTCAGGGCGCGATGTCGACCGGCCTGATCCTGGTCGTCATCATCATGGCCGTCGTCGTGATCGCCTTCATCGTCTTCATGGAGCGCGCCCAGCGCCGCCTCTTGATCCAGTATCCGAAGCGCCAGGTCGGCAACAAGATGTTCGAGGGCCAGTCCTCGCATCTGCCGCTCAAGCTCAACACCTCCGGCGTGATCCCGCCGATCTTCGCATCCTCGCTGCTCCTCTTGCCGACGACGGTTGCGAACTTCAACACGGGCAGCGGGCCGGAATGGTTCCAGTGGATCACCACACAGCTCGGCCATGGCCGTCCGCTGTTCCTGATCATGTATCTGGCGCTGATCGTGTTCTTCGCCTTCTTTTACACCGCGATCGTGTTCAACCCGACCGAGACCGCGGACAATCTGAAGAAGCACGGCGGTTTCATTCCCGGCATTCGCCCGGGCGAACGCACCGCGGAATACATCGACTACGTGCTGTCGCGCATCACCGTGCTGGGTGCGATTTATCTCGCCATCGTCTGCTTGATCCCGGAAATCCTGATCTCCTACGCTTCGGTGCCGTTCTATTTCGGCGGCACCTCGCTGCTGATCGTCGTCAGCGTCACCATGGACACGGTGGCGCAGGTCCAGGGCTATCTGCTGGCGCACCAGTATGAAGGTCTGATCCGCAAGTCCAAGCTGCGGGGCCGCCGTAGATGAGCAGGGAGCTCGCGCGCCGAATCGCTTTCACGATCGGCGCGCTGCTCCTTTTCAGGCTCGGCATGCAGATCCCGATTGCGGGACTGAATCTCTCCGACGTCTCGCCGGCGCTGGATCTCGTCTCCCGGCTTTCGATCTTTGCGCTCGGCCTCATTCCCTATCTGACTGCGGCAATCTTGATCCGGCTGCTGTCCATGGTGTGGCGCGGCCTGAGTTCGCTCGAACGATCCGGCGAGGGCGGACGGCGTAAGATCGCACGTGCCACGCTCGGGCTCACACTCGGAATTGCGGCCTTTCAGGCCTACGGCATCGCCTCGGCACTGACGTCGATCCCGGGCCTCGTCAAAAATCCCGACGGCTGGTTCGTGACGACGGGCACGGCCTCGATGGTCGGCGGCGTCGTCGTGCTGGTGTGGCTCAGCGAACAGATGACCCGCTACGGCATCGGCAATGGCTTGGCGCTGATCTTGAGTGCCGGCTTCATCGTCGCCGTTCCGCAAAACATTGCCGGTATCGCGGATCTCGTGCGGAGCGGGACGATCTCGGGCAATCTTGTGCTCGGCCATGTCGTGTTTTGGATCGCGATCGTCGTCGTGATCGTGCTTGTCGAAGGTGCGCGGCGAAATATCCGGGTCCAGTTCGCAGCACAAAGCGTCGGTACGCGGCAGCTGCCTGTGCGCGATGCAGTACTGCCGATCAAGCTCAACAGCGCCGGGTTCGTGATTCCCGTCACCGTGGCGCCGTGGATATTCTATCTGCCGCTTGCCTTTGCGGGCTTCATCCTGGGAGGCGATCATCCCCTGGTTGCCGCAACCTACCGGCATCTCCAGCTGGGGCAGCCGGCGCACCTCATTCTCGTGTCGATCGCCGTGTTCGTGCTCGCCTTCGTCTACACTGCTTATGTGATTGATCCCGAATACACCGCCAAATCCCTGACCCGCCATGAGGGCGCAATTCCCGGTGTCGCTCCCGGCGAGGCCACCGCGGACTATCTCGATCGCGTCGTGTCATTGACGACAGTCGTCGGAGCCGTCTACCTGACGGCGTTGCAGTTGATTCCGGAGGTGTTCGAGCTTTACGGGATCGGGCTGCCTTATAGTATGGTCGTCAATGGTGGTGCAGTGCTGGTTGTGGTTTGCACCGTTCTTGATATCAAAACGCAGGTGCGCGAGGTGTCGCTCACCAATCCGGGGGGCGTACGCCGATGAGAATTATACTTCTGGGACCGCCGGGGTCGGGCAAGGGGACCCAGGCCCAGCTCCTGGTGCAGCGCTATGGCATCGTCCAGCTCTCGACTGGCGAGATGCTGCGTGCCGCGGTTGCGGCCGGCACCCCGGTCGGGTTGAAGGCCAAGGAGATCATGGCGAGCGGCGGCCTCGTGCCCGATGACGTCGTGGTGGGAATCATTTCCGACCGCATCGAGCAGCCGGACGCCAAGAGCGGTTTCATCCTCGACGGTTTCCCCCGCACCGTGCCGCAGGCCGAGGCGCTGGACGAGCTGCTCAAGCGCAAGCACCTCAAGCTGGACGCGGTGATCGAGCTCCGGGTCAATGAGAGTGCGCTTCTGAGCCGCGTCGAGACCCGCGTCGCCCAAATGCGGGAGCGCGGCGAGGAGGTCCGGCTCGACGATACCCCGGAGGTCCTGACCAAGCGGCTGGCCAGCTATCGCAGCCAGACGGAACCGCTGATTCACTACTATTCCGAGCGGCGGAAACTCTCGACCATCGACGGCATGATGACCATCGACGAGGTCACCCGCGCCATCCATCGCCAGCTGCTGGCTCTGGGGGCGGTCGAGCCCAAGACGCATGCCCGGAGCGCCGCCAAGGCGGCGCCGGCTAAAAAGGCCCAGGCGGGGAAGAAGGCGGCGGCAAGGCCGGCAAAAACGGCCAAAAAGGGCGTCAAATCGGCTAAAAAGGCCGCCAAATCGGCGGTGAAAGGCCCAAAGAAGGCGGCCAAGAAAGCCTCCAAGAAAGCCACCAAGAAAACCGTCAAGAAAGCAGCCAAGAAGTCGGTCAAAAATGGTGCCAAAAAGGCCGCAAAAAAGGTCACGAAAAAGCGAGCCAAGCGCTAGCAGCGGTTGACGAAAGCCCCCGGAATCCCCTAATAAGCCCCGCATCCAAGTCGGATAGTTTCAGACGATGCCGGGCCCCAGGAAGACCGGGGGTGGGCGTCGTGTTCGCGTTTGTGAACACCTGCCCGAGAAAGCAAGCACTTAAAGCCCGAGCCCTGACGAGGGATCGGCAACAGGAGAGAAGGCCGTGGCCCGTATTGCCGGCGTGAACATTCCCACCAACAAGCGCGTACTGATCGCGCTCCAGTACATCCATGGCATCGGCCAGAAGATCGCTGGTGAGATCCTCGAGAAGGTGAAGATCCCCGTGGATCGTCGCGTCAATCAGCTCAGCGACGCCGAAGTGCTCCAGATCCGCGAAGTGATCGACCGCGACTATCTCGTCGAGGGCGACCTGCGTCGTGAGGTCGGCATCAACATCAAGCGTCTGATGGACCTCGGCTGCTATCGCGGCCTGCGTCATCGTCGCGGTCTACCGGTGCGCGGTCAGCGGACCCACACCAATGCGCGCACGCGCAAGGGCCCGGCCAAGGCCATCGCCGGCAAGAAGAAGTAAACTGGCGAATTGGACGTGGCGAGTGGCGAGTAGGGGGCTTCCCTATTCGCCACTCGCTACTCGCTATTCGCTTCCATAGGTGTAGCCGCTGGCATTACGGCGGCGTTTGAGATCTTCAGGAAAGGGACTCAATGGGCAAGGAAGCCACCCGCGTTCGTCGTCGTGAGCGCAAGAACATCGCCTCCGGCGTCGCGCATGTGAACTCGTCGTTCAACAACACGACCATCACCATCACCGACGCGCAGGGCAATACGATCGCCTGGTCCTCGGCCGGCACGATGGGCTTCAAGGGCTCGCGCAAGTCGACCCCGTATGCCGCGCAGGTTGCCGCCGAGGACGTGTCCAAGAAGGCGCAGGAGCACGGCATGCGCACGCTGGAAGTCGAGGTCGCCGGTCCCGGTTCGGGCCGCGAATCGGCGCTCCGCGCGCTCCAGGCCGCGGGCTTCACCGTCACCTCGATCCGCGACGTGACCACGATCCCGCACAACGGTTGCCGTCCCCGCAAGCGTCGGCGCGTTTGATTTTGACGAGCTGCGGGCGCGTCGGCGCCCGCGGCGACTTTGCAAGAAGCCGCGGGAATGATCTGCGGCCTTTCTCCAACGCCAGTATTTGCACCGTCAAATTGACTGGCCTGTATGGGTGAAACAGTGACGATCCAGAAAAATTGGCAAGAACTGATTCGGCCGAACAAGCTCCAGGTCACGCCCGGCAGCGATCCCTCGCGTTTCGCGACCATCGTCGCCGAGCCGCTCGAGCGTGGCTTCGGCCAGACCCTCGGCAACGCGCTGCGCCGCATCCTGCTCTCCTCGCTCCAGGGCGCGGCGGTGCAGTCGGTGCACATCGACGGCGTGCTGCACGAGTTCTCCTCGATCGCGGGCGTCCGTGAGGACGTCACCGACATCGTGCTCAACATCAAGGACATCTCGATCAAGATGCAGGGCGAAGGCCCCAAGCGCATGGTCGTGAAGAAGCAGGGCCCGGGCGTCGTCACCGCCGGCGACATCCAGACCGTCGGCGACGTGGTCGTGCTCAACCCCGATCTGCAGATCTGCACGCTCGACGATGGCGCCGAGATCCGCATGGAGTTCACGGTCTCGACCGGCAAGGGCTACGTGCCCGCCGAGCGCAACCGTCCCGAGGACGCGCCGATCGGCCTGATCCCGGTCGACAGCCTGTACTCGCCGGTCCGCAAGGTCTCCTACAAGGTCGAGAACACCCGCGAGGGCCAGATTCTCGACTACGACAAGCTGACCATGACGATCGAGACCAACGGCGCGATCACGCCGGATGACTCGGTGGCCTACGCCGCCCGCATCCTGCAGGACCAGCTCAACGTGTTCGTCAATTTCGAAGAGCCGCGCAAGGAAGTCGCCCAGGAGATCATCCCGGACCTCGCCTTCAACCCGGCCTTCCTCAAGAAGGTGGACGAGCTCGAGCTGTCGGTGCGTTCGGCCAACTGCCTGAAGAACGACAACATCGTCTACATCGGCGACCTCGTGCAGAAGAGCGAGGCGGAAATGCTCCGCACCCCGAACTTCGGCCGCAAGTCGCTGAACGAAATCAAGGAAGTGCTGGCCCAGATGGGTCTGCACCTCGGCATGGAAGTGCCGGGCTGGCCGCCGGAGAACATCGACGAGCTCGCCAAGCGCTTCGAGGATCATTACTGAGCGAATGGCGAGTAGGGAGTGGCGAGTAGGGGAAGAAGATCTATTCGCTACTCACCATTCGCCACTCGCGACCTAGGGCGAACGCAGGAAGCCCACCTGAAAACCAGTCGCTGAACCACCGCGACACAATCGAAGAAGGACTACACACATGCGTCACGGCAAGGTTCATCGGAAGCTCAACCGCACGGCCGAGCACCGCAAGGCGATGTTCGCCAACATGGCGGCCGCGCTGATCAAGCACGAGCAGATCGTCACCACGCTGCCCAAGGCCAAGGAGCTTCGCCCGATCGTCGAGAAGCTCGTCACCCTCGGCAAGAAGGGCGGCCTGTCGCTGCGCCGTCAGGCCATCTCCGAGCTGCGCGACGTCGACATGGTCAAGAAGCTCTTCGACACGCTGGCGACCCGCTACAAGGACCGCCAGGGCGGCTACACCCGCATCATCAAGGCCGGCTTCCGCTACGGCGACAACGCCGCGATGGCCGTGATCGAGTTCGTCGATCGCGACGTCGATGCCAAGGGCCAGGATTCCGGTCCGGTGCAGGAGAAGGAAGCCGAGGCGGCGTAAAGCCCGATCGGCATGACGTTTCAAGAGCGGCGCCTTTGGCGCCGCTTTTTTGTTGGAACGGTCGGGTGGACAAAGGCCCGCTCTTAGCGCGCCGTGCCCACCATTCACGCTCCTCACGCGTCGGTGAGCCCCGATTGCAGCTGAGGGAGCCGCTTCCGATATCTCCATCCGCATCCATGGAGATATCGCATGAAGATCGACCTTTCCGGAAAAACCGCTCTCGTGACCGGCTCGACCGCCGGTATCGGCCACGCCATCGCCAGGGGTCTCGCCGGCTCCGGCGCCAGCGTCGTGATCAACGGCCGCGGCCAGGACAAAGTCGATGCGGCGGTGCGCAGGTTGGAAGGGACGGGCGCCAAGGTCCGCGGCATCGCGGCCGACGTCTCGACCGCGGCAGGCTGCAAGGCACTCGTTGCGGCGCTGCCCGAGGTCGACATCCTCATCAACAATGCCGGCATCTTCGAGCCCAAGGATTTCTTCGACATCTCCGACGAGGACTGGAGCCGTTTCTTCGAGGTCAACGTGATGAGCGGCGTGCGGTTGTCGCGCGCCTACATGAAGGGCATGCTGAAGCGCAATTGGGGCCGCATCGTCTTCATCTCCTCGGAATCCGGGCTCAACATTCCCGTCGAGATGATCCACTACGGCATGACCAAGACGGCCCAGCTTTCGGTGGCGCGCGGCCTGGCGCAGCTCACCAGCGGCACCGGCGTCACCGTCAATTCCGTGCTGCCGGGCCCGACCATGTCGGAGGGCGTCGAGACGTTCGTCAAGGATCTCGCGAAGCAGAACGGCCAGTCCGTGGATGAAGCCGCCGCCAACTTCGTCAAGCAGCATCGCCCGAGCTCGCTGCTGCAGCGTTTCGCCAGCGTCGACGAGATCGCCAACATGGTGGTCTATGTCGCCTCGAAGGAGGCATCCGCCACCAACGGCGCAGCGCTGCGCGCAGAAGGTGGCATCGTCAACACGATCGCCTGAGGAGATGCGCATGGCGGCCTATGTGATCTCGGAGGTCGAGGTGCGCGATCCCGCCGCATTCGAGGCCTATCGCGCCCTGGCTGCCAAGACGATCGCGCAGTACGACGGGCGTTATCTCGTCCGCGGCGGCAAGGCCGAGCTTGCCGAAGGCAATTTGCCGCCGAAGGCCATTATCATCGTCGAGTTCGCGTCGATGGCGCGGCTGAAGGAATGGTACGCCTCGCGGGAATATGCCGAAGCGCTCAAGGTGCGGCAGACGGCGCTGGAGCGGCGGCTGTTGTTCGTTGAAGGGACGCCGGTGCCGTAGGGTGGGCAAAGCGAAGCGTGCCCACCATTGTCGCGACTAGAGAGAGATGGTGGGCACTGCGCAAGTGCGCGTTGCCCACCCGACGAAAGCTACCATCCCTCCAGCACGATCTTGCCGCGCGACTTGCCGCTCTCCAACAGCGCGTGCGCGCGCTTCAGGTTGGCTGCGTTGATTGTGCCGAAGGTCTGGTCGAGTGTGGTGCGCAACACGCCCTTGTCGATGAGGTCGGCCACGTCATTGAGCAGATGATGCTGCGCGATCATGTCAGGCGTCTGGAACGAGGAGCGCGTGAACATCGATTCCCAATGCACCGAGATTGCCTTGCCCTTGAATGCGGCAATCGTGAACTCCGGGGGATCGTCGATCAGGCCGAACTTGCCCTGTGGTGCCATGAATTCCGCGATCGCCTTGTAGTGCTGGTCGGTAAAGGTGAGGCTGGCCACCAGCGCAACCGGCGGCAGGTTCAATTTCTCGATCTGCTCCTTCATCGGCTTGCCATGGTCGATCACCGCATGCGCGCCGAGATCGAGGCACCATTTCTGCGACTCCGGCCGTGTCGCGGTGGCGAGCACCGTCAGCCCGGTGAGGCGGCGGGCGAGCTGGATCAGGATCGAGCCGACGCCGCCGGCGCCGCCGGTGATCAACAGCGTGCGCGGATCGACGCTCTTGCCCGGCACCGCACCGAGCCGGTCGAACAGCAGCTCCCAGGCGGTGATCGAGGTGAGGGGAAGAGCGGCGGCTTGGGCGAACGACAGGCTCTTCGGTTTGGCGCCGACGATGCGCTCGTCGACCAGATGGAATTCGGCGTTGGTGCCCTGGCGCAGGATCGAGCCCGCGTAGAACACCTCGTCCCCTGGCTTGAACAGCGTGACCTCAGACCCGACCGCATCGACCACGCCGGCCGCGTCGTAGCCGAGGATTTTCGTCTCGCCCTCGGGCGGGGCGGCGCGCTTGCGCACTTTGTAGTCGACCGGATTGGCCGAGATCGCTTTCACCGCGACGCGGATGTCGCGCCCTTTGGGGTCGGGTTTAGCGGTCTCGAAATCGAACAGTGATTCCGCGTCCTCGATCGGAAGCGATTTCTTGTAGCCGACGGCTTTCATGGCGTGTCTCCATCAGATGGCTTTGTTCGCCCGCTGCCCTAACTGTCGCTCTAGCTCCGATTTGGCAAGTACTGTAAATTTGGGGATATAGTCCCTGTTTGGATACTATTGGGAAAAAGCCGCATGAAACGCCGTAACTTCGCCCGCCGTCCAGGCTGCTCGGTCGAGGCGACGCTGGACCTGATCGACGGCAAGTGGAAGGGCGTGATCCTCTACCACCTGCAGAGCGGCACCCAGCGCTTCGGCGAATTGCGCCGCCGGATGCCTGGCATCACCCAGCGCATGCTGACGAAGCAGCTGCGCGCGCTGGAGGAAGACCGGCTCGTCATCCGCAAGGTCTATGCCGAGGTGCCGCCGCGGGTGGAGTATTGCCTGTCCGAACTGGGCGAGAGCCTGAGGCCCGTGATCGACATCCTGAAGGCCTGGGGCGAGAGCCACCAGGAGCGGTTGTCCTGCGCGCCGCCGCCCGTGGTCGTGAAGAAGAAGCGCGCGGCGTGATCGTTCGGAAGCGGACGCTGCCGCTCCCGAACGAGCGCGTTCTAAAGCGCGATCGCGCTTTAGGTTTTTGTTTGAGCATGATCTTTTCGGAAAACCGCTTCACACTTTTCCGGATCATGCTCTAGAACGCGAACTGCGTGCGCATCGCGACCGCGTCGAACTTCGAGCCGACGTCGGCGGTCGAGATCGGCGAGGCCTGTCGCGACACCGTGCCGTGCAGATAATCGAGCATGAAGCGCACGTTGCCGTTGACGTACCAGTTGAGCGCGAGCGTATAGACGGTCTGCCGGCCGCCTGCGACGCCGCTCGCGGTCGCGAGCTGATCGTTGAGGTCGATCGTCGAGAACCGTCCTGCGATCTCCCACGCGCCCCAGCCGCCGCCGTCGAGCGAGAACGGATGTGCCGGCTTGACGCCGCTATAGGCCGCGTTCGCCGCATTGTAGGAGCGGCCTTCGCCGGTCAGCACATAGCCGGCCTGCGCGTAGCCGCCTTGGAATTTCAGGCTCGGTGCACCCGTCAGCGGCACGGCCGTGTTGGCAGTGCGATCGACATTGTACCAGAAATACTCGCCCTGGACGATGAACGGACCGTAGGTCGCCGCCGCCTCGACGCTGTAGACCTGCGCGCCCGAGGCATTGGCGATAGCGCCGGTCGAGATCAGCGTGGTCGGGTCGAGACGCAATTCCGGACGATCGCTGAGCGTGACCGTCTGGGTGTTGGCGATGAGATTGCGCGGCGGCTGGATCAGCCATTGCGCATTGGCGCCGATATGCACCGAGTAGTCCTTCGTGCTGATCGGATTGCCGGCGACGCGCGCCACGGCACCATATTGCTCGCTGGTGCCGGGCGGCGCCGCGCTCGAGGCGGAATGGATCGCACCGGTCGTCGGTCCCGTGACATAGCCGCCGATCCAGAGCTGGTCGTTGAACCAGCGCGCACCGGCTGCGGAACGGAAGTCACCGGCAGCGATGTTGGTCGCGATCACGCCGGGCGAGGCGCGCTCCATGAACATGATGTCGTTCGAGCTCGTCGCTTCGTCGAGCGTGTATGGCAGATCCATGATGCCGGCCTCGATCGCCATCTTGCCGCCGAACGGCTTCAAGCCGGTATAACTGATATAGGCGTTCTCGACGCCGGAGACGCCGCCGCCGGGCAGCGATCCCGGCGCGGCGCCGCCAAATCCGTCGGACGAGCCGCCGAAATCGTAGACCAGCGCGAAATTCCAATCGTGGAAGAACTTGCCGGTGACACCGATGCGCGCGCGGCGGACGTTCTGGCCGCTGTCGAGCTTTTGCGGCACGGTCGCCGCGGTGTTGGGACGATAGTCATAGCCGCCGACATCCCAATGCAGGCGGCTGGTGATGGCGACGCAATTGGCCTGGTCGGCGGTGCAGATCGTCGGCCGGTTGTTCGGCATCGTCACGACGACGCCGGACGCCGGCGCCGGCCCCTTGACGGGAATTGCCGCGTTGGCATTGGCCACCGCGGCCTTTGCCTCCGCGCGCGCCTCGGCCTTTGCCTCTGCCTTGGCTTCGACTTTCGCCTTTGCTGCGGCTGCCGTGTTCGCCGCGGTCTGGCTCTGCAGCTTGTCGAGCTTCTGTTCGAGCATCTTCAACTGCTGCTTCAACAGCGCGATCTCCTGCTCACTGCTGCTTGCCGACTGGGCCTGGGCCTGCGAGGCCGCCAGCGCGCCGGCGAGACCAATCGCGGTGGCCGCAATTCTTGTTCTGCTCACGTTACGCTCCATCATCTGACTGTTTTCCCCAAGTCGCGAAGGGAGAGCCTAGGTGTGATCGATGACTGCCCCGCGACGCTGCGAGCGGTTGCGTGGGTTCCCACTGATGCAAATTCGCCGCAACCGAATCCGCTTCACACCACCATGCAAGATGACGCACATCATGCCAATCCGCCGCCGGGCAAATGGCCGATTCGCACGGCACCCTTGCATGCCGGACACGGCTGCGAAGGGACCGAATATTGCCCGCCGGCGGCCTTCTATTGGGAGGCGAACGCGCCTATATTCCGGCGTCTTTTCCAAGAGGTAGGAATGTTTCGAGCGACCTGGACTGCCGCCCTTACGGCGCTGTGCGTAGCCTTTTCGGCCACCTTCAATCCGACTGCTGCGCAGGACCGTCGGGTCCCGTCGTCGCCGGCCGAGCTGCGGATGTCCTATGCGCCGATCGTGCAGCGGGTGCAGCCGGCGGTCGTCAACGTCTATGCCGCCAAGGTGGTGCAGAACCGCAATCCGCTACTGGACGATCCGATCTTCCGCCGCTTCTTCGGCGTGCCGGGCCAGCAGCCCGAGCAGATGCAGCGCTCGCTCGGCTCCGGCGTCATCGTCGATGCCTCCGGCCTCGTCGTCACCAACGTCCACGTCATCGAGGGCGCTGACCAGGTGAAGGTGTCGCTGTCGGACAAGCGCGAGTTCGAGGCCGAGATCCTGCTCAAGGATTCCCGGACCGATCTCGCCGTGCTGCGCCTGAAGGACAGCAAGGAGAAGTTCCCGACGCTGGACTTCACCAATTCCGATGAGCTCTTGGTCGGCGACGTCGTGCTCGCGATCGGCAATCCGTTCGGCGTCGGCCAGACCGTGACCCAGGGTATCATTTCGGCGCTGGCGCGCACGCAAGTGGGCATCACCGACTATCAGTTCTTCATTCAGACCGATGCGGCGATCAACCCGGGCAATTCCGGCGGCGCGCTGGTCGACATGGGTGGCAAGCTCGCCGGCATCAATACCGCGATCTATTCGCGCTCCGGCGGCTCGCAAGGCATCGGCTTTGCGATTCCCGCCAACATGGTGCGCGTCGTCGTCGCCTCCGCCAAGAGCGGCGGCAAGGCGGTGAAGCGGCCCTGGCTCGGTGCGAAATTGCAGGCGGTGACGCCCGACATCGCCGAGAGCCTCGGCTTGCGCTCGCCGACCGGTGCGCTGGTCGCGAGCGTGGTGTCGAACGGTCCGGCGGCGAAAGCCGGCCTGAAATCCTCCGACCTCATCACCGGGATCGACGGCCAGATCGTGGATGATCCCAACGCCTTCGACTATCGCTTCGCAACCCGTCCGCTCGGCGGCACCGCGCAGCTCGACGTGCAGCGCGGCGGCAAGTCGGTGAAGCTCACGGTAGCGCTGGAGACCGCGCCCGACACCGGGCGCAACGAGCTCGTCGTCACCGCGCGTTCGCCGTTCCAGGGCGCGAAGGTTTCGACCATCACGCCGGCCGTCGCCGATGAGCTGCGTCTGGATGCCGACACCGAAGGCGTCGTGATCACCGATATCGGCGGCGATACCGCGGCTGCGAGTGTCGGCTTCCAGAAGGGCGACATCATCCTGGCCGTCAACAATCAGAAGATCAGCAAGACCGGCGACCTCGAGAAGGCTGCAGGTGAACGGGCACGGATCTGGCGCATCACGCTGGTGCGTGGTGGCCAGCAGATCAACGTCACGCTGGGCGGATGAGTCCGAAGCGACCAACGGAGACACCGACTCTCTTTGCTGCGGCGGGGCTCGATCACGATGCTCCGCATCCGCTGCCGGACCGGCTGCGCCCGCGTGCGCTGTCGGAGGTCGTCGGCCAGGATCACATCCTCGGCCCCGATGGTGCGCTGACGCGCATGCTGGAAACGCGCACGCTCGGCTCGCTGGTGTTCTGGGGCCCGCCCGGCACCGGCAAGACCACGGTGGCGCGGCTCCTGGCTGACGCGACGGATCTGCATTTTGAGCAGATCTCTGCGGTGTTCTCTGGCGTCGCCGACCTCAAGAAAGCGTTCGATGCCGCGCGCGCCCGTCGCGAGATGGGCAAGGGCACGCTGCTCTTCGTCGATGAGGTGCACAGATTCAACCGCGCCCAGCAGGACTCCTTTCTGCCGGTGATGGAAGACGGCACTGTCGTCATGGTCGGCGCCACCACCGAGAACCCGTCCTTTGAGCTCAATGCGGCGTTGCTCTCGCGTGCGCGCGTGCTGGTGTTTCGCTCGCTCGATGCCGCCGCGATCGAAAAGCTGTTCGTGCATGCCGAAGCCGTCGAGGGCAGGAAGCTGCCACTCGATGCGGAGGCGCGCGCGGTGCTGGTGCGCATGGCCGACGGCGATGGCCGTGCGTCGTTGACGCTCGCCGAAGAAGTCTGGCGTTCGGCGCGGGCGGACGAGATTTTCAATGCCGCGCAGCTGCAGGAGATTCTGCAGCGCCGCGCGCCGATCTACGACAAATCGGCCGACGGCCACTACAATCTCATCTCGGCGCTGCATAAATCGGTGCGCGGCTCCGATCCCGATGCCGCGCTGTATTACCTCGCGCGCATGCTGGACGCTGGCGAGGACCCGCTGTTCCTGGCCCGCCGCGTCGTGCGCATGGCGGTCGAGGACATCGGGCTGGCCGATCCGCAGGCGCTCGTCATCGCCAATGCCGCCAAGGACGCCTTCGACTTCCTCGGCCATCCCGAGGGCGAGCTCGCCATCGCCCAGGCCGTGGTCTATCTCGCCACCGCGCCGAAATCGAACGCGGTCTACACCGCCTTCGGCACCGCGATGCAGGTCGCCAAGCAGGCCGGCTCGCTGCTGCCGCCAAAGCACATCCTCAATTCCCCGACCAAGCTGATGAAGTCGGAAGGCTACGGCTCCGGCTACGCATACGACCACGATGCGCCGGATGCCTTCTCCGGCCAGGACTACTTCCCGGAGGCCCTGGGCCGCCAGACCTTCTACGACCCGCCCGACCGGGGTTTTGAACGCGAGATCAGGAAGCGGCTGGATTACTGGGCCAAGCTGCGCAAGGAGCGGGGCGACTCCCGCTAGAAGCGGCCATTTCGTCGTGACGGAAGGCCGCTTTTGGGGTACGCAGGCAACCATGAGCCGCCGTATCAAGAGAATGAACCCAAAGCCACGGTCGCGTGACGAACGCGACGACTCGCGGGCGCATCAGGCGCGTAGCGCGAAGAAGGCCGGGCCGCGTCCGGGTGGCAAGCCCGGCGGTAAGCCGCCGCGCTTTGCCGGCGAGCGCGCCGAGCGGCGTCCGCCCAAAGCGGTCCAGGAGAGGCCTGCGCCTGAAAAGTCCGTCGAGGCGCTGCTACCGACCAAGGTGCAGACCGTCACGGTCACGGCCGACGAGAACAACATGCGCGTGGATCGATTCCTCGAGGCGCGCTTTCCCGGCCTGTCGTTCTCCCACATCCAGCGCGTCGTACGCAAAGGCGAGCTGCGCGTCGACGGCAAGCGCGTCGACAGCAAAGACCGGCTGGAGGAGGGACAGAGCGTCCGCATCCCGCCGCTCAAGCTCGATGCGCCGAAGGTCGTCGGCGAGCTCTCGGAGGCCGCGCAGAAGACGCTGAAGGCGCTGAAGGAGATGACGATCTGGGAGGACGACGACGTCCTCGTCCTGAACAAGCCGGCCGGCCTTGCCGTGCAGGGTGGCTCGGGCATGACGCGGCACATCGACCAGATGCTTGAAGTGATGCGCGATGCCAAAGGCCAGAAGCCCCGCCTCGTGCACCGCATCGATCGCGAGACCTCGGGCTGTCTCCTGATCGCCAAGACGCGCTTCGCTGCCTCACACCTGACCGGCGCGTTCCGCTCGCGGTCGGCGCGCAAGGTCTATTGGGCATTGGTGCCGGGCCTGCCGAAGCCGAAGCAGGGCCGCATCTCGACCTTCCTTGCAAAGGAGGAGGGCGAGGACGACACCATCATGCGCATCGCCCAGCATGGCGATGAGGGCGCCAGTCACGCGGTGACGTACTACGCCGTGGTCGAGACCGCCGGCAACAAGCTGACCTGGGTGTCGCTGAAGCCGGTGACGGGCCGCACCCACCAGCTGCGCGCCCACATGGCCCATATCGGCCATCCCATCGTCGGCGATCCCAAATATTTCAACATCGAGAACTGGCAGCTGCCGGGCGGCCTGCAGAACCGGCTGCATCTGCTCGCACGCCGCATCGTCATTCCGCATCCGCGCGGCGGCGTGATCGACGCCACCGCGCCGTTGCCGCCGCACATGCAGCAGTCGTGGAACCTGCTGGGGCTGGACGCAACCAGATTTGATCCGATCGAGAACGCGCCTGAAGAATAGTGAGGTTGAATAGGGGCGACTGACGCACGACATGTTTCCCCATGAGACGACTGTCGATCTGCTTGGCGCTCTTGGCTACTCTGTTGGTAGGGCCGGCCGTCCGCGCGCAATATGTCTCGCCGGACGCCGCGCGGCTCGCTCCACCGCTGCCTGCGCCGCCACCGCCGCCGAAGATCGAGGTGCCCAAGGTTCCGCAGTTTGACGCGCCGCCGCGCTACAATTACCAGCCGCTGCCGCGCAATTCCTTCGGCGATCGCGTCACGAAGTGCCTCCACGACGCTGCAGCCGCAGGACTGGGCCCGGCCGATCGCGGCACTTATGCGCGTAGCTGCGCGAACTAGCCGCCTCATCGGCGTCCAAGCGGGGCCATGACGACACAGGTAATTTGACAGACGATAGGATCGGAAAAACCGACATGCGCGAATTGTTCGAGGAAGCAGCAAGGCAGCCTGCGCCGGATCCCCGGGAATCGGCGCGCGCGTCCGCGCGCACGCCAATGCGCAAGCGCTTCTACAAGGAGGCCGGCGTCGTCGATGCCGAGGGCGGCTTCGCCATCACTCTCGACGGCAAGCCGATCCGTACGCCCTCCGGCCGCCAATTGGTGATCCCGACGCGCGCGCTCGCAGATAGCGTCGCCGCGGAATGGGCCGCCCAAGGCGAGGCGATCGATCCCGTGACCATGCCTTTGACGCGCATCGCCAACAGCGTGGTCGAGGGCGTTATCGATCGCGTCGAGCTCGTCAGCGACGACCTCGCCAAATATTTCGAATCTGACCTGCTGTTCTATCGCGCCGGCCATCCCGAGGGACTGGTCGCCCGGGAGGCTGCGCATTGGGATCCCGTGCTGTCCTGGGCGGCGCAGACACTGGGTGCGCATTTCATCCTGTCCGAAGGCGTCATGCACGTGAAGCAGCCGGACGAGGCGGTGAAGGCCGCACGGGCGGCGCTGCCCGGCGATCCCTGGTCGGTCGCCGCGCTCCACATGGTGACCACCCTGACCGGCTCGGCACTGCTTGCGCTGGCGCTGGACCAAGGCGTGCGCGATGCCGACCAGGTCTGGGCCGCCGCCCATGTCGACGAGGACTGGAACGTGGAGCAATGGGGCGTGGACGAGGAGGCGGCCGCCCGCCGCGCCGCCCGCCTGAAGGATTTCCAGGCCGCTGTGACGGTTCTGGCGGCGGTGAAGCAGCCGGCCATCTGAGGTCCTTAACGAGAGGTTTACGAGGCGGCGGTTACGGTAGCCGGCATTCCCCTAGGGCTGCCGAGATGCCGACGCCGGTCACCCCCATCGCTCCCGTCAACGCCGCCAGCCGCCCGGCTGATGCGGCGACGCCGGATCTCATGCTTCAAGCCGGCAGTGTCGTCGATGCCAGGGTGGTCAGCGTGCTCGCCGACAATCTGGTGCGGATCGCGATCGCCAACCTGGCGATGGACGTGATGTCTGAGGTGGCTCTGACGCCAGGGCAGAATCTCCAGCTCGCGGTCTCGCAGAGCAACGGCACCATTCGCCTCGCGGTCATGGGCGGGGCAGGCGAGGCGGCGGGAGATCAGGTCACGCTGACGCCGCGCACGGCCTCGCTGGTGGAGAGCCCGCCGCTGGCGCCGTCGGTGGCCACGGCACGGAACACCCTCACTCCGTCCGAGCAGGTGGCCGTTCAAACGGCCTCTGCCGGGGCCGTGACCAAACAGGGCAGCCAGGCGCCGCTGTTCGCCAACCTGGCCTCTGTTGTGACGAGCAGCAATCTGCCCGCTAGGCTGAAGCAGGCGGTGCTCGACGTGCTGGCGCAGCAGACGCCGCTCAACACCGCCCTCGACGGCGGCGATATCGAATCCGCGTTCCAGAAGTCCGGACTGTTTCTCGAGGCCTCATTGGCCGCAGGCACGACGCCGTCCTCCGGCGCGATCCCGGACTTGAAGGCCGCTCTGCTGGTGTTGCGCCAGACCCTGGCATCGACCTTCGGCGCGCCGCAGGCAACTGCGCAAGGTGTGGCGCTGCCGGCGAGTGCTGCGGCCACGACGCAGACCGCAGCCTCCGCGCTGGCGGGCGAAACGGCACAAGCGGCGTTGCCGGAACGCGCCCGCCCGGCGCAAGCGTCGCGCGGTGCGTTTGCTGCCGCTCTGCTGGCCGATGTGGCGGGCAACAATCCGCAAGCTTTGGTGTCGCGCACCATGTCCGGGGGCCTTGCCACGAGCCTGCTGCAGGAGGTCACGGAAAACCTGCCGCGCCTGACCGGCAACGTGCCGGGCTCCAACAAGTCCGTGCCGGATGCCCATATCTTCGAGGCGGCCGCGCATCCGACACCTCCGCCGGTCCGGGGCGCGCTGCCGGCGCCTCAGTCCATTGCCATGCCGTCGCTCGCGCCGGATACGCCGCTGGCTGCAACCGTGCATCGTCTGCTCGACGAGACCGATGCCGCGATCGCCCGCCAGACGTTGTTGCAAATTGCCTCGCTCCCCGATCGCACCGACGCCAGCGGCCACCGCATCGATCCGGCCGCGCCGCAGTGGAATTTCGAAATTCCGTTCGCGACCCCGCAAGGTACCGCGATGGCGCAGTTCGAGATCTCGCGCGATGGCGGCAATGAGTCGGACGACCCCGCCAAGCGCGCCTGGCGCGCGCGCTTCTCGCTCGATGTCGAGCCGGCCGGACCCGTGCATGCGCTGATCACGCTGAACGGCGACAAGACCTTCGTTCGGATGTGGGCGGAGCGGCCGGCCACGGCGCAGCAGCTCCGCGCCGGCATCGGTGAGCTCAGCCAGGCCTTGACGAAGGCCGAGCTCAAGCCCGGCGATATCGTGGTCCGCGACGGCACGCCGCCGCCACCGGCGCCGGCTCGCGCCGGCCACTTCCTGGATCGCGCCACATGAGCGATCCCTCCAAGCTCGCGATCGCGCTGCATTACGAGAAGGGATCTGGCGCGCCCGTCGTCGTCGCCAAGGGCAAGGGCACGATCGGTGAGAAGATCGTCGAGATCGCCAAGGCCCACGACATTCCGATCGAGGAGAACGAGGTCTTGGCCGGCGCGCTGTCGAAGGTCGAGCTCGGCGACGAGATCCCGCCGGATCTCTACAAGGCCGTCGCCGAGGTGCTGGTGTTCGTGCTGCGGCTGTCGGGCCGGGGACGGTAAAAACAACCTGTCATCGTTTCAACACTTAGCGGCTGCATGGTCGCACCGGTTTTTCCGCCGCTCAATGGACCCGCCCTTGCTGACCCGCCGTTCCACCCTCGGCCTCCTCGCCGCAACCGTGATCCTGCCTCGACGCGCGCGCGCCCATGTCGCGCCGCCGCGCAATGAAATCCGCGACGCTCTTGCAAAGCGCTTCACCGATCTCGGCACGTCGGGCACCTTCGTCGGCTACAAGGTCGAGGACTATCTGATCGTCGCCAGCGACAAGGAGCGCTCGGGCGAGGGCAAGTTGCCGGCCTCGACCTTCAAGATTCCCAACTCGCTGATTGCGCTCGAGGCCGGTGTCGTCACTGACCCCGACAAGGACGTGTTTGCCTGGGACGGCGTCAAGCGGCCGATCGAGGCCTGGAACAAGGATCACACGCTGCGCAGCGCAATCGCGGTGAGCGCGGTGCCGGTCTATCAGGAGATCGCGCGCCGCATCGGCGAGGTGCGCATGCAGCAATATGTCGACGCGTTCGACTATGGCAATCGCGACATCGGCGGCGGCATCGACCAGTTCTGGCTCACAGGGGCGTTGCGCATCGATCCGGTCGAGCAAGTCGATTTCGTCGACCGGCTGCGCCGCCGCGCGCTGCCGATCTCGAAGCGCAGCCAGGATCTCGTTGCCGATATCCTGCCGGCGACGAAGGTCGGCGACGCCGTCATTCGCGCCAAGTCCGGTCTCCTGGGCGCCGAGCGCGGCGATCCGTCGCTCGGTTGGATGGTCGGCTGGGCCGAGAAGGGCGAAGCCCATACCGTGTTCGCGCTCAACATGGATTGCAAGGAGCCGCGCCACATCGAGGCTCGCATGACGCTGACCCAAGCCTGCCTTGCCGAGATCGGCGCGCTCTAGCGAGACCGTGAGGTTTAGAAGCAACCTGTTCGCACACGGTCAATGCGTGCGGTTGCACGTCAAGCCGGCACCTGAACCTCAGTCGTCGCAATCAGACGCCAATCGGCGAGCGCGGCAAAGCGGTGGGGTTCGGCCTCACGCCGGTAATCGGAGCTCGAGACGATGACTCGAAAGGTCGCGAAGTCCGGGTAGCGCACGATTGCGGCGTCGTGCCAGGCGTCGCCTTGCGCCGCCACCAGCAGAGCTCCGACGGATCCTAGCCAAGTTGGCCTGACCCCTTGCGGAATCGCGACCTTGCGAAATGCGGGGACATAGCGCGTGAAATAGGCTTCGCGGCCGCTACAGGCTGGAAGCTCGGATTTGTCTGGGTACAAGGCCTCATCCCGATAGCGTAGAAGATTGAGCATGAAGATGGGTTGATCTCCGGGCAGGCTCGAGCCTGCCGTTTCGAGTGATGCATTATCGATATCGACGAACATTGCTCTCTCCGGTCGTGGGTGCTTGCTGCGCTGATATCGCCTTCGAACGCCCGGCCTGTAGTGGTTTCGGTGTCACTGCTATGATGACGCCATGGCAACACCACGCAGCCATCGGCAACTCCTCGGCAATTCTGAGCGCCAGCCCGGCGGTCCAGCTCGAGCTGAAAGTCGACGATTTCGGGGACGGAGTTCAGGCGTTGTCAGGCTTCGCCGTCAGCGCCCGGTCGATGGCGAAGCCGCCGATCTCGCTCATGGCCTGCGAGATCGGATCGCCGCGCCGGGCAAAGCCGCTGGAGAGATAATCGAACTGCGTCCGCGCCAGCCGCAGCACTTCGATCGGCACCGAGACCGCGGTCTCGTTGAAGCTGTCGACGGAGGCGCGCAAGCTGTCGAGCTCCGTCGTGAGCTTGCCGATATGTCTCTCGGCATGCTGCATCAGCTCGAGCAGCTTGCCGCGCTCGGCATCGAAGGCGGCGCGCTCGGCTGCGGTCGCGGCGGTGAGCTCGGCGAGCGGTGCCCGCAGCGCCGCGATCTGGCCGACCATGGCGTCGGAGGCGAGTTCGGCGGACTCGCGCAGCTCGGCGTTGCGCGTGCTCTCTTCCTGCGCCTGATGATAGAGCCGCTCGGCCGACATCGCCCGCTGGCTCAGCGTCTCGATCATGCTGGCTGCGCGCAGCAGCATCTCGCCGTTCCGCCCCGACACCATGCCGGCCATGCGGCGCAGGAAGTCGATCGTTTCGGACGCTGGGTTCGGCGGCAAGGGGACGACCGTCGCGGACATCTCGGTGATGCCAGTAGGTAGACGCTGGAGCTAGGGCATGATGATCACCGCCGTACCGATTGGGCTCACGCAACATTCGGCGCCTGATCTGACTCGGAGCAAGCCTGAATCGGTCGGCCCGGTCAACCCGCTGGTGCGACAAATGCGGTCCTGTAGCCCGGATGGAGCGCAGCGAAATCCGGGGGAATCGCGCCCGCGCTGCACCGTCCCGGATTACGCTCCGCTCCATCCGGGCTACGCACTCAGCCGGAAGGGAGATCAGGAGTCCCTCCGCCCAATCCGCCCCAGGTGGGTGAAGCCGAACCCGGCGGAATATTTCAGGCCGTAGCCGAGCGCCCGGTCGATGCCGATATGGGCAAGCCAGATCAAGGCGATGGAGAGGGTGAGGGGCGAGGCGAGGGCGAAGCCCAGCGTCAGCAGCGCCACCGGCACCAAGTAGCTGTGGGCGGCGTTGTAGACCATCGCACCGAACCTAGCGTCGGACAGGTAGGCCAGGAAACTCAGATCGGGTACGAAGAACAGCAGCGCAAACACCAGCCACGACCCGTCTCAGGCCGCATAGAGCGTCACCATTCCTGCAAACAAGGTGAGGCCCTCCAGCCGCAGCAGGATGTTGACGCCGCCTGTTGCAGCGCCCGTCTCGGCCGTTCCTTCGCTCACGCTCGCCTCCCGGGCAAAACTTTGTAATTCCTTGCGCTTTCCCGCTACGGCAGGGCAGCCCTGCGACGGCGAAAGCGGCTTTCCGGGCCGCAAAATGCCGTGTTAGAACCCGCCCATCACTTAAGAACTGGCGGGAGCAAATGAAACACATCCTGGACGCCCTTGAAGATCGTCGTGCCGGCGCAAAGCTCGGCGGCGGGGAGAAGCGCATCGAGGCGCAGCACGCCCGCGGCAAGCTGACGGCCCGCGAGCGCATCGAGCTTCTGCTCGACAAGGGATCGTTCGAGGAGTTCGACATGTTCGTCGAGCACCGCTCCACCGAGTTCGGCATGGAGAAGAGCAAGGTGCCGGGCGACGGCGTCGTCACCGGCTGGGGCACCGTCAACGGCCGCAAGACTTTTGTGTTTGCCAAAGACTTCACGGTGTTCGGCGGCTCACTCTCGGAAACGCATGCGCTGAAGATCACGAAGCTCCAGGACATGGCGATGAAGGCGAGGGCGCCCATCATCGGCCTCTATGACGCCGGCGGCGCCCGCATCCAGGAAGGCGTCGCCGCGCTCGCCGGTTATTCCTACGTGTTCCGCCGCAACGTGCTTGCCTCGGGCGTGATCCCGCAGATCTCCGTCATCATGGGCCCCTGCGCCGGCGGCGACGTCTATTCGCCTGCGATGACCGACTTCATCTTCATGGTGAAGAACACCAGCTACATGTTCGTCACCGGTCCCGACGTGGTGAAGACCGTGACCAACGAGGTCGTCACCGCCGAGGAGCTCGGCGGCGCCTCGGTGCATGCGACGCGTTCCTCGATCGCCGACGGCGCCTTCGAGAACGACGTCGAGACGCTCTTGCAGATGCGTCGCCTGATCGACTTCCTGCCCTCCAACAACACCGACGGCGTGCCGGAATGGCCGAGCTTCGATGACATCGAGCGGGTCGACATGTCGCTCGACACGCTGATCCCCGACAATCCGAACAAGCCCTACGACATGAAGGAGCTGATCCTGAAGGTCGTGGACGAGGGCGACTTCTTCGAGATCGCGGATGCCTTCGCCAAGAACATCGTCACCGGGTTTGGCCGCATTGCGGGCCGCACCGTCGGCTTCGTCGCCAACCAGCCGATGGTGCTGGCCGGCGTGCTCGACAGCGACGCATCGCGGAAAGCGGCGCGCTTCGTCCGCTTCTGCGACGCCTTCAACATCCCGATCGTCACCTTCGTCGACGTGCCGGGCTTCCTGCCCGGCACCGCGCAGGAATATGGCGGCCTGATCAAGCACGGCGCGAAGCTCCTGTTCGCCTATTCGCAGTGCACCGTGCCGCTCGTCACCATCATCACCCGCAAGGCCTATGGCGGCGCCTTCGACGTCATGGCCTCCAAGGAGATCGGCGCCGACATGAACTATGCGTGGCCGACCGCCCAGATCGCGGTGATGGGCGCCAAGGGCGCGGTCGAGATCATCTTCCGCTCAGACATCGGCGACCCCGACAAGATCGCCGCCCGCACCAAGGAATACGAAGACCGCTTCCTGTCGCCCTTCATCGCCGCCGAGCGCGGCTATATCGACGACGTCATCATGCCGCACTCGACCCGCAAGCGCATCGCGCGGGCGCTGGCGATGCTGAAGGACAAAAAGACGGAAATGCCGGCGAAGAAGCACGACAATTTGCCGTTGTAATAGGAGGTAGCCCGGATGAGCGCAGCGAAATCCGGGTCTTTGCCGAGGTCCCGCATGTCGCTTTGCTCATGCGGGCGACAGGCTCCTTCTGATTTGGCACGCTCGATCCAATGACCGAAGACGATCCGACCGATGAAATCTCCGATATCGAAGATCGGATCGAAGAGCTCGCCGAGATCGCTGAGCGGTGCCGCAAGTACATCCTCGCGTCCAAGATCGCGATCGGTGGCGGGGCGGCGCTGCTGCTGGTGACGATCCTCGGTCTGTTCGGATTTGATCAGACCGCGGCGCTCGGATCGATTGCGCTGGTGCTCGGCGGGATTGTCTCGCTCGGCTCGAATGTCTCGACGTTGCGGCAGACGGACGAGGCCATCAGTGCTGCGGAGGCGCGGCGTGCGGCGTTGATCGGCAGCATTGACCTCAGGGTCGTTGCCGATGCGCCGCTGAAGCTGGTGTGAGGTGTAGGGTGGATTAGCGAAGCGTAATCCACCAAGGTGTGCGTCATCGGATGGAGAAGTGGCGGATTACGCTATCGCTAATCCGCCCTACGCATCAGACGCCTCCAGCGCCAGCAAGCCTCACGCGGCCTGCTTGACTGTCAGCTCCGACAATTCGGCGCGGCATTCGGCGGCGTAGGCCTGGAGCCGGTCGGCGGTCTGCCGGTCGAGGATGGCCTTGGCCAACCGCTCGGCGCGGGCGATCTGTCGCTTGAGATATTCGATGCGGACCATGGGTCACCTGTCGAATTGAATCGTTCCGATGCGGGCGACTCTATGCCAAGCACAGCATCGATTATGTGAGGTGCATCACGCCCCGCGCGCCTTATCCGCCGCGGCGAAATGCGCCAGCTGGTCGGCGTGGGCCTTGGCGAACGCCGGACGTCCGGTGGCGCGCGCGACGTAAGCGCGGCAGGCAGGACTATCCGTCAGCCCGTTGAAACCATCGACGACGCGCAGCACGTCCGCCATCAGGATGTCGGCGACGGAGAAGGAGCCCGCCAACCATTCGCGGCTGGCCAGCACCGCCTCGAGATGCTTGAGCCGAAGCTTGAGGAAGTCGTCCACGAATTTCCATGCTGCCGTGTCGGTCGGATGTCCCATGAATTTGGACATGCCCCAGGGCAGGCTGGCCATCTCCACCGAATTGAGCGCCGCGAACATCCACTCCGCCGCTTCAGTGCGGCCGCGCTGGTCCTTTGGCATCAGCCTCTCGCTGAGGCCGCCGAGATGCAGCAGGATCGCGCCGGTCTCGAAGATCGAGAGGTCGCCGTCGGTCAGCCACGGAACCTGGCCGAACGGCTGGTGGGCGAAGTGCGCGGGCCCGCGGTCGTCGAATGGCACGCTGGCGACGCGATAGGGCAAGGCGGCTTCTTCCAGCGCCCAGCGCACGCGGAAGTCACGCACGAAGCCTCGCGGCGCTGCGGGAACCCAATCGAAGGTGGTCAGGGTGAGCTCGGCCATTTTCTGTCTCCGTGTCCTGGTTCGATGCAAAGGACGAACGAAGAGCGCCCGTTCCGACATCCAGGCCAACTCTTTTTGTCGCCGGCGGCTTAACCGGCTAGGCTCGCCCCAAACAACAGGAGGAAATCCGATGCCAGCAGCCTTCTTCGTCGTTCGCGCCGTCGTCTCCGACGCCGAAAAGCGCGCTGCGTTCGACCGGTGGTACGAGACGGAACACTTGCCCGACGCAGTGAAGGCCTTCGGCGTGAGCAAGGCGTGGCGATTCTGGAGCCTCGACGATCCCTCGCTGCACCAGGCGATCTATCAGTTCGATGACGAGGCCAAGCTGAACGCGATGCTGAAAGGTGACGCGCTGAAAAAGCTCGTCGCCGATTTCAACCGCGACTGGCCCGACGTGAAGCGCTCGCGCGAGACGCTGGTGCTGGCGCAGGAGTTCGCGACGTAGCGAGGTCCTGTAGCCCGGATGGAGTCACGAATTCTTCATCTCGGCTCGCAATGAATCTGAACGCCGGCTTCAGCTTCGGTTCATGGCGTTGCAGCGACATTCCTTCTGCATCACGTGCACGATGATCCAAGAAGGAAGAAACGATGGAGCGCCGGAACTTTTTGAAACTTGCCTTGGGATTGACGGCGGGCGCCGCTGCCTTCGCCGCGACCGCGGCACAGGCCGCGCCGCTGTCACCGCAGCCGCTCGCTGATCCCACTCACGCGCCGCAAGGCAATCCCGACGCTCATCCCGCCGTCACGACCAGTGAGGAAGCTGCGCAACTCGCTCCTGAGCAGGTTCACTGGCGTGGGCGTGGCCGCCACTGGGGCTGGCACCGCCGTCATTGGCGCCGGCACCGTCGGCGCTGGCGCCGCCGCCATTATTGGTAAGCTCGCGACCATTCGCGGACTCAACGGGGATCGCCGCTGGCGGTCCCCGTTTCGATTCTGGAGACGCCCGGCTCCGTGGGCGAAAGTCAGAGCGCCAAAAGAAAATGGCCGCAGCGGATGCCGCGCGGCCATTCTGGAGTGCGGAGAAGATCAGTAAGGACGGCAGCGGCCGGCGTACCAGCGGAAGCCGTAGGGGCAGACGCGCGCGCGGGGCACCACGACGACCGGCGGGGCGACCACCACGGGGGCGGGGCGCACGACGACCGCGCCACGCATCGGGCGGCACTGACCATAGGGGCCGCGATAAAACCCTCGGCCGCAGCCCTCGGCGGCGCTGGCCGCCTCGCTGAAACCGACGACGGCCGCGCTGGCGAGCATGACGGCGGCTAACAGGTATTTCATTTTTGATCTTCCTTCTCGTCCTGGGGGCAGGCTTAGGGGGATGGCGCTTGTGGCGCACAATGAATCAACAGACACGATTCGACACGTTAAAATTGGAGAAACGTGCCGGCACGTTGCGATCCAAACCTGCCAATCATGACCTGAATGCGGCATGAACGTTCCCCGCATCTGGTCCCGGACGACACGCTGGTGTCGCTAGCGGCCGAGAAAGCCCAGCACCAGTTCCTTGTACGTCTCCGGCGCCTCCAGGAACACGAGATGGCCGGTGTCGGGGATCACCTCGGCCCGCGCGTTCGGCATCTTCGCGGCGAGCTGCTTCGCAAGCTCTGCGTTCTGCCCCATCTTGGCCCGCAGCGCCTCCGGCGCGAGCGGCCGGCCCGGCGCGTTGTGGTCGTCCGCGCCCATGATGAACAGAGTCGGTGTCGCGATCAGCGGGATCTCGTGCGCCACCGGTTCACGATAGATCATCTGGCCGGAAGAGACGAAGGCGCGCAGCCAGCGCGGATAGTCCGGGCTGCCCTTGATATTGAAGCGAGCCCCGATGAACGGCGTGATCGCCTCGGCCGGCAGCTTGATTGCGTAATTGGTCTGGAGCTGCTTGCGATAGCCGTCGGCGGTGAGCTTGTCCTCGGTCTCGATCATCTTCTCGGTCGGCGTCGGCGGCACGTAGAGGCGGTAGTCCTCGAGCCCGATCGGCGCGGTCAGAACCAGATGGGCGAGGCGGTCCGGATAGGCGCGAGCGATGCGCACGCCGAGCATGCCGCCGAGCGAATGCGCGACGATCTCGGCCTTGTCGATTTTGAGGTGATCGAGCAGCGCAATGGTGTTGCGCGCCAGATTGTCGAAATGCAGCTCGCCCGCCGGCTTGGAAGACTTGCCGAAACCGACCTGGTCCGGCACCACGACACGAAAGCCGGCCTCGCTCAGCATCTTGATCACGGGCGCCCAATAGCTCGACGGAAAATTGCGCCCGTGCAGCAGCACGACGGTGCGGCCGTTCGGCCGTGCCGCGGCGACATCCATATAGGCCATGCTGAGCTGCTCGCCGTCGTTGACGACGGGGAGCAAGTGCACCGGGTAAGGATAGGCAAAGCCTTCGAGCGCGATGCCATAGGGCTCGCGGGGCGCAGTGTCGGCGGCGCGGGTCGATGTCAGTTGGGAAACGAGAAGGGCGGCGGCAAGCGCGGCCAGGAAGATGCGGTTCATCACGGTCTCCGTCATGCCCCGGGCTTGTCCCGCCTGCGCGGCCGAAGCCGCTTCGGCAAGGCGAAGGCCCGGGCATCCACGTGCCAGCCGCAATAAAGACGTGGATGGCCGGGTCAAGCCCGGCCATGACGGAAGCGAGAGGGCACACGCAAAAGTGTGCTCAGTCCTTCCCGCCGCCGAAAAGCGCGGCGAACTGCTTCTCGCCGGTGCGGGTGAAATTCACGACGCGGCTGCCGGGCATGGGATCGCGCGCGGCCCATTTCAGCTCGGCGAAGCGCTGCATCATGGCCGCGCCCAACGTGCCGGCGAGATGGTGCCGCCGCTCGCTCCAGTCGAGGCAGGCCTTGCAGACCGGGCGGCGCGGATGGCTGAGCATGTCGGGCGAGATCTGCAGGTGCTTCACAAGAAAGCGCTCGCCCTCGGCGGTCAGCTCGATCTCCTGCTTCCTCTGCCTGACCAGATGTCGCTCGCGCAAAGAGTCCAGCATCTGCACGCCGAGATCGCCGGCGAGATGGTCGTAGCAAATCCGCGCGCGCCGCAGCGCAGGGTCCTTCGGCCCGGTGCGCACGCGCATATGGCCGGTCCGCGCGGCAAGGCCGGCGAGCCCCTCGAGCACGCCGGCGACGTCGTCGTCGGTGAGGCGGTAATAGCGGTGGCGGCCCTGTTTCTCCGGCTCGATCAGGCCGCCGGCCTCGAGCTTCGACAGATGCGAGCTTGCGGTCTGCGGCGTGATGCCGGCCTCCTGAGCCAGCTCGCTCGCCGTGAGCGCACGGCCGTTCATCAGCGCCGTGAGCATATTGGCGCGGGCGGGGTCGCCAACCAGCGAGGCGACCATGGCGATGTCGGGTCCTGATTTCATGCTTCGATGGTAACCGAAGCGTTGGTGTCGGGCAAGGGCGTATCGTGTCACCACGTCGTCATTGCGAGCGTAGCGAAGCAATCCAGACTGCGTCCGCGGAGGGAGTCCTGGATTGCTTCGCTATGCTCGCAATGACGGCGAAAACAAAGGAGCCCATCATGTCCGTCACCGTCTTCATCCGCTACCAGCTCGATCCGTTCAAGCGCGCGCAGTTCGAGGAATATTCGAAGCGCTGGCTCACCATCATCCCAAGATGTGGCGGCGAGTTGATTGGCTACTTCATGCCGCATGAGGGCACCAACAACATCGCGTCCGCCCTGATCTCGTTCGAGAGCCTGGCCGCCTATGAAGCCTATCGCAAACGGCTGCGCGCCGATCTCGACGGTATGGCAAACTTCAACTTTGCCGAGGCGGAGAAATTCATCCTCGCCGAAGAACGCACCTTCCTGCGCAAGGTGGTATTGTAGGCCCACCAACAGCAGGAGACGCCCATGATCGCCGTGATCTTCGAGGTCTGGCCCAAGCCGGAACACCGCCAGACCTATTTCGACCTTGCAGCCGATCTGAAGCCGCTGCTGCAGACCATCGACGGCTTCATCTCGGTCGAGCGATTCGAGAGCCTGACCGAGAAGGGCAAGATCCTGTCGGTGTCGTTCTGGCGGGATGAAGCGGCCGTCCAGGCCTGGCGCAACACGATGGAGCACCGCCGCACCCAGGCCAGGGGCAGGGCGCAGATCTTCGCCGATTATCACTTACGCATCGCCAGCGTCATCCGCGACTACGGCATGAACGACCGCGACGAGGCGCCGAAGGACAGCCGCGCCGTGCATGACGCGCACTAGCGGACTCGAAAACGCAGCCTTATCTCTGCGCGGCTAACAAGGGAGAGAAACATGCACGTGACGACCGCTGACAAGCGCGCGACGTTCAGGAAGATGCACGAGAGCGGCTGCTTCATCCTGCCCAATCCGGTCGATGTCGGCAGCGCGAAAGCCTTGCAGCATCTCGGTTTCAAGGCGATCGCGTCATCGAGCGCGGGCTTTGCCTGGACCATTGGCAAGGCCGACAATCACGTCACCGTCGAGGACGTCTGTCAGCATCTGGCAGCATTGAGCTCGGCTGTCGACATCCCCGTGAACGCCGATTTCGAGGGTGGCTTTGCGGTCGAGCCTGACAAGGTCGCGGACAATGTCGAGCGCGGTGTACGCACCGGCGTTGCGGGCCTCTCGATCGAGGATTCCACCGGCGACAAGGACAAGCCGCTCTACGATCGCGCGCTGGCCGTCGAGCGCATCAAGGCCTCGCGCAAGGCGATCGGCGACAGCGGCACGCTGCTGGTCGGCCGCTGCGAGGCCTATCTGTGGGGCGTGACCGATCTCAAGCTCGTTATCGACCGGCTCACCGCCTATGCCGATGCCGGCGCCGACTGCCTCTATGCGCCGGGTCTGAAGAGCCGCGAGGACATCGCCGCGGTGGTCAAGGCGGTCGCACCGAAGCCGTTCAATCTTCTGATCGGCGGCTCCGGCCTGTCGCTGCAGGAAGCCCAGGATCTCGGCGTGCGCCGCATCAGCGTCGGCGGCTCGCTCGCCCGCGCCGCTTGGGGCGGCTTCATGCGCGCGGCCAAGGAGATGGCGGAGAAGGGGACCTTCAACGAGCTCGGCGGCGGCTATCCCGGCGGCGAGCTCAACAAGATGTTCGGGTAGAGCATGATCCGGAAAAGTGCGTGGCGGTTTTCCGAGAAGATCATGCTCAAACAATAACCTAAAGCGCGATGACGATTCATCCTAATCCCATCGCGCTTTAGCCAAACGAAGAGCGGCGGGATGTTGCATCCCGCCGCTCTCGCGCATCATTACGAAATGTTACTTCGCGCCGTCGGACGGAGCTGGCGTATTCGGGGCCGGCCTGTTCGGCGCTGCACCCGTGGTCACGCCCGGCTCGGTGTTGCTGCGCGGCGTCACGTCACGCATGCCGGGAGGTGCGGCCGGATTGGTCGGCTGCGTCTGCGCAGTCTGCGAGGCCGGTGTGTTGCTGGCCTCGTTGGTGGTGCTGGAATTGTTCAAGCCGTAGAACACTGCGCCCAGCACCAGGGCGACAGCGACCGCAAACAGCGCGATCTTGCCGCTGGAGGCGGGGCCTTCCCCGAGCTCGGGATCGGCCTGCAGGTCGGCATCCCGGCGCGCCGCGCGAGAGTACTCATCGTCGGCGAGGTTCGGGCGGTACGGATCGTTGGGAAAACGGTCGTCTGCCATCGATTTGGTCTCCTCGGTTATGACCCCGGGACAACCCTCAGGTGCGAGATTCTGTTCCGCCGCCTTGGTGCTTTCGTCGCATGTTGCCTCGGTGTGGGGAATCGGGAACCTGTTCCATGGGAAACCCACGCCTGAGTTCGAGGGCCATGGAGGAGGGAACACGCGATGTGGAGCCTGCCGCCTACCGATAGCGTGCTGCATTTCCTGTCCCTGGCCGCGGTGGCGGCGCAGGGCATGACGGCTGCGCTCGCTGCCGGACGCCGCAGCATGGATTGGCTGGGCGTCTGCTTCCTCGGCTGCATCACCGCGCTAGGCGGCGGCACGTTGCGCGATCTCTTCCTCGGACATTATCCGCTGGCCTGGGTGCAGAACCCGATCTATCTCGCGCTCGCCGGCGGCGCCGCCTTCCTCACCATCCTGTTTGCGCGCCTCGCGCACCGGCTGAAGGTCGCCTTCATCGTGCTCGATGCCATCGGTCTCGTCGTCTTCACCATGGCCGGCTGCGACGTTGCCTGGCAGATGGATGCCTCGCTGCCAATCGTCATCGTCTCGGGCATGGTGACGGGCTGCGCCGGCGGCGTGCTGCGCGACGTGCTCTGCAACGACGTGCCGCTGCTGTTTCGCTCCGAGCTCTATGCCAGCGTCTCGGTGGTGACGGGACTGTTCTATGCGACCGCGTTCGGTCTCAAGCTCAACGCGGAGCTCTGGACCATTTTGACATTTGTCCTCGGCATCAGCTTCCGCCTGCTTGCGGTGCGCTACAAATGGGAGATGCCGAAATTCGTGTTCACGGGGGATGAAGAGCGGTGAGCGCTGTCGCGCGCGAATGGCGAATGGCGAATGGTTCTGGGCCATTCGCTATTCCCCATTCGCCTCTCGCTTCCTTGCTTTTGCCACCTGTGCCGATGTCACCAGCGGGCCTGCATTGCCCCAGGAATTGCGGATGTAGTTCGTCACCGCGGCGATCTCGGCGTCGGACAGCTGCTTGGCGTAAGCCGGCATCTCGCCGGTGTTCGGCGCGCGCGGCGTCGTCACGGTGTGGGCACCGTCGAGGATGATGCGCAAGGTCGAGGACGGATTGATCGATTGCAGCAGCGCATTGCCCGGCAGCGGCGGGTAGATGCGCGGGCTGCCTGTGCCGTCGGCCTCGTGGCAGGCGATGCAGAGCTTTGCGTAGACCGCCTGGCCGGCCTTCATCTCGGCAGCGTCCGGCGGCGTTACGATCGTCTCGCGCCGGGCCGGCGGCAGGCTCTTCAGATAGATCGCGATCGCGCGCACGTCGGCATCGCTCATCTTCGAGGTCGAGTTGACGACGACCTCCGCCATCGGCCCGCCGGCGTGGCTTTTGGCATTGCGCCCGCTTTGCAGGTACTCCGTGATATCGGCCTCGCTCCAGGATTTCAGCCCGGTGCGCGGGGCGCCGTCGAGCCGCGGTGCGAACCAGCCGCCGACCGCGTTGCCGGACAGCGCCTGCGCATCCCGGTCGGCGCCGAAATAATTCTTGGGCGTGTGGCAGGCGCCGCAATGGCCGAGCCCGGTGACCAGGTAGCCGCCTCTGTTCCAGGCCGCGCTCTTGGTCTGGTCCGGCTCGAACAGGCCGGGCTTGAAATACATCGTGTTCCAAAGCCGCATCAGGCCGCGATAGCCGAATGGCCAGCGCAGCTCCGGCGGCTTGTTGCGGCTGGTGACGGGCGCCAGCGTGGCGAGATAGGCGCGGATCGCCAGCGTGTCGTCCTTCGTCATCCTCGTGAAATAGGGGTAGGGAAACGCCGGGTAATAATTCGAGCCGTCAGGCGCGATGCCGGTGCGCAAGGCGCGGGTGAAATCGGCATCCGTCCAGCCGCCGATGCCGGTGTCGCGGTCCGGCGTCAGGTTCGGCGCATAGATCGCGCCAAAGGGCGTGTCGATGCGCTTGCCGCCCGCGAACGGTTTTGCCGGATCGGCAGTGTGGCAGCCCGCGCAGTCGCCGGCCTCGGCCAGCGCCTTGCCATAGGCGATCAGCTCGGAAGATGGTCCGGCGGCGCCGGCCGCGCTTGTGACCGTACTTGCAACCGCACTGCACAACGCCAGGCCCACAAGCGCCAGGCCCGTCAGAATCGTCCGCATCGACAGCCTCCCCTGCGACCCATCGACCCTACCTGCATGAAGGGAAGCGTCGATTCATTTCGCAACGATGGGGGTATGGTGACACAAACTGAAAATCGCCAACGTGTTTCAGGCCACGAAATTGCGATTTTTACCCGAGGCCTCCTTTGGTCCAGAATTGTGATGCGGAGCATGAAATATCCGACATAGAGTGGCGGAGGTGGTCGGCGCGCCCTAGCTAAAACCAATGGGCAGGCAACGACTTAAGTCAGCAAGACCTGAACAGGGCGCAAGCGAGGACAGCATGGGCATCAACCAGGGTCCGATCAGTCTCGATCAAAAGTACACCCAGCAGACCGGACACGTCTTCACCACGGGCATCCAGGCCCTGGTCCGCTTGCCGATGGCCCAGATCCGGCGCGACCGCGCCAACGGCCTCAACACCGCGGGCTTCATCTCCGGTTATCGCGGCTCGCCGCTCGGCGGCTACGACCAGCAGCTGTTCGCCGCGCGCAAGCATCTCGAGCAGTACAATATCAAGTTCCAACCCGGCGTGAACGAGGACCTCGCCGCGACCGCGGTATGGGGCTCGCAGCAGCTCAACCTCTCGCCCGGCGCCAAATACGATGGCGTGGTCGGCATCTGGTACGGCAAGGGCCCGGGCGTCGACCGCTGCGGCGACGTGTTCCGTCACGGCAATGCCGCGGGCTCGGCCAAGAACGGCGGCGTGCTGTGCCTTGCCGGCGACGACCACGGCGCGAAATCCTCCACCGTCCCGCATCAGTCCGACCATGCTTTCATGTCGGCACTGATGCCGTATCTCTACCCGTCGAGCATCCACGAGATGATCGAGATGGGCCTGCTCGGCATCGCGATGTCGCGCTATTCCGGCTGCTGGGTCGGCATGAAGGTGATCACGGAGACGGTGGAGACCACCGCCGAGATCGACCTCACCGACGAGATGAAGCCGTTCATCATTCCCACCGACTTCGAGCTGCCACCCGGCGGCCTCAACCTGCGCTGGCCCGACGACCGCTTCGAGCAGGACCGGCGCCTGCAGGACTACAAGGGCTTTGCCGCCATCGCCTTTGCCCGCGCTAACAAGGTCAACCGCGTCACCATGGATTCGCCGAACGCCCGTTTCGGCATCATGGCCTCTGGCAAGAGCTACGAGGACGTTCGTCAGGCGCTACGCGAGCTCGGCATCACCGAGGAGGTCGCCGCCAAAATCGGCCTTCGTCTCTACAAGATCGGCATGCCCTGGCCGCTCGAGCCGGAAGGCGTGCACGAATTCGCCGTCGGCCTGGAGGAGATATTCATCGTCGAGGAGCGGCGCGAGATCGTCGAGAACCAGGTCAAGCAGGTGTTGTTCAACTGGCGCGACGATGTGCGCCCGCGCATCGTCGGCAAGATGGACGAGCACGACAAGCGCTTCCTGACCTTCGCCGCCGAGCTCAGCGTCGCCTCGCTCGCGACCTCGCTCACCGAGCGCCTGCTTCGACTTGATCTCAACCCTGAAATTGCGGAGATGCTCCGCGCCAAGGCCGACTGGTTCAACGGCCGCCAGGCGACCCAGATGCAGGCGGTCGCGCCTGTCTCCCGAACCCCGTATTTCTGCTCCGGCTGCCCCCACAACACGTCGACGAAAGTCCCCGAAGGCAGCCGCGCGCTGGCCGGCATCGGCTGCCACTTCATGGCGCTGTGGATGGACCGCTCGACCGAGACGTTCACGCATATGGGCGGCGAGGGCGTGCCCTGGGTCGGCATCGCGCCCTTCACCAACGAGAACCACATCTTCGCCAATCTCGGCGACGGCACCTATTTCCACTCCGGCATTCTCGCCATCCGCCAGGCGATCGCCTCCAAGGCCAACATCACCTACAAGATCCTCTACAACGATGCGGTAGCCATGACCGGCGGCCAGCGTCATGACGGCGATCTCTCGCCGCAGCAGATCACCCAGCAGCTTTACGCCGAAGGCATCCGCGAGCTCTATCTGGTCTCGGAAAACCCAGACGCTTACCCGGCCGATACCATCGCGCCCGGCGTGAAGAAGTATCACCGCGACGAGCTCGACAACGTCATGAAGATGTGCCGCGAGTTCAAGGGCACCTCGGCGATCGTGTTCGTGCAGACCTGCGCCGCCGAGAAGCGCCGTCGCCGCAAGCGCGGCCTGATGGAGGACCCGGCGCGCCGCGTCATGATCAATCCGGCCGTCTGCGAAGGCTGCGGCGATTGCTCGGTGCAGTCGAACTGCATCTCGGTCGAGCCGCTGGAGACCGAGTTCGGCCGCAAGCGCGCTATCAACCAGTCATCCTGCAACAAGGACTATTCCTGCCTGAAAGGATTCTGTCCGTCCTTCGTCACCATCGACGGCGGCGCGCCGCGCCACCGCGCGCCAGCCGAGCTCGCTGAGATCGGCACGCTGCCCGAGCCGGCCTCGCGCCCGACGCTCGACAAGCCCTATAACATCGCCGTCGGCGGCGTCGGCGGCACCGGCGTGCTCACCATCGGCGCGCTGCTCGGCATGGCCGCCCACATCGAGGGCAAGGCCTCGATGATCCTGGATATGTCGGGCCTCGCGCAAAAGGGCGGGGCGGTGCTCAGCCATGTGCGGCTATCAGATCATCCGGCCGAGGTGACCTGCTCGCGCATCGTCACCGGCACGGCCGATCTCGTGCTCGCCGCCGACGAAGTCGTCGCAGTCGCCAAGGACACGATCACCCTTTGTGACACCAGCCGCACCCACGGCATCATCAACAGCCACGTCATTCCCACCGCCGATTTCATCCTCAATCGCGATTTCAATTTCCAGACCCGCAAGCTGAACGGGCTCCTGGAAACGGCGCTGCACAAGGATTCGGTGTTCTTCGACTTCACCAAGCCTGCCGAGCAGCTGCTCGGCGATGCCATCGCCACCAACATGATGATGATGGGCTATGCCTATCAGAAGGGTCTGTTGCCGCTCTCCGCGGAAGCGATCGAGCAGGCGATCGAGGTCAATGGCGTCTCGATCAAGATGAACAAGGAAGCTTTCCGCCTTGGCCGTCTCGCGGTCGCCGACCCCAAGCGCCTTGCGGATATGCTGAAGGGCGGGGACGAAGTGGCTGCGCCGAAGGCGCTCGATGCCATGACGCTCGACGAGGTCATCGAGCACCGTGCCAAGCATCTGACCGCCTACCAGAACGCTCGTCTCGCCAAGCGCTATCGCAAGCTGGTCGACCAGGTCCGCGATGCCGCCGCGAAGGGCGGCTATGGCGATGCACTGCCGCGCGCGGTCGCCGTGAATTATGCAAAGCTCCTGGCCTACAAGGACGAATACGAAGTGGCGCGCCTCTACACCGACGGCGCCTTCGAGCAGCAGCTCCGCGACCAGTTCGAGGGCGACTTCAAGTTCAACTTCAATCTCGCGCCGCCGATCCTCAGCAGCGGTGTCGATGCACTTGGGCGCCCGAAGAAGCGCGCCTTCGGCCCGTGGATGCTGAAGGTCTTCCGAGTGCTGGCCAAGTTCAAGTTCCTGCGCGGCACGCCGTTCGACATCTTCGGCCGCAGCGCCGACCGCAAGCTCGAGCGCGATCTCATCGCCAGCTACGAGAAGGACGTCGCCACCGTGCTCGGCCTGTTGTCGCCGCTCACGATTGACACCGCGGTCGAGCTGCTCTCACTGCCCGACCGCATCCGCGGCTACGGCCCCGTGAAGGAGAAGGCCGTACACGACGCCAAGGCCCGCTACGCCCAGCTCGCCGCGGATTTGGCCAACCCGCCGCCGGCGCCCCGGCAGATCGCGGCGGAGTAGGCGCTCCCGTAGGGTGGGTTAGCCTTGTGAATGCGCGAAGCGCGTTCGCGGGGCGTAACCTACCGCTTCTGCCGCCGCTGAGAGCGAAGCGGTGGGTTACGCCTTCGGCTAACCCACCCTACGACACCACCCCTAGCACTACGCGTCGGGCAAAACACTCAAGCCATGGTCAAGCCGGTCGCGCAAAAAAATTCCGCTTTACCGAAATTCGGAATTATCGTATCTGTCCGCCACCTCATCCCTCTCAGAGGGGCGTATCGCGATCGTCACGAAACGCGGGGTGAGCGGCGGTGGACGCGGGCTGCGTCGCGCGAGTCTTTCGCGCGCACGACGGGCGCGGTCTCGCGTACGGCAAAATCGTGTGGTCCTGACGCCCGGGGTCTGTGCGTCAAGTCGTGCGGGTCTCTCTCGCAAGGCGACGGGGGCAATAGTGCATCGCTCCCCGGGGAGAGCGCGACATAAGCCGTAAAGCCACTGCGCAGGGAAGGCCGGATGTTGGGCTTCACCTGTATGCCGCTGTGCATCTGTTTTTCGCGCAATTCGCGCACAGCGGACCATGGGTGCCCAGCCGGCACCCGGTCTTCCCTGCGCCCTCTGTCTTCGGAGGGAGCAAGACGGGAGCAAAACTCGGGCGAGATGTGCCGCGAGGATGCGGGCGTGTGTCTGCGAGCGAGTCTTGAGTTGAAGCAGCGCCATCAGTGGCAACAAACTCCGTCATTGCGAGCGTAGCGAAGCAATCCAGAATTCCTCAATGGAGGGGGCTCTGGATTGCTTCGTCGCAAGGGCTCCTCGCAATGACGACGCGGAGGGCAGGTTCGCTTGCTATCTGGGGCGGATTTTCGGATGTGCTCCCCTTGCGCCAATCCACTACCCTCTCGCGGGGCGGAATATTTCCGCGCTTGCCAATCAGCCCGGTGCGGTTCAGAAAAAAGAGCCAAAAAAAGAGCCACGAACGAGACGCGAGCGGAGACTGAAGTTTTGACCATCAAGGGCAAGGCCTACATTGCCGGGATCTACGAACACCCGACCCGGCATGCGCCGGACAAATCCACCGCCCAGCTCCACGCCGAGGTCGCCAAGGGCGCGATCGAGGATGCCGGGATCAGCAAGGATGATATCGACGGCTATTTCTGTGCGGGCGACGCGCCCGGCGGCGCCTGGCCGATGGTCGATTATCTCGGCCTGAACACCAAGAGGCTTCGCCACATTGATTCCACCGAGACCGGTGGCTGCTCCTACATCATCCATCTCGGCCATGCCGCCGAGGCGATCGCCGCGGGCAAATGCTCGATCGCGCTCGTGACGCTCGCCGGCAAGCCGCGCACCGGCGCGATGCCGCCGCGCGCTTCCGGCGCCGAGGTCGATTTCGAAACCGCTTACGGGGCGACCACGCACAATGCCTATGGCATGTGTGCCATGCGCCACATGCACGACTATGGCACCACCTCCGAGCAGCTCGCCTGGATCAAGGTCGCGGCCTCGCATCACGCGCAGTACAATCCGCATGCGATGCTCAAGGACGTGGTCACTGTCGAGGACGTCCTGAACTCGCCGATGATCTCCGATCCCCTGCATCGCATGGATTGCTGCGTCGTCTCCGACGGCGGCGGCGCGCTGATCGTGACGACGCCGGAGATTGCCAAGAGCCTGAAGAAGCCGCTGGTGCGCCTGATCGGCCATGGCGAGGCGATGAAGGGCCCGCGCGGCGGCAAAGATCTCGACCTCACTTACTCCGCCGGCGTCTGGTCCGGTCCGCGTGCGTTCGAGGAAGCCGGCATCACGCCGAAGGACATCAAATACGCCTCGATCTATGACAGCTTCACCATCACCGTGCTGATGCAGCTCGAAGACCTCGGTTTCTGCAAGAAGGGCGAGGGCGGCAAGTTCGTCGCCGACGGCAACCTGATCTCGGGCGTCGGCAAGCTGCCGTTCAACACCGATGGTGGCGGCCTCTGCAGCAACCACCCCGTCAACCGCGGCGGCATGACCAAGATCCTCGAGGCCGTCAGGCAGCTGCGCGGCGAGGCGCATCCGAAGGTGCAGGTCAAGAATTGCGATCTCGCCATCGCCCACGGCACCGGCGGCCTCCTCGGCGTCCGCCACGCCGCCTCGACCGCCATTCTGGAGCGCGTGTGATGAGCGAAGTGAAAAAGTATCCGGCCCCGGTGACGAATCCCGAGACATCAGCGTTCTGGGACGCCGCGAAAGAGGGCAAGTTCATGATCAAGCGCTGCACCGCCTGCGGCGAAGCGCATTACTTCCCGCGCTCGATCTGCCCGTTCTGCTACTCCGACAAGACGGTGTGGGAGCAGGCCTCGGGCGAGGGCACGATCTACACCTACAGCTTGATGCGGAAATCGCCGACCGGTCCTTACGCCATCGGCTACGTCACGCTGAAGGAGGGGCCATCGGTGCAGACCAATTTCGTCGACTGCGATCTGGAGAAGCTCAAGATCGGTCAGAAGGTGAAGGTGGTGTTCAAGCCGACCGACGGCGCCCCGCTGCCGTTCTTCACGGTGGCTTGATTGCTTTCTTCCTTCCCCCCTTGCGGGGGAAGGTGGCGCGAAGCGCCGGATGAGGGGTTCTCTCCACGGAGAGAATCTTCAACGTGGAAGCAACCCCTCACCCAAACGCGTATGTGGCCGGCACCTCGGAGCCCTCTCCCGCAAGGGGAGAGGGCGCATCAGTAAGCGCCGGTGAAATCCCGGGAGAAACCAGAAGAATGTCCGCCAGATACGAAGAGCTCAAAAGCCTGAAAAATCTCGGCCAGAAATACGCCTACACCGATCGCGAAGTCATGCTCTACGCCTACGGCATCGGCCTCGGTGCCGATCCCATGGACGAGAACGAACTCGCCTTCGTCAACGAGGGCACGTTCACGCCGCGGCCGCTGAAGGTGGTGCCGACCTTCGCCTCTGTCGCGGCCTGGGGCTCGGGCCCGGGCGAGATGAATCTCAACCGCGTCATGGTGGTCGACGGCGAACGGGACATCACCTTCCACCAGCCGCTGCCGGTCGCCGCCAACATCACCGCCGACTCCTCGGTGCTCGAAGTCTACGACAAGGGCAAGGACAAGGGCGTGGTCATCGTTCACCAGACCGTGCTGAAGAACGAGAAGGGCGAGAAGCTGGCAACGCTGGTCGCCTCGCGCTTTGCCCGCGGCGATGGCGGCTTCGGCGGGCCGAACCTGACCCAGCCCGATCCGCACAAGATCCCATCGCGCGAGCCGGACAAGACCATCGACATCACCACGCGCCCCGACCAGGCGCTGGTCTATCGCCTCTGCGGCGACCGCAACCCGCTGCACTCCGATCCCGAGTTCGCCAAGAAAGCCGGCTTCCCGCGTCCGATCCTGCACGGCATGTGCACCTACGGCATCACCTGCCGCGGCGTGCTCCAGACCTATGCCGACTACGATGCGAGCGCCTTCCGTCAGCACGTCGCGCGGTTCTCCTCGCCGGTCTATCCCGGCGAGACCGTGACCATGGACCTCTGGAAGGACGGCAACGTGATCGCGTTCGAAGCCAAGGTGAAGTCGCGCGGGGTGACGGTGATCAAGAACGGCAAGACGGTGCTGGGTTAGTGGGCACCGGCGTTTCACTCCCTCGCCCCGCTTGCGGGGAGAGGGTGGGGTGAGGGGCTCTCACCACGAGTCGGGCCGGTATTGAGACCTGTACCCCCTCACCCGGATCGCAAGAGCGATCCGACCTCTCCCCGCAGGCGGGGAGAGGTTAGAAAGAAAACAAACACGGAGACGCCACCATGGGACTACTCGACGGCAAGGTCGCGCTGATCACCGGCGCGGGCGGTGGGCTCGGTGAGGCCTATGCAAAGCTGTTTGCGCGGGAGGGGGCCTCGGTCGTGGTCAACGATCTCGGCGGTCCCCGCGACGGCTCCGGCGCCGACAAGTCCATGGCGCAGCAGGTCGTGGACGCGATCAGGGCCCAGGGCGGCAAGGCGGTCGCGAACGGTGCCGACATCTCCACCATGGAAGGCGGCCAGTCGGTGTTCGACGACGCCATCAAGCATTTCGGCCGGGCCGACATCCTGGTCAACAATGCCGGCATTTTGCGCGACCAGACCTTTCACAAGGCCAGCGAGGCCGACTGGGACAAGGTCATCAAGGTCCATCTGAAGGGTACCTTTTGTTGCACCATGCCGGTGTTTCGCTGGATGCGGGAAAACGGCGGCGGCGTCATCGTCAACACCTCCTCGACGTCAGGGCTGATCGGCAATTTCGGCCAGACCAATTACGGCGCGGCCAAGGGCGGCATCTGGGGCCTGTCCAACGTGCTCGCGATCGAGGGCCGCAAGTACAACATCCGGATCTGGACGCTGGCCCCGGGCGCCCTGACCCGCATGACCGCAGACCTGCCCCGCTATAAGGAGAACCCCGGCGCCGCGCTCGGGCCGGACGGCATCGCGCCGGCCGTGCTATACATGGTCAGCGACTTGTCGGGCGACCAGACCGGCAAGGTGCTGGGCGTGTCCGGGCCCCGCGGCGTGCGCGAGATGCGGATGATGGAAATGGAAGGCTGGAAGCCGCCGCACTCGGGCTGGAACGCCCAGGACATTGTCGATCATGCCAAGGAGATCTTCTTCTCCGAGGAGCAGATCAAGATGGGGGCACGGCGGTTTTAGAAGGCCGTCATCTCGGGGCACGCGAAGCGTGAGCCCGGGATCCATACTCCGGATCGTGGTTATGGATTCCGGGCTCGCGACTGCGTCGCGCCCCGGAATGACAGATTAGAGAAAGACGAGGACCGATGAAACTCACCGCCGACGCCAAGGGCACTTTCGCAATCGCGCCGACGCCGTTCCACGACGACGGCCGGATCGACGAGCGCTCGATCGACCGCCTGACCGATTTCTACGAGGAGGTCGGCTGCGACGGCGTCACGGTGCTGGGCATTCTTGGTGAAGCCCCCAAGCTTGATGCCGTCGAGGCCGAGCAGGTCGCGGTGCGCTACGTCAAGCGCGCCAAGAAGATGCAGGTGATCGTCGGCGTCTCCGCGCCGGGCTTTGCCACCATGCGTTCGCTGGCCAAGGCTTCGATGGATGCGGGCGCGGCCGGCGTCATGATCGCGCCGCCGCCCTCGCTTCGCACCGACGACCAGATCATCGGCTATTTCAAGCAGGCGGCGGAAGCCATCGGCCCTGATGTGCCCTGGGTGCTGCAGGACTATCCGCTGACCTTGCAGGTGGTGTTCACCCCCGCCGTGATCCGCAAGATCGTCATGGACAATCCGAACTGCGTGATGCTCAAGCACGAGGACTGGCCGGGCCTGGAGAAGATCTCGACACTACGCGGCTTCCAGAAGGACGGCTCGCTCCGTCCGCTCTCGATCCTCTGCGGCAATGGCGGCACCTTCCTGGACTTCGAGATGGAGCGCGGCGCCGACGGCGCCATGACCGGCTACGCCTTCCCGGAGCTCCTGATCGACGTCGTGGACCTCTCCAAGGCCGGCAAGCGCGACGCTGCGCATGACATCTTCGACGCGCATCTGCCGCTGATCCGTTACGAGCAGCAGCCCGGCGTCGGCCTCACCGTGCGCAAATACGTGCTGCAGAAGCGCGGCATCATCGCCTCCAGCGCGCAGCGCAAGCCCGGTGCGACGATGACGGCGACGGCGAAGGCCGAGGTCGACTATCTCTTGTCGCGGGTCGCCCGTTTCGACAAGCGCGCCAATCTCGGCCCGCAATCCAGCGCCGCAGGCTAGTTGCATGGCCGAGACATCAGCATCACGCCCGGCCTCGACGATCCTCCTGCTGCGCGACGGCGCTAAGGAAATCGAAGTCTTCATGATGGTCCGCCATCATCAGATCGAGTTCAACTCGGGCGCGCTGGTGTTTCCCGGTGGCAGCGTCGATGCCGGCGACAACGAGATCGTCGCCCGCGCCGACCTCTATTCGGGCGGCGAAAGCCTCAGCGAAGCGGACCGCGGCTTCCGGATCGCCGCGATCCGCGAGACCTTCGAGGAGAGCGGGATCCTGCTGGCGCGGTCGAAGGACACGGGTACGCCAATCGATGCCGGGCGAGCAGGGGAGATCGCCGACAAGCATCGCGTTGCGCTGAACGAGCACAAGATCAGCTTCCTCAGCATTCTCGCCGACAACAATCTCCAGCTCGCGCTCGACACGCTCGTGCCCTATGCGCACTGGATCACGCCCGAGGGCATGCCGAAGCGGTTCGACACCTGGTTCTTCCTGGCCGCGGCACCGCCCGACCAGCTCGGTGCCCATGACGGACGGGAATCCACCGATTCGATCTGGGTGTCGCCGCGCGAGGCGGTGGAGGGCGGGGAGAGCGGCCGTTTCAAGCTGCCGTTCCCGACCACACGCAACCTGATCCGGCTCGCCAAGCAGGGAAGCGTGAGCGCGGCGCTGGAGCACGCCCGCGGCCTCTCGATCGTTACGGTGATGCCGGTGATGACCAAAACCGAAACCGGCCGTCAGCTCCGCATCCCCAGCGAGGCCGGCTATGACGGCGAGGTGTTCGAGGTCGGGGCCGTCGGCTAGTACACTTCGACACGCAACGAAGTATCGACGAATCCCGGGCCGCAGGGGCAGCCATCGTCAAACTGTCGTAAAGCTGAAGCGGGCGCCAAGTCCCGATATTAACGATATTCCGCGTCCCGAGGCATGTTCCCCCCGGGCAGCATTACGTCGTATATTGGACCTCCAGCAGTCCGGTCCTCAAACCACCAATGTCCGCCGAATTGAAGCCGTCCCCTGAGAAAAGGCGAACTTTCTCGCTCTCCATCGGCCAGCTCACCTTCGGTAGCTTCCTGTTGGTGCTGGCGGTGATCATTGTCACCTCGACTGCGAGCGTGATTGCGATCCGGCACATCGATTCGACCTTCGCCGAGCTGCAGCGGCTGCAGAGCGTCGGTGACCTCGCCGAGGACATCGATCGCCGCATGAACGAACTGCGTCTTGCCGCGCGCGACTTCGTCACAGATCCCGGTGCCGGCATCCAGTTCCAGCAGGTCGGCGAGGCGGCCTCGACGCTCAGCGACATCCTGAAGAAGACCCGCATCGAGCTCGCGCCCGAGCAGCAGGACATGCTCGACGGGGTCACCGAGCGGCTCGCAACCTATCGCTCCGGCCTCGAGCGGATCTCCACGCTGATCGACCGCCGCGCCCAGCTGCTCGCCGGACTGCCGCCGCTGCGCGAACAATTCGACGCAGCGGTTGAAGGCACCGCGGACCGCGAGCTGGCGTCCCGCCTGTCCGAGGCACAGGGCCGGATCGCGATCGGGCTGCTCGCGCGCAACCCGTCCGCAGCCGAGCAGGCTGCACAGGGAATGCGGGGGCTCGATATTGCCGATGCCAAGCTGAAGTCGGCGGTGAACGACTATGCCGAGGCGATCATGGCCGTCGCCGTCCGCGAGCGGCAGATCGCCGACATCGATCGCGAGGTGCTGGGAACGGAAGGACGGCTGATCGGCCGCGTCACCGAATTGCTGCGCGAGGTCAGCTCCCGACGCGGTCACGTGCTGTCGCGCGACTTCGCCCGGACACTGACCGAGGCGCGATGGCAGAGCATCGTGCTCGGCACGGTCGGCGTGCTGATCGGCATCGGCGCTGCCTGGTTCGTGGTTCGCAGGACGGTGCGTCCGCTCGCCCAGATCGCGCGATCCATTCGCGCGCTTGCCGCCGGCCGGAAAGATGTCTCAATTCCGTCCGCCGACCTCGGCAACGAGATCGGCGACATTGCGCGGGCGGCCGAAGTGTTTCGCCGCGCGCTGGAGGAGGCCGACACCGCGCGCGAGGCGGCGGTGCGCGCGCTCACCGAGCAGCGGCTCGCCGAGGAGAGCTATCGAAAACTGTTCGAAGGCTCCATCGACGGCATCTACGTGACGACCCCGGCCGGTGACCTCCTCAACGCCAATCCCGCGCTGGCGCGCATGATGGGCTACGACAGCCCGCAGCAGCTGATCGACAGCATCAGCGACATCGCCCACACGATCTACGTCCACCCCGAGGCGCGCGCCGAATACCAGCGGTTGATGGCGCGCGACGGCATGGTGCGCGAGTTCGAGTATCAGGTGCGCCAGCGCAGCGGCGACATCCTCTGGCTCTCCGACAGCGCCACGGGCGTGCGAGACGAAGCGGGCAACATCATCCGCTACGAGGGCACGCTGCGCGACATCACCGACCAGAAGCGGGCGGAGGAAGCCATCGCCGAAGGCCGGCGCCTGCTCCAGCAGGTCATCGACACCGTGCCGGCGGTGATCAACGTCAAGGATCGCAATCTGCGCTACGTGCTGATGAACCGCTACATGGCCGGCATCTTCGGCATCGAGCCCGGCGAGGCGCTCGGCCGCACCACGGCCGACCTGATGTCGCGCTACGGCGCATCCAAGTCGGACGAGAGCGACAAGCGGGTGCTCAAGCTTCGAAAAGGTCTCGGTTTCTACGAGGAGGAGTATCAGGACGCCTCCGGCAACATGCGGCAATGGCTGGTCAACAAGTTGCCGCTGCTCGACGCCGAGGGCGAGATCGAGCGGATCGTGACCGTTGCGCTCGATATCGGCGAGCGCAAGCGCGGCGAGCAGGAGATGCGCAAGGCCAAGGAAGCCGCCGAAACCGCGCTGCGCAATCTCCGCGAGACCCAGGCCTCCCTGATCGAGGCCGAGAAGCTGGCCGCGCTCGGGCGCCTCGTCGCCGGCGTCGCCCACGAGGTCAACAATCCCGTCGGCATCAGTCTCACCGTCGCCTCCGCGCTGGAGCGCAAGACCGCCATGTTCACCGCCGAAGTCGAGCGCGGCGAGCTGCGCCGCTCCACGCTCAACGATTTCCTCAGTACCAGCCGCGATGCGTCCTCGCAGCTCGTCTCCAATCTCAACCGCGCCGCCGAGCTGATCCAGTCGTTCAAGCAGGTCGCCGCCGACCGCAATTATTCGGATCAGCGTACTTTCGATCTCGGTGACCTCACCGAGCAGGTGGTGATGAGCCTGCGGCCGGGCCTGCGTAAGCACAATCTGACGCTCAACGTCGAGTGTCAGCCGGACCTGACCATGAACAGCTATCCCGGCCCGTACGGCCAGGTGCTGACCAATCTGTTTCTGAACTCGGTGGCGCACGCCTTCCCGGACGGCCGGCCCGGGACGATCGAGATCCAGGTGCGCGAGTCCGGCAAGGACAACGTCGAGATCATCTTCTCCGACAATGGCTGCGGCATGTCGCTCGACGTCCGTCGCCGCGCCTTCGATCCGTTTTTCACCACGCGGCGCGACCAAGGCGGCACCGGCCTCGGGCTGCACATCGTCTACAGCATCGTCACCAACCGGCTCGGTGGCCGGCTCGATCTCGATTCCGAACCGGGTGGCGGTACGCGCATCCAGATGATCCTGCCGCGTGTGGCGCCGCTCGAACAGGCCGCGGAATAGCTAATCGACGTCTGCAAGCTTGTGCAGCGTCGCGCCGAAGATCTGGCTGGCCTTGCCGACCAGCGCGGTGCCGGTCATCTGTCCGCGCGTGTCCGTGAACGTGCCGGTGACGCCGATGCCGACCGGGGCAGGGCCGCCGAACAGCGGATTGTCATCGCCTCGAGGCGAGGTGTGCCGTTGCACCAACACCTCGCCCTTGAAGCTGTTGTTGTCCTTCACCGTGTAGCTGCCGGTGTAATACAGGTAGGCATCGCCGCCGAGAATCTTGCCGTCGCGGAAGAGAATCACGCCGCTGCCCTTGCCGACTCGACCATCGAGCAGGGTGACGTGAATTGAATAGAGGCCGTTTTTCATAACGTCCCGTAGGCCGGCCGCCATCGCCCAATGGCGCAACCGGTCCCGCTTTTATGCCAAAGCCCATCCCTGCGCGCAACGAGGCAGTTTGCCGGCCGGTCGCGGCGGCCTGCGAGCCGTAGTTGTTCCGGTTTGTCCATGACACCGTCGTGACGCTCTGATGGTGAGGCGAGGCCCGACGTTGCGAATCAGAGTTGGCCCGCGAAATGCATAACCATTGTTGCACTGGCCGCGGGGTGCTGGAGCAAGACGAACGTGACCAACTGGATCGATTCCGGCGGCAATGAGCCGCGTCTGTACGGTGCGCGTCCCACGATTGCAAAAGCGAACAACGGCGGATTGGTGATGCGATACGCCGGGCAAGCCTGACGAGGCTGGCGCCCGCGTTGGCTTTGATCGCGCTCGCAGCCTCCTCGGGGCACGTGCGCGACCGCGGACAGTTCGCCAACACCAATCCCGAATTGAAGGCCTGGTTCGACAGTCTGCGCAGCGGCAAGGGGCCTTGCTGCTCCGATGCCGACGGTTCGGCGCTCTCGGACTCCGACTGGGACAGCAAGGACGGGCATTATCGCGTTCGCGTCCCGCGCTATGGCTTTGCGCTCGATGGCCAGCAGCAGGAGCTCGTCTGGGTCGACGTGCCCGCGGAGGCCGTGATCTCGGAGCCGAACCGGGTGGGACGCACCATGGTCTGGCCGATCTACGGCTACATGGGTGTCACCATCCGCTGCTTTATGCCCGGTAGCATGACTTAGCCTTCGGGCGTGACGTCGTCGCCGGCTCGGTGCCTGGACGGCGGGGCGCTCCGTCGCGTCAGGTATATTTCTTGTCGCGCTCGAGCAGCTCGATCGAGATGCCTTCAGGCCCGCGGATGAAGCAGATGCGTACGCCGGGACGGATGGTCGTCGGCTCGCGCGTGAACGTGACACCCTTGGCCTTGATTTCGGCGGCGACCGCGTCGATGTCCTTCACCGTCAAGCCGAAATGGTCGAGGCCCTGATGCGGGTGCGGAGGTGGCGGGCTGACGGCGCTGTCGCCCTCGAGCGGCGCGATGAAGATCCTGGCTCCGCCGAGGTTCACGTCGATTCGTCCCGGCGCGCGCACGATCTCGCCACCAAGGATGTCCTGCAGCCAGGCCGCAGTGGCCTCTGGATCGGGGCTGCGCAGATGGACGTGATCCCAAGCGACGGCGAACGGCATTTCATACTCTCCCAACGGGTCTATTCGATGCTACGGCGCATGCTAGCAGTATCGCCGGTGGCCACCACCGCCGTTGCCGACTCGCATGACGTTGGGGGAACCTTAGTTCGTCGCCCGAATTAAGGTAAGCTGTGACTAAATCCATCTTCGATGGTGCTGCGGTCGCGATCGGTGTGCAACCATGAATGCGAGGCTCGACCGACTCGGATTGGGGCGCTTGGCCGGCACCGGCGAACGACTGGCGCGGGCGGTGACGATTGCGAGCGTCTCATTTGGCCGAAGCCTTCTATGGCTGTTGGCGGCAATCATCGTCGGTTGCGGCATTTGGATGCTGCTACCTCTCTCCAAGGGCAACAGTGCTGAGCCGGTGAGGCCTGAGCTGGCGGCTGTTGAAGCGCCTCCCTCCGGCGATGCGTCCAAAGTAGCCTCGCCAGTGTCCGAAGCTCAGGTGCCGGCGACAGCAGAACTTGGTCGTCTCAGGATTTCATCACAGACCTGGCGTCGCGGCGGCCTCGGCTCCAAAGCCCTGGTGACGTTCACGCTGCGAAACGACAACGACTATGCCGTAAAGGATGTCGAGATCGTCTGCGCCTTCACGCGGCGCGATGGAAGTCATCTGACCGACCGCAGCCGCGTGCTGGCGGATCCGGTCAGCATGAAGAGCCGCAAGACCTTTGTGCGTATCCCGATCGGCTTCGTTAACGTGAATGCCGATCAGGCAAAATGTTCCCCGGTTGCAGCACGCCGTGCTTGAAGGCGACTTGTCCCGGTAGCTGAAAAGTTACCTTCTGCAGTCCTTGGCCGAAAACTATGCATCACCATTTGAACCGAACGGCTGGGCCAGGAACCAATTGGAAGATCGCCTGTTGAGGCGAGCAGAGCCCACGCGGGGATGCGGGGGGCGGAGCGCGGCCAATGCCCATCTTTAGGTATTTCATCTTTGTCGGTGGAGCTTTGCTCACACTGCTGTTCGCGGCGGATTTCGTTTTCCCGGCGGCGCCCGTAGCGCAGGCCGTCGCGACCGCAAGCAACGACCAGCCGCTGATCCGAATCCGGTCCGACCGCCATCTGCCTGAGCGCGTCGTCCTCGACACCAGCCAGCCGACGATTGTCGCACCCGCGGTTCAGACTGCCGCAGTTGCGGCTCCCCAGCCACCGGTACAGGAGAGCCGGTCGCCGGCTTTGGCCGAGATGTCTGCCAAGACGCGGGTGCGCGAGACCTTCGCCCAGTTCACGCCAGAGCCGAGGGCCGGGACCGCCGCAGCGAGGAAGTCCGACGCGGGCCAGCCCCAGACGTTCCAGGCCCAAGCGTCTCCTGTCCAGGCTCAGCCCAAGCGTAAGATCGTCAGGACGCAACCGGCGCATCAGCCGGGCCGCCCCATGATGCTGGTCGCTCAGCAGCCGCATTTCGGTCTCTTCAGCACGACTTGGTGACGGCGCCTTCGGCTGCCTCGATCGAGGTGGGAAGGGCTTTTTATTGGCCGGCCTCTCTGCTAATTCGAACCAATCCGACCGCCGTCGGGTGTGCTGGCTCCTCGCCAGTGCCGGCCGGCGGATCTCGGTGGCCCGCTACTCGGGCCAGGGCGCTCGTAGCTCAGCTGGATAGAGCATCGGATTTCGATTCCGAGGGTCGGAGGTTCGAATCCTTCCGAGCGCGCCAGTCCTCTTTGTTCCATATATGTTCTAAAGCGGCGAGGATGCCGGGTCACCGCCGCGAGGGCCTGCGGCGTCCATCAGCCTGCCGGGACACCGCTTTGCCGGCCGCGTGCCAGCGTGTCGGAGGGCGCCTCGTGGAAGATCGCGCGGTAGGCTGCGGCAAATTCGCCGAGATGATGGAAGCCTTGGGCACGTGCGCAGGTGGCCACGGTGACGCCACCCTTGAGGAGGCGGGCGCGGGTCGCCCACAGCCTCTTCAGGCGAATGTACTGGTGCAGGCTCATGCCCCGCACCTTGCTGACGGCGCCGCCGAGCGTACGGATCGAGACGTCGAACTCGCGGGCGAGATCGGCTGTATAGATCGGCGCGGTCGGATAGGTAGCGACGTAGTCGTCGATGCGCTGCACGAGCTTGATCGCCCGCTCGCTGTGGACCGAGGTGCTCCGATCCGACGTCGAATCGATTCGAAACAAATCGTCGAGCGCGAGCAGCAGGCCTTCCTGCAGATGGGCCGCAACCTCGGTCGTCTCGAACAGGTCTGGCTGCACTGACGCGGTGCGCAGGATGTCGAGCAGGAGCTGTCGGGTGTGGAGCAGGGCGGGCCGGTTCGCGACATGGGCGCGCAAATGGTCGGCGCGGTCGAACCAGCCCCGGTCTCTCAGCTCGGGGGAGAAGATGATCATGGCGTGATGATTGGTCCGGGGCTCGACGAAATGGCACTCATCGTTGCCGTGGAGGGCAGCGAAGAAGCGGGCGTCGAGATCCACACCTTTGAAGTTGACCTGAAGATCGTCGCTCATCGACAGGATCACCATCCCGCTCGACATGCGATAAGCGGTATCTAGGATCCGCGCGAACGATCTCATCACGATGATGCGGCACGCCGGCAGGGAGACGATGGCTCGGGCCGCCGCGAAGTTCGGGATGTCGAGCGGAATGCTCCTCGCATCCTCCATCGTCTCAATCGGCCGAAACGCATCGACATCGGAGAAGCCGATCAGTTGAAGGGCAGAGGAGGGAGCGAGGTCGTCGAACAACATGATTCTGGCCGGCCGCTGAAATGAGACAATCAAAGGAACATCGCTGCATCATCAATGGCGAAGCATCGAGTTTCAGTAAACCGAATTTCAGGGCCGTAGTATTGCGGACATCATGCCATGAGGTACGTTGGCTCATCGCCGTTCCTCAACGCTCTGCACCTTCATGTTGACAGCACCGAAACACGATCGGTTAAATCGTCATAAGTGACCTTTTCGGCTGATCTCATCTTTGATCTAGATCAAACATGAACGGCTTGGGGCCAGTGATCCACTGCGCAAGACATGATCTCGCAAAAGCGAAGGGGCCCGAAGGCCCCTTCAAACGTCACCAGCGGCGATAGCCGTAGTACCCATAATGGCGCGGCCCGTAATAGCGCGGCGGCCCATAGTACCGCGGGCCGTAATAATATGGCCGCGGCCTGTAGTAGTAGCCATAATAGTTCGGCCGCCACCAGCACCGTCCCCAGGCGTCGCAGACCATGCGGACCTGCTCGACGCCGGAGACCTGCGGTGTCGCAGGTGCAGGCGCGATGGGCATGGCGGATGCCGTCGACGATGCAACGAGGGCGCCGAACAGGAACGCGGCCAATCGGCCAGTCGTGAGGTTCATGATGTCTTCCTTCGCTTACGCGATGCAGGATATCGAGGTTGTTCTGATCAAATTGTGGCCGAACCGAAATGTAATACAGATGAACAGGCGAGCTGACCCTTACGTCACGGCTCGGCAGCGGGCCGTAGGCCGGGCAGGCCGTGTCGTGACTTGAGCTTGATCCTGCGCAATTCGCAAGTTTGCCTTGGCTCTTACTGTCGCCGTCATGGCAGCGGCGTGGTGCCTGCTGCCGGGCAAGGTGAGCTGAATGCGAGTCATTCCAGATCTGTCGATCTCGCCGGAGAAGGTGTTCTTCGTCATCTCGAAATCGCGCCGGTCCGACAGCGAAGCGGGAGGGGGTGGCGTCATCCTGGACTTCGGCGACGACGACATGAGCTACGGCCGCGGTGGGCGCGGCGAAAGCACCGACCGTGCCGAGCTCGCGGGCTTCATCCGCGCTCTCAATGTTGACGAGCAGATCGATCTCGTGGCGCTGACCTGGCTTGGCCGCGGCGACGGTGATCTCTCCGATTGGCGTCAACTGCGCGCCCAGGCCGCCCAGGCGCACAACCAGCGTACCGCCTCATACCTGATCGGTACGCCAATGCTCGCCGACTATCTGGAGGAGGCGATGACGCAATTCGGCAAGTCCTTCGAGGAATTCGAAGAACAGCTCTGATGCCGGATGCGGCGTCTGCAAGTGAAGGAGAAGTTGCGATGGACAAGATGAGAATGGACAAGGGTGACTGGCTGGTCGTGTGCGACGGGCGCAAGGCGCTCATTCTGGAAAACCTCGGCGACGAGATGTTTCCGAACCTCCACACCAGGGAGGTGCACGAGCAGCCCAATCCCGCGACCGCCGCTCAGGGGGCCGACGCGCCGGGCCGGTTGCATGGCGCGGTCGGCGGCGCACGCAGCTCGGTCGAGCAGACCGATTGGCACGACGAGGCCGAGCGCGCCTTTCTGCGGAGCCTAGCCGGCCGGCTCGATGCCGCCGTCAGCTCCGGTGAGACGACGGCCCTGACCATGGTGGCCTCGCCACGTGCGCTCGGCATGATCCGCGCCGACTATTCGGACGGGCTGCGCAAGGCGCTTCAGGGGGAGGTCGGCAAGGACCTCGTCAAGCTGCCGGTCTACGAGATCGAGAAGCAATTGCTGCGGTCGGGCGCCGCCAAATAGAGGAGCCGCAGCGGCCGCGGCGCCTCAGTAGCAGGGGTGCCGCCGGCCGTCCTGACCAATATAAGCGGCCGCGCTGCGGTAGCAGTGGTTGGTCGCCGGGCCGTCATAGTAGGCGAAGGTGCCGGGGGTGATACCCGGGCCGTAATTGTGCAGGTAGCTGATCGGGTAGGGCAGCGGGCTCGCGTAGGAGCGGTGGTACCGGTGGCGGCCGTTCGCCTCCGCGAGGGCGGGGGCCAGGACCGCAGCCGTCAAGGCCGCAACCGCGGCGACACGCGTCAACTTGCTCATCTCGATTCTCCGGAACCCGCTCGAATGGGTCAGCCTGTTATAGCAATTTCGAGCGGCCAAGCATCGCTCCGGAGGCCAGAAATCAAGGCCAATCCCGCAGATTTCCGGGTGGGTGTGACAGAATTGCCGGACATGCGGCCAAAGCTGCCCATTTTTGGCCTTTTCGGGATGCTTAACGAATTCCCCACACAAGTATGACCAAAGACTATTCGGTTCAGAATTCTTCCGCCGGCCCGGGGGCATTTGCCGGCCCCTCGAGTCCGGTACATTCCTGAAGGCCTTCGCCGTCATCTCGCCATGCGCATCACGCTTCCGAGTCTGCTGTTGCTCTGCCTCGCCGCCGCCACGCCGGCGCGCGCCGAGCTGCACATCACGCGCGACCACGGCGGCTATGTCGAGGAGTACAAGGCCAAGTACAAGCGGGTGCGCGAAAAGGGCGAGCGGGTCATCATCGACGGCATCTGCAATTCGGCCTGCACGCTCGTGCTCGGCATCGTGCCGATGAACAAGATCTGCGTGACGCCGCGCGCGAGCCTCGGCTTCCACCAGGCCTATTACGACAAGGCGTTCACCTTCGGCATCAAGGTCACCAGCGCTGAGGGTACCTCCGATCTCATGTCCTACTACCCCGACACGGTGAAGGACTGGATTCGCCGCAATGGCGGGCTCACCACGGACATGAAGAAGATCAAGAACGGGGTCGAGCTCTGGAAGATCGTCAATCCCTGCCCGGACGAATGGTGAGCGGCTGAGACGGACCGCGATCCTCCGTCGCAGCGCAGCATATCGTCACCACGAAATTCGCATTGCCGCATGGCCGAGGGTCGGGCAATGAGGGCGGCAATGAATCATAATCAAGAAGCCCTGGCCGCCCGCGCCGCGCCGATCCTGTTCGTGCTGCTCTGGAGCACCGGATTCATCGGCACCAAATACGTCGTCAACAATGCCGATCCCTTGACCTATCTCGCCATCCGCATGGCGATCGTGGTCGGGCTGATGGCAATCATCGCGGGAATCGCCCGGCCGAAATGGCCTGATAGCGCCGGCATCGCGCACAGCGCCGTCGCCGGCATCCTCGTCCACGGCTTCTATCTCGGCGGCACCGCGATTGCGATCGCGCATTCGATTCCGGCCGGCCTGTCGGCGCTGATTCCAGGTCTGCAGCCGATCCTGACCTCGACCATCGCCAATCGCTGGCTCGGCGAACGGGTCACGCCGCTGCAATGGGCCGGGCTCGTGCTCGGCCTCGGGGGGGTGGTGCTGATCCTGCACAACCGTCCGATGACCGGCGAAGCCGGGCTCGGCTGGCTCGCCTCGGTGGTCTCGCTGGTCAGCATCACGCTCGGCACGCTCTATCAGCGCCGCTATTGCAATCACATCGACTGGCGCGCCGGCAATCTCGTGCAGTACGTGGCGGTCACCATCTTCTTCGCGGTCGGCGCCTTCCTGTTCGAGGATCGCGTGGTGCACTGGACACGGGAGTTTGTGCTTGCGCTCGCCTGGCTCGCGGTCGCGCTCTCGATCGGATCGATCGGGCTGTTGTACTGGCTGATCCGCCACGCCGCGGCGACCTCGGTCGCGAGCCTGTTCTATTTGGTTCCGGCCGTCACGGCCCTGATGGCCTATCTGCTGTTCGGAGAAAAGCTGGATGCGATTGCCATTGCTGGCATGGCGCTCTGCGCCGCGGCGGTCTTTGTGGTCAATTGGCGGTCCTGACGGCACGCAGTTCGGCTCGCCGGAAACGCGGAAGTGCTTCAACGCCGAGCAAGCGGCGAGGATAGATGCGGGCTGTCTCCGGGCGCGCCCGCACCCGGAGACGTCTTCCGGTGCGATCAGCGCTTGGCCTTCTTGGCCTTCTTCTTCGACTTGCCGGCTTTCTTGGTCGCCTTTTTCGCAGACTTTTTCGCGGCCTTCTTGGACGACTTCTTTGCGGCCTTCTTCGTCGTCTTCTTCGCAGCCTTCTTGGCTTTCTTCTTGGCCGCCTTCTTCGGCGCTACTTTCTTCGCGACCTTCTTGGCGGCTTTCTTCACCTGCTTGACTGCGGTGACTGCCGCGTCCTTGGTCGTTTCCACGGCAGTGGTGATCGTCTCCATCGCCTGTTCGGTGATCGGTTTCTCGTCGTCCATATCGTCCCCCACGGTTTGCATGGAGCGATGACGATAGCGGGTTTCGAAATCGTGTCAAAGCGACGCTCAACCTTTGCGGATCTTTGCGTAGGCGGCGAGCGCGCGTTCGCGTGCCCTGGCATGATCGACGATCGGCTGCGGATAGGTCTTGCCGATCGTGATGCCCGCGCTCGCAAGCTCGATCGGCGTTGCCTGCCAGGGCCGGTGGATCAGCTTGGCGGGCAGGGCCTTCAGCTCCGGAACCCAGCGTCGAACATAGGCTCCATCAGGATCGAACTTCTCGCCCTGAAGCTGCGGATTGAACACGCGGAAATAGGGCGCAGCGTCCGCGCCGCAGCCGGCGACCCATTGCCAGTTGGCAGGATTGCTGCCGGCGTCCGCGTCGACCAGCGTGTCCCAGAACCAGGCCTCCCCCTCGCGCCAGTCGATCAGGAGGTGCTTGACCAGGAAGGAGGCCACCACCATCCGCACCCGGTTGTGCATCACGCCGGTGTGCCAGAGCTCGCGCAGGCCGGCATCGACGATGGGGTATCCGGTGCGCCCGCGCTGCCAGGCGGTGAGCGCTTCTTTGTCGGGCTGCCAAGGGAAGGCATCGAAGTTCGTCTGCAGGTTTTCGGCGGCAAGGTTGGGGTGATCGTGGAGGAGGTGGCGGCAGAATTCGCGCCAGCCGAGCTCGCTCAACAATTTTTCGACGCCTTGCCCGCGTGCCGGATCTTCCGCCGCGGCAAACCGGGCGGCGTGCCAGACCTGACGGGGGCTGATCTCGCCGAAGCGCAGATGCGGCGACAGCCGTGAGGTCCCGTCTCGGTCCGGACGGTCACGATCGCCGGAATACGTTCGAACAATGTGCTTGAGGAAGTCGCGCAGGCGCAGATGGGCGGAGGCGGCACCGGGGCTCCATGCCTCGCGCAGGCCGCCCGCCCAATCGGGCGTGGTCGGCTCGAGCTTCCAGCTCTCCAGTCCATCGCTCGCGATGCTCGGTGCAGGGCGCAGCTGCTTCGGCGCGGGCAGGGGCTTTGGCGGGTCGCCGAGGGCCAGTACGCGGCGCCAGAACGGGGTGAACACGCGCAGGCCCCGGCCGTCCTTGGTGCGGATCGCCGCGGGCGGGACCAGCAAGTCGCCCGGAAAGCTTTGCGCGTGCATGCCGAGCTTCGCAAGGGCCGCTTGGAGCTGTCGCTCAACCGCCTGATGAGGCGCCTGCGCGATCTCGTTCCAGTAGACGGCGCGGGCACCGCTCTGTCGCACCACCTCAGGGATCACCTTGGCCGCCGGTCCTCTGCCCAGGACGAGCGAGCCGCCGCGCGCGGCGATCTCGGCTCCGAGCGCCCGCAGCGACTGCGCCAGCCACCAGCGTGCCGCGCCGCCCGGCGCTCGCCCCGCCGCCTCGTCCAGTACGTAGAGGCAAAGCACCGGCGCTCCGGACTTGGCGGCGGCGTGGAGGGCGGGGTGGTCGGACAGGCGGAGATCGTCGCGAAACCAGACGATGACGGGCGGGGTCAGGGAAGGCCTCGTTTACCAATTGGAAACCGTACGGCGTGCGGCGGTGGGAACCCGTCGTTAATGCGGCTGTAAGTCAATTGCACCAATATGCAGGAATTACGGGGGTCATTCCATCCATGTCCAATCTTCTAACGGCGAAGTTCCTGCCGCGGTTTAAGCTCGGCACCAAAGCGGTCCTGTGCGCGGTGCTGCTGATCGCAATGAACACGGCGCTCGTGGTCGGCGCCGGCTATTGGTCACTGACATCCGCCTTCACTGACCGCGCCCTGCGCGACATCGAGGTCAATCTGCGCACGCTGGGGCTGGCCTTTGCGGAGACCGTTCCCGAAGCCAAGATCACGATCCGAGACGGCGCGGTGGTCCGCGCCGAGATCCCCAAAATGCCCGACTTCAGGGATCACGCCATCGTCGACCGGGCGGTGTCCTATGTCGGCGGCAACGCGACCCTGTTCGTGTTCGACGCGGCGAGCGGACAGTTCATCCGCCGCTCGACCAACGTGAAAAAGGAAAACGGCGACCGCGCCGTCGGGACCCAGCTGGCCGCCGATCATCCGGGGCAGGCCCCGCTGCGCCGTGGCGAGGCCTATAAGGGGCCGGCCACGCTGTTCGGCAAGACGTTCATGACCGCCTATTTCCCGATCGCCGATGGCACCGGCAAGGTCGCCGGCATTCTCTATGTCGGCATCCCCATGGTGCAGTTCGAGGGCATGCTGTCCCAGGCGATGGAGAGCATGGCGGCCGCTGCCGGGCTTGCCGCGCTTCTGGTGCTGGTCCTGACCCTGCTGGTCGTCCGGCGCATCACCCGGCCCCTGACCTCGGTGACGCATTCGCTCACCGCGCTTGCCAACGGTCAGAGCGACGTCGCGATCGAATGCGAGGACCGTGCCGACGAGATCGGCGAAATCGCCCGCACGGTCGCGGTGTTCAAGAGCAACTCGCAGGAACGGGCGCGCCTGCGCACTGAGCAGGCAGTGGCAACCGCTGCTGCAGCCGAGCAGCGCAAGGCCGAGCTGCGCAACTTCGTCGAGGGGTTCCGCGGCAGCGTCGGCGGCATTCTCGACAAAGTGCTGGCATCGTCCGGCGAGTTCGAGCGCGCCGCGCGACAACTCACCGACGCCGCGCGCTCCACGGCCGATCTGTCGGCGCAGTCGGCAGGAGCATCCGAAAGCGCCTCCGAGCATGTGCGTTCGGCGGCGTCCGCTTCCGACGAGCTGTCTCAATCCATCTCCGAGATCACCCGCCGGGTGCAGGAATCGAACGAGATCTCCGCCGAGGCGGTGCGGCAGGCCGAAGCGACGGACCAGCGCATCGCGCAGCTCTCGGAGGCCGGCTCGCGCATCGGCGACGTCGTCAAGCTGATCACCTCGATCGCCGAGCAGACCAATCTGCTGGCGCTGAATGCGACGATCGAGGCTGCACGCGCGGGCGATGCCGGCCGCGGCTTCGCGGTGGTGGCTCAGGAGGTCAAGACGCTCGCCGGCCAGACCGCGAAGGCGACCGACGAGATCTCGAACCAGATCGAGAGCATGCAGCTTGCGACCGAGGAATCGGTCGCAGCCATCAAGGCGATCAGCCAGACCATCGAGCGCATCAGCGGCATCGCAGGCTCGATCTCGGCGGCGGTCGAGCAACAGAAAAGCGCGACGCACAACATCGTGGCCAGCGTGCGCGCCGCGGTGTCAGGCACGGCCGATGTCGCGGTCAATGTCCGTCACGCCGCCAAGGGCGCCAGCGAGACGGGCGAAACGTCGAGCCGCATGTTTGCTTCCGCCCAGGCGCTGTCGGGCGAGAGCCTGCATCTGAAGGCCGAGGTCGAGAGCTTCCTCGACCGCGTGCACGCGGCGTGATTCTGGGTCATCATCCCGGGATGGTCCGAAGGACCAGCCCCGGGATCTCGAGATCTCGGGTTCGATGCTGACGCATCGCCCCGGGATGACTTTTTGGGGCCGCTATCCGCGACCGCCAAAAGTCATCTGGGCTGCGGGACGATGCGGATGTAGGGCTTCGGCTCCTTCCAGCCCTGCGGATAGATCGTCTTGGCCTCGTCGTTGGAGACCGAGCCCGCGATGATGACGTCGTCGCCCTGCGACCAGTCGGCCGGGGTGGCGACGCGATGCTTGGCGGTGAGCTGGAGCGAGTCGATGACGCGCAGGATCTCCTGGAAGTTCCGGCCCGTCGTCATCGGATAGACCAGCACCAGCTTGATCTTCTTGTCCGGGCCGATGATGAAGACGTTGCGGACGGTTTGGTTGTCGGCCGGCGTGCGGGTGAGGGGATCGCCAGAGGTCGAGGCTGGCAGCATGCCGTAGAGCTTGGAGACGTTGAAATCGGTGTCGCCGATCATCGGGTAGTTCGGCGCGGCGCCTTGGGTCTCCATGATGTCTTCCGACCATTTTGCATGACGGTCGACCGGATCGACCGAGAGGCCCATCAGCTTGACCCCGCGCTTGTCGAATTCCGGCTTCAGCTTGGCGAGGGCGCCGAGTTCGGTGGTGCAAACCGGCGTGAAATCCTTCGGGTGTGAGAACAAGAGGGCCCAGCTGTTGCCGATCCAGTCGTGGAATTTGATCTTCCCTTCGGTGGTTTCGGCTTCGAAGTCAGGGGCGGTGGCGCCGATCGGAAGTGTCATGATCTTACCTCATCTCATTGAATCTAATCGAGAATTCGTCTCCGGCCGTCACATCCATTATAAGAGCTTCGCCGGCCTAAGTGAACGCCAACTGAACCGGCTCAAGTAAAATGTGAATTCCTTCTTTGAAGAGCCGATTTTCTAGCAACTTATTGTTACAGCGGCAGCTGCGGCGAAACAGCTCCACCCGGGGTCACACGGTCTCGCTCGCCCCGATAATGCCTTTTATGACTTTCATCACGCTCGCCCGGCGCGTTCTAGAACCAGATTGGTCCTGATAGCGACCAATTGGCAACCATCTAGAAAAGTCGCGATCCCCGTATCGAATCGTTAACCACCCCTTTACGCCGGCATGGAAATGCTGGTCGATCAGAAGAAGTCTGGAAGTGAACTATGTCCGCCGCTGCGCCTAAGCCCACCGAGCCGTCGTCCCTCGTGCCGTCCTGCCGCGATACCGCAGCTCATGCCCTTTCCGTCGTGCGGGACGGCGTGATCACGGGCGAAGGCCCGACCACCAAGGGACGGGTGCATTTCTCCCGCTCGCTCGACGCCGATGACACCGCCTGGTGCGTGCGCATCCTCACCGCCACCGCCGTCAACGACCAGCCGGTCAGCCGCGCCGAGGCCGAAGTTCTGTTCGAGATCAACGAGGCCGCGACGGAGCGCACCGATGGCGGCCGGTTCGACGACCTGCTTGCCAAGGCGGTCGCCCATTATGCCGCGAGCGCCTCGGGCCTGAAGGTGCCGCCGCGCAGCGTCGCGCTGTCGGCCGACACCGAGATCGAGAGCTGGGCGCCGTCCTATGCCTCCAAGGTCAACAGCGAGATGCTGGAGTGGATCGCCGGCCAGATGCGTGGCAAGCGCCAGAACAACCGTCGCCTGATGGCGATGGTGGCGACCTTCCTCGGCGCCACCGCACTGCCTCTGGCGGGCCAATTGCCGAACGTGTTCGACATCGGGATGTAAGGCAAATGGGCCGCGGTCGCGGCTCGCAGCGTCGTTCGGTTTCCTCCTGTCCCGGACGCGGCGCAGCGCGTAAGCGGTGCGGCGCAGAGCCGGGACCCAGGACGCCGCGCGGTTCGCTGTGACATGGGCCCCGGCTCTGCAGCGCATCGTCCAAGAGACGCCGCGCTGCGTCCCGGGCACGAGACCTGAGTTTCAGGCAAACAACTGTCCCAACAGCGTCATTGCGAGCGCAGCGAAGCAATCCAGAATCCCTCCGCGGATACATTTCTGGATTGCTTCGCTGCGCTCGCAATGACGGAGTGTGTGGTGGGCAGCGCCGTTCTTCAATTCGCATTTCGCTCGCGGACACGCTTCCGCATCCTCGCGGCATTTCTCGCCCGAGCTTTGCCTTGTCGTCCCACCCTCAATTGAAAGAGGGCGCAGGGAAGACCGGGTGCCGGCCGGGCACCCACGGTCCACTGTGCGAAAGGTGGCAACGAAGAATTTGCACAGCGGCATACAGGTGAAGCCAAACATCCGGCCTTCCCTGCGCAGTGGCTTTACGGCTTATGTCGTGCTCTCCCCGGGGAGCGATGCACTATTGCCCCCGTCGCCTTGCGGATGGCTGATGCGCTTGCCCGGTTGGGCCGCAACATCACCGCAAGACTTGGCGCACAGACCCCGGGCGCCAGGACCACACGTCTATATTTTGCAAGCCGGTGAAAGCCGGTGAAAGCAACAAACCGCTATGATCTAAGGGGTTTTCCGATAACCTCTTGATCGGCTTCAGCGCGCTAATCGCCAGAAACAGGGCCCGGCCCTAACCGACTCAGCGTCCGCACGACAGACTGAGCGAGCAAGGCCGGGCCCATGGTCCCAACCTCTGGAGCTGAAACCATGACCGATACTACCACCATCCCTACATCCGCTGGCAACCGCGCTCGCAAGGGTAGCGTCATCCTGACCGACCGCATGTGCGCGAAGCGAGTCGAGGTGCGCACCAAAATCTACGACCGCAAATGCCCCGGCCTTTACGTCAGCATCACCACGGCCGGCGTGGCCACCTTCTCGTTCAAGTTCACCGACCGGGAGACCGGCAAGCAGCGCACGGGTTGGCTTGGGGTCCACAATCCCGAGACCTTCACGGTCGAGCACGCCCGCGCCAAGGTCTATGGCTTGAAGGGCCGAGGCGGTACAGCGGTCGCCGAGACTCTGCGCCGCCAGAAAGCGCAGGCGCAGAGGCAGGGTAAGACGGTCGCCGAGGCGGTCGAGGACCGCATTGCGTGGATGAAGGCCCCGGTCAGGAAGGCCGATGGCGAGCTACGGCCCCGCCTTGAAGCGTGGGAAGGCACCGCCCGCCATCTGCAGCGCTTCTTTGTCCCGACACTTGGCAAGATGGCAATCACCGAGGTCAGGCGAGCGGACCTTGCCGAGCTGCAGCGCGACATCTTCGACGGCAAGTACATCGACGACAAGGGCAACCGTACCAAGCAGGGTTCGGTGTCAACCGTGCGCCACATGCGCAAGGCGGCTTCGTCGTTCTTCGGCTGGTGCGTCGAGCAGGGCCTGATCGAGAACTCCCCGGCGACTCATCTCGGCGCGCTCGACGCCGAACATGGCCGCGACCGCGTGCTCACCGAGGACGAGGTCAGAACCTTCTGGCACGGCCTCGACCGCGAGGACCTCCCGTGGGGCCGGCGCACGCGGCTCGCGCTGAAGTTCGAATTGGTCACCATGCTGCGCTCACGCGAGCTGCTCGGCGCGCAGCGCGAAGAACTGGTCAAGGTCGATGGGCAAGATTACCTGAACGTGCCACTCAAGCGCGTGAAGAAGCGCCGCCCCATCGTGCAGCCGTTGACGCCTTTAGCGCTGAGCATCCTGAACGAGGCGATCCGCTCGTCCAACCACACGCACATCTTCGCCACCAGCAAGGACGGCAACGTGGACGCGCCAGCCTACCGCAAGGCCATGGCAGAGGCGCTGCGCGGTCGCACGGCAAGGCGCGCCGATGGCAGCCAGTACGTCCGCACGCCCGGACTGTGCGCGCTGCTCGGGCTGAAGCCGTTCACGCCGCATGATCTCCGGCGCACGGCCGCGAGCTGGGCGCGCAACCTTGGCCAGCCGTTGTCCAAGATCGCGCTCTGCCTCGACCACCGTGTGGGCAAAGACGACAACGGCGTCAAACTCTCGGGCGTCACGCTCAAGCACTACGTCCACGCGCACGACATCGAGCTGCGCGAGAAGCTGGAAGTGTTGACAGCGCTCGAAAGCTGGCTGCTCAAGGTGATCGGCGAGAAGGCACGGCAGATCGAATCGCGGATGGCGGCCTGATAGCACAGCCTGACGGCGACTTACTCCGCCCGGTCCGCACTCGCCGGCCGGGCTTTTTTCGTTCTCTCCTCGCCGGATAATGCCCCCGCGTTTCCACCTCTGTTCTCACAGGATTACTGGGACGCCCGACTCATCCGCCCCTGAGCGAGAAGAATCTTCAGTCTATTCAGTCACCTAATCGGCATCGCGCCTTTCCTTGCACGAAAGACCATTGTGCATAAGAGACAAAATCGGTTGTGTTTTGAGCTGCTACCACTGATAGCGATAGGTGCTCAGCGAACGAGAAGCAGCCACTTTCGAGCCAATGGAAGGGTCTCAGTTGAACGCGACGTCGAAAACGGGAAGTCCAGATTCGATCCAGCAGCTCAGCCAGATCATGGTGGAGGCCGCCGCGAGAGATCGAAACGAGGCCGAAACCCGTCATAAGATCATTGATTTCATTCTGCATCAGTTTTTGGCGTGGCCGAAGAACCGCGTCGCCGTAGAGGAAAATATCCATCCGGGATATGCCGATTACATTCTGAAAAAGGCAAATGGCGATGACTTGCTTTTTATCGAAGCCAAGAAGGAAGGGCTATATTTCGAATTGCCGATGCCGAACAATTCGACCGAAACTTCCACGTTTATCTCGATAAAGAAGCTTCTCACGGACGATAATATTCGCGCTGCAATGGAGCAGGTGCGAAAGTATTGCTTTGACTCGGGCTGTGAATACGCGTGCGTTAGCAACGGACACGAATGGATATTCTTCAAGACGTTTGAAAAAGGAAAGCGATGGGAGACGCTCCAAGCGTTCGTTTTGAGAAGTCTTGATTTCTTTCGCGCTGAATACACAAAAGCGTGGAACAACCTATCGTTTGTTGCAATAACTGAGCGATCATCGCTCCCAACTTTGCTAACGAGCGCCCCGCCAAAAGATAGAGGCATCCTTTATCCAAAGGAAAAGATCGCCGCCTACTCGCATACTATCAACGCAAATAAACTTGCTGCGGCATTGAGGCCGGTCGTCAATAAGTATTTCGGCATCATCGGAGATCATGAGACCGAGTTCATGGATCGTTGCTACGTATTGCAGCGAGACTATGAAGACACATCCAAGGGAATGAGATCACTCCTTCAAGATTCTCTATCACCGTACTTCGCCGGTTATGGCGTCCAACAACTTGAGGAAACCGGAAAGGGTGGTCAGCTTGGAGGACGCCTCACAAAGAATATAAAGCGTGGCCGGAAAGGCGAGGTTCTAGTTCTCTTCGGTGGCACGGGCTCGGGGAAGTCTACATTCATAAAAAGGTTACTTTATCACAAGCCGCCGCGATGGCTACGCGACCACTCTGCCGTGGCGATTATTGATCTTCTTGACGTCCCCGAAGATCAACAAAAGATTCATCAGGCAATATGGTCAGGCCTTGTAAAAACGCTCGATAGCGACTCTCTTTTAGATGCGGACCGGTCTGAACTGATCGGCGGCCTATTCGCGGATCGCTTTCAAACAGTAAAAAAGCAAGAACTCTCAGGACTCTCACCCGCTTCGGAAAGCTACAACGTTAAACTTAACGAGCTTGTCGCTTCATGGCGAGCCGACCTCCCCTATTGCGCGACCAAACTGGTCGAATATTGGAAGGGTATCCGAGGTGTGATCGTCGATCACTAGATGTTGCAGCTTTTCAATGTACAATTCTGAGCCGCGGATAACCTCTACCGAAGGTAAACCATCACACTTTCGGGCTCGAACAACGGGCATGCCGATGAACCAAGAAGACTCTGGCGCGGTCCAGATGTTGATCTGGGCCATTGAAGAGATTGAGAAAACCGGAAACAAGCAGGCGGAATGCTTCGCGCGTCAGGCCTTGAAGTGCTTCAGGCCGTCGGATGGCCAGCTCGCGCAGCCGGAAATCAGCCCGCGCGTCGTGCCGCTTCGGCCCGGGCGCATTCGCCCGCCGGGTCGGGATGCCAGCGACTAAGTTTGCTGCGCCGCATGCGCAGCGCCAGTTCGGCGCTCTCCCGCTTGCCGCCAGGCTCACCATAGGGCCGCTCTAGCGCCCTCATATCGGCGTAGCAGGGCGGGCTTTGCCACGGCATCAGGTCGAGCGCCTCGATCTGGCAGTGATAGGCGGCAGCCTTACCGACCTTGGCGTAGTCGTCGCCGGCTGCGAACGCATCGTCGATCCGCTTGCGCTGTAGCGGGTCCCGGCGCGCGATGTCGATGGCGAGATCGAACGCGGCGCGGTCAATGGGGCTCAAGGTCGCCATGTCGGTGCTCCAGAGCCTGTCGTTCGTAGTAGGAGAGCGGCGGTAGCGTCTCCTCTTTCGGAGCTGTGATGCACTGGCTGGCCGGGCTCAAGCGCAACGCTCTGGCCAGCGTTGTCACCGCGCGCATCCGCGCCTGCCAGATCGCGAGCCACGGAGAGGCCTTGCCATCGACGATGTAGTTGGCCTCCAGCTCACCGGCCGCGACACGCTCCTCGACCAGCGCGCTGGCATAGGCCACGAGCAGCGGCCGGTGCGCGGGCTGGAAGAAATCGGCGCGGACACTGGACACGATGTCGAGGAACATGGCCCGTGCGGGTCCGGTCAAATCCGCCGGCGGCGAGAGGCGGCTGGCTTGGCCGGCAGGAAACACGACGTCGAGGCTGGATTTGCGGGGCATGGCACGACTACCGCAGCGGTTGTATCGTCGGCAAGGAAGTGGTTTTGGTATTTTGATGCCGATGGTAGCATGGAATTCTACGACGGGGGCAGCGTCGGTTCCAGCCTACAACGCCTAGTGTACCGCGTTGGTACTTTCGAGCGCCGCCGCGCTGGAGCTGGCTGCCTCCAAACATTTCGGGACCTCCCCCGGCCCCCGTTTGACTTACAGGGCCGCTGCCGGCCCCGCTGATTGGCCAATCCCTTGCCTCTGGCACTTCGCCCTTGTTCGGGCTTGTCCAGCTCACCAGCGGGCTTCCTGCGGCCTCGATCCTCGCGAGGCCTAACCGATTGGCGCAAAAGCGGTTTTCGGCGCGATGTCTCACTTCGGTAAGTCACTGATCGAATTGGCGAATTGGGTTTTACGATGGGCCCGATACGCGACACAAGAGGACGGAACGCAGGAGAATAACTTACCAAAAGACAGCCCAGCGGTTCCGGGCAAAGCCCGACTGTGCCGGCAGGCCCTAGAGTCCAGACTCGACCAACGCGAGCATCCGTCGCGCGTGGTCACGTGCCCGGAGAGCGATCATCAGCAGCGCGAGTTCGCGCTCATCGGGATCGGCCGGCAATGTCGCCGGGAACGGCGCGCGGATCGCGGCGACCAGCTCGGCCAACTCCTCGGCATCGCCGCGAAGATCGGCGACGGTCGCATGCCGCAGCACGACCAAAGCCTCGGTGCTGAGCGGACGATCATCACGCACGGCGTTGGCTCCTTCGCTCGGCGAGGTACTTGGCGCGGTGTTTTGCTCTTATCGGTCCCATGATCTTCTCGTCGACGAAGGGACCATCGACCGCACGTAGGATCGGGCCGTGCAATTCGCGGTCCTGCTTCCTGCCGTTCGCGTCGAGATAAAACATCTCGTTGCTGCCCGGCGTCCATGCGGCCTTCGCGATCTCGGTTTGCAGCTCCCGGCGCATTTGGGCGATCACCTCTCCGATGACGCCGTGCCAGATGTTATCATGCGTGGCGAACTTGGCCGCGACCAGCGTCTCGACGTCGGCAGACGTCAACCCGTTCGGCCGCTTGGCCATCACCTCGGCGATCTCGCGCCGCACATCGTCGATGCTGACCGGCGGCGGCTTCGGCGGCATGCCCTTGGCCCAATCGGTGCTGAAGCCGTCGCTTCGATGCTCGCGCCGTGTCACCTTGATGTCGGCGGTGCGCTCCAACATCTCGCGGCTCTCGGCCTTTGCGATGGCATGGGCAGCGTTGAGTTCGTTTACATCCATCACGATCACCACACCACGCCATTGACGAGTTGAACCGCGCCCGGTGCGATGCTCCAACTAAGCTGACTGATGCAGCGCAAGGCCAGCAGATCGGCCTGAAGCATCGAGACGGTGGGCGCAGCGATCACGTTCGGATCGGGTGCCACGGCGACCGTTCCGATCTGCGAAGCAGGATCGGCGACATGCAACAGCGCCTGTTTACTGATGTCGATCACGGGGTCCGCACCGTCGCCGGCAAAAATTAGCCCGGCAGCGGCGACGGCGACCACCACACCGGCAGCAAGGCCTGACGCCTCGATGATCTTGTGCCCAAAGTGCGGACCGGCGAGCAGCGACAGCGAGATCGCCTGCGGCGGAGCGCAGACGAACACGACCGATGTAGTATCGATACCAGCCGCTGCAATCGCACCCACAAGCGCGCCTAAATCTTCCGACATCGACGCGCCAGCAGTAATCGGCGTAACTCCATAGAGAAGACCAGCGGGCGCATCGTCGGTCGCTGCATCAGCCGACAGCAGCACAGCATCTAGGCCGCGACCGACCGCGTTCTCCAGTGTGGCGCTGATGATGGTTTGAGCGAGTCCGCCGCTGGCGGTCTCAAGTTCGGCGCTCAAACCAGAGAGTAGTGCGAGCTTGCGGACCGGACCGACCGGCAGGCCGACGAACGCGCCTTGGCGAAACGGGATCGACTGACCTTCACCGACAAACCCAGCCGCCGCAAAGTTCTCAGGCAAGGGAAAAAGGTTGAGACTGGAAACGCCCTTGAGATCGACCACAGTCGCGAGCGGCCGTAGCTGCGCAGCGGTCGAGCGCGGCGACAGCAGTAGCAATCGGCTCACGCTGTCGCCGGGAAGATCGGCTTGCTTCAGCGGCTCGACAGGAGCGCGCAGGATCAGCCCGGTGAGGCTGTCATGGTGCCATCCCGTATCGCGCAGGATGGACTCCGCGCTGGTCTTCTGGAGGCGCGACAACACGCGGACGGTCGCGGCGCGAATGAACGACTCGACCCACGCGCGTGCCTTGGCGCTCGGGTCGGCGCGAAACGGAATGCCTTGACGGGCTGGTGCAAGGGCTGTGCTCATGGCCGGCATCATCGCACGGCTTTGGCCGGGCCGATGAAGATCGATCACGGATTATTTTAGAAGCTGCACCCGGAGACGGTGAGCGTTAGAGCGGTTGGGGGCCGGGTCGCGGGAAGAAAAACGAATCTCAGAATGAGACTGGTTTTCCTCGGGGCAACCTGCTCGGCGATCTCGGGATGGTCGCGCTGGAGCCGGGCGGCGAGATATGCGGCGGAGGTGCCTTGTTCCTTCAAGATTACATTGTCATCTTGATCGGACCTCTCCTCGCTGTGTGCGGCGAGGTCGGTGCGACATCGAGCAGATTTACCCGGCGCGGTAAATCTGACCTCACGACCTCGTCGCCTCCGCCACAAACGCGCTCAGTGCCGCGCCGATCTTACGGCGGTCGCAGCGTTCGTCGTCGAGCAGCCACCGATTTCTGACCAGCATCTCGACGACGTCGCCGTCGAGACCATCGATCTCGACCGGGACCACGATCAGTCCGTCATCGAAACGCCGCCGATAGTCGCGCTGCGCCAGCCGCCGCTGCTCGCGCTTTCGGGCGGCAGCGTCGGGGCCAGGATGCGCCTGTCGGCGCATCCTGTTGGCGTGCGGGCGCGATGGAGGTCGGAGCATCAGGCGTTCTCTTGGCTCCGCTGATAATCGTCATTGGCGGCCTCGAACGCTTCCCTGTCTTTGCGCCACGCCACTTGCAGGGTCAGCATGCGCGACGCGAAGTGAGAGATGTCCTCATCCTTGAGGACCAACTGCTTCAGATCGTCGGCGATCTCTGCGAGGAATGCGTCAGTGGCTCCGGTCTTGCCGGGCTCGTGCCTGATCTCCTCTTCGATGCGCTCGAATATCCACTGCTGTTGGTTGTGCTCGCGCTTCTCGCGGGCTGCGATGGCGATTTCGTCGGCCGTTGGGCAGCGGCCACCCAGAAGAGACTCGGGCCTTTGACGGCGCAGGAATTGCTTGACGACGTAGGGGTCGGTCGCGTCAAGGTCGTGGTCCAATATCTCGCTCGCGATCATTGATGCGTCGAGCGCGCGGAGGTTTTTGGCTACGGTCCTGTTGTGTTGCTTGATACAGCGCGAATGGGCGTAGCCATCCTTGGCTTCCCGTCCGACTGTTACTAGGTTCGAAAGGTCGTCCTCCTTTTTGCATACTCTGCATTGCCGAATGTTGGACATGTTGCGTCTCCTCTCGCTGCCGGCGCGGATCACCCGCCACGCCTTTCGGGTTTCAGTGCTTCGATCCGAGCCAGCACGCGGCGCGAAATGTCGGTGAGGCCGTAGATCGCCCATACTCGTTCATTCCATTTCGCTTGTTGGGCGCTCAGCGCCTTTACGACCTCTTCGACCGCAGGCAGGAATTTCTGGGTCGCCACGATCTCGTGAAAAGCGGCATCGACCGGAAGCAGGCTAAGACCTTCGATACTGCAGGCGTGCTCCAACATCGCCCGCACGTAGACTTCGGGATCGCACGGCGCGCCGTTCGGAAACGAGCCGACCAAGATTGTCAACCTTGCCTTGATCACACCGCGCCGCAGCTCGCCTTCGTCGCGGTCGTTGTCCTCGTAGCTCTCGGCGGGATCGAGTTGATCCAGCGCGGCGAGACACCGCTCGATCAGCTTCACGTCGTCGGCGCTCAGCTCCGCGATCTTGCTTGCTTCAGCTAACGGCGTGCTCAGCTCGCCCGCTCGAAACAGCCGCTCGATCTCGTCGTAGCGCCTGACGACGGCATCGGCATCGTCGGCGAGCGTTCTGAGCGCGCGGAGCACACTAATTGGCCGGATCGGAACGACGTTGCTCATGGCATTCACTCCAGATCGTTCATGAGTTTCGATAGCGAGACCTTGCCGGCGTTGCGCGTCGGTCTTCGCTGCGGCGGCAGATGTTTCCACGCGCCATTCCGGAGCCACTTCTCCAGCGGCTGGAGCTTCTCAGGCGGCCTTGCAGCGACCCATCGGCGGGCGGACGCCTCGATCTCGTCGGCATGGTCCGGGGTATAGACCTCGACGTAAGCCTTCCACGCGGCGGCGCGGTCTTCGCCATAGGGGCGATCATAGATCGCGAGCAGCACCTTGAACTTTTCCTCCCGCGCGCCGCCGTCAGGCTCGGGCGCGCCGGGGATGACAGCGAGCGAACGCGAGCGTTCTCTCTCTCCCTTGGGGGACGCTGTAAGCGTCCCCATAGATGGTTCTAGATGGTTCAACTGCGCTGGCGCAGGTTTTGGCGACACTGGCGCAGGTTTTCTCTTCGGCCTCAAAACCTGCGCGTTCGCAGGTTTTACCACTGGCTTAACCTGCGCTGGCGCAGGTTTCGTTCGGGCCTTCGGCATCCGGTATCGGTTGGAATGACCGCGCCCGCGCTTGCCCAGCTCGACGATCAGGTGACCACGCTCGCGCAACTGCCGCACGGCGCGGACTGCGGTGGCCTCGTCAACCCCGGTGTCGGCGGCAATGGTTTGAAGACTTGGCCATGCGGCTCCGCCGTGTCGTCGATTGAAGCGCTGGCCTATCGTGAAGGCGACCTTGAAGGCGTTCGGCGACAGCTCGACGTCAGCCAATACCCGGTTCAACCAGTCGAACAATGCGCGGGTGCGGGAGGCTCTGCTGTTCGGCATTGATGCGGGACCCGGTTTCGGGCTACACCGTCACCGCCTGCCAAGGCGCAAGTGATGATGCAGCTCGATGATGATGCGCCGCCCCGGTGTCCCGCCGGGGCGTTCGCCCTTTCAGACGTCGCTCTCATGCTGCTGCACCTGCCCAGTCTTCTGCCGGCGGCCGCGACGGCGTCCGTTGACCGCGTTTTGCCACGCTATGATCTCGTCTTCGAACCACACGCGGCGGTTGGGTGTGATGTACGTCGATTGCGGAAACTGTCCGCGCTTCTCCATACGCCACAGTGTCACGTAGCTGATCGGCACGATTGCCAAGACCTGCTCTTGCGACAACATGCGTCGGGCTTCCGGCGCGAGTCCTCTTGTGTCCATCGCAACTCTCCTCGCAGCACGTCACGAACCACGATGAGAGATCACATCCGAAGTCGCGCGCGATTACATGAGGTTTCTGCTGAGCATGTCGCGTTTCAGTACGTGCAATGCGCGTAGAATTCGTCATGGTCGTCATGACGACATTGAAGCGACAATGGGTCGCGGCAATGTGTTGAGTTCAACTCGCCCCCGCCTTCTCGCGTGAAATAGGGCCTATTAGGGCCTGCCCATCTTAAGCGTGCCTGTTTCCCGATTGAGACGAGCGACCAAGCCCTTGATCTAGGCTGATATTTCTCTGATTGCGGCAACTGCAGAAAGGTCTTGCGCTCAGGACCACACGATTTTGCCGTACGCCGATGACACCGGTCGTATGCGCGAGGTCTTTGCTCACGGCTCTCCGCCCTGCAAACCCTTTCGCGCCAACGCCATCAGCGTCCACCGCCCCCCGGCCCGCGTTCGTGACGATCGCGATACGCCCCTCTTCCTTGGGCCGGGTTGCGCGACACATAGGCGATTTCCGAATTTCGGTAAAGCGGAATATTTTGGGCCGCGTGCGTTGACCCATAGATTGGATGTTTTGCCCGTCGGGCAACGCAAGGGATGGTAGCTGCAACCATTCAATCCGGCGCGGTCTGCGCCGCCGGTGGATTCGGTGCAAGCGCCTGCGCCGGCTTCGTCGCGGCCGGATAGAGCTCGGTCTTGGCGAGATCGCGGCGGAGCGACGATGGCGCCGTGTGCAGGGCAAAAGCGATCGCGATCTGCGTTCTGTTCTGAAGCCGGTACTTGCGCATGATGTTGCCGATATGAGCCCGCACGGTGTTTTCCGAGATGTTGAGCTCGTAGGCGATGTTCTTGTTCTGCATCCCCCGCGCGATCAGCGTCATCAGCTCCCGTTCGCGCGGCGTCGGTGCGATCAAGTCCTTCGGATCCGAGCTCATGGCTGATGCCTCCCTGGCCTTTGCGAACATCCCGGCATGCTCTCACTCCGTCTTGAGCGCCTCGATCGGGCTCAGCTTGGACGCCTTGTGGGCTGGATAGAAGCCAAAGACGAGGCCGGTCGCGATCGAGAAGACGAGAGACAGGCCGATCGCCTGGCCGTCGATCGAGGTGACCCAACCGGCCATGCGGGCGACCGTCATCGAGAGCGTGATGCCGCCGGCGACACCGATGGCGCCGCCGAGCAGGCAGAGGACGAGCGCTTCGCAGAGAAACTGCAGACGGATGTCGCGCATCCGCCCGCCGAGCGCCCGGCGGATGCCGATCTCCCGCGTGCGCTCGGTGACCGACACGATCATGACATTCATGATGCTGATGCCGCCGACGAGCAGCGAAACCGAGGCGATGGCGACGAGCAGCAGCGCGACGGTGCGGATCGCGCCCTGCTGCGCTTCCATGGCGGCGGCGGGATCCTGGACCTTGAAGTCGTCGTCCTGGCCGGCGGGGATGCGGTGGCGCTGCCGCAGCAGGTTCGCGATCTCCGCGCTCGCGCCCGCCATCTGACCGTCTGCGGCGACCTTGGCGATGATGTAGGCGACCGCGTCGCGGTTGATCTTGCTGGCGCTGCCGAGGAAGCGCAGCTTGGCCGTGGTGAGCGGCACGAAGGCGACGTCGTCCTGAGCCGGTCCCTTGCGGTCGAGCACGCCGACCACCTCGAGCGGGACCTTCATGATCCTGATCTGCGCGCCGATGGGATCGTCGCCGGGTGCGAACAGCTCGCGCGCGACCGTGCTTCCGAGGATCACGACCTTGCCGGCACCGGCCTCCTCGGTGGCGGAGAAATAGCGCCCGGCCGCGAGCTGCCAGTCGCGCACCATGAAGTGGCCGGTGGTCGTGCCGTTGATCGTCGTGTTCCAGTTCTTGCCCTCGTGGATGACCTGCGCCGTTCCCGCGATGGAGCCGGCTGCGGCCTGGATTTCCGGGATCTGCTCGATAATGGCCTGCACGTCGCTCTCGGTCATCGTCAGCTTGCTGCCGTCCTTGAGACGCACACCGCCCTGGTAGACCGCGCCGGGGGTGATCATCAGCACGTTGGCCCCGATCGAACGGATCTGCTCCTGGAGGCGGAGCTGCGCGCCGGCCCCGATCGCGAACACCGTCACGATCGAGGCGACGCCGATCACGATGCCGAGCATGGTGAGGAAGCTGCGCAGCGGATTGAGGCGCAGGGCGTGCAACGCGATCTGAAAGCCCTGCAGCATCGTCATGACACAGCGCTCCGTTTCGCCAGAGCAGGGGCCTGCGTTTCGTCGCCGACGAGCTCGCCGTCATGCAGGTGGATCGTGCGCCGGCACTGGGCCGCGATGCCGGGATCATGGGTGATCATGACGATGGTCTGGCCGATCCGGTTGAGCGCGGCGAACAGGGACAGGATCTCGGCACCGGTGCGGCTGTCGAGCGCGCCGGTCGGCTCGTCGGCGAGCACGATCAGGGGGGAGGCGATCAGTGCGCGCGCGATCGCGACGCGCTGCTGCTCGCCGCCGGAGAGCTGCCGCGGGAAGTGATGGGCCCGGTGCAGCATGCCGACCGCCTGAAGGCTCGCTTCCGCGCGCGCCATGCGTTCCTTGCGCGCGATGCCGCAATAGACCAGCGGCAATGCGACGTTCTCGATGGCATCGTGGCGGGCGAGCAGATTGTAGGATTGGAACACGAAGCCGATGCTGCGAGCGCGCAGGGACGACCGGCGATCTTCCGTGAGATCGGCAACGTTGGCGCCCTGAAGATAGACCGCGCCCTCGCTCGGCAGGTCGAGCAATCCGATCATGTTCATCAGCGTCGACTTGCCGGAGCCGGACGGTCCCATCACGGCGACGATCTCGCCTTGCGCGATGTCGAAGCTGACATTGCGCACCGCGGCCACCGCGACGCCCTCGGTGCGATAGGTCCTGCTGACCGACTGGAGGCTGATGAGGGGCGCAGCGGCGGTCATGACCCGAACCTGATTCCGAGTATTTCCATGCCCGCCGGGCGGATGGCTTGGCCGACGGCGACCTCGCTGCCCTCGACGAGGTCTCCGCTCCGGAGCGCGACCTGCTCGGTGCCGGCGGCGCCGACCGTGACGGCGACGCGCTGCAGCGCGCCGCTGGCGGTGCGCACCCACACGCCGCTGCGTCCGGTGTCCGGCCGCGTGCCGGTCGGCTGGAATCGCAGCGCTGCAAGCGGCACTTTCAGCACGTCGTCCTGGCGTTCGATGACGATCTTCACCAGGGCAGTCATTCCCGGCAGCAGCGCGCCGTCGAGGTTGGCGGTCGCCAGCACCACGGTGTAGGTGACGACGTTCTGCTGGGTCTGCGGCGCCTTGCGCACCTGGCGCACCACGGCCTCGAAGCGGCGGTCCGGGTAGGCGTCGACGGTGAAATGCGCGTGCTGCCCGGGCGCGATGCGGCCGATATCGGCTTCATCGACCTGCGCGTGAATCTCCATGTCCTCCAGGCGGTGCGCCACCATGAAGGTGGTGCGCGCTTCAAGTCCGACCGCGAGCGTCTGCCCCTCGTTGACGAACCTGCCGACCACGACGCCGTCGATCGGCGAACGGATCATGGTGCGGTCGAGATCGGCCTGGGCTGCGGCGAGGACGGCGGCTTTCTCCGGCACCGCCATGCGAGCCTGCTGCAGCTCCGCCTCGATGCGGCGGACGTCGGCCTGCGCACCCTCCACCGAATAGGAGTTGAGGGACATCAGGATCTCGGCTTCGCGTTCCTGGGCGAGGCGCGCGGTGAATTCGGTCTGTGCGTCGTCGACCGCGGTCGTCGCCACCACGTTCTGCGACTGCAGCGCCAGCTTGCGCTGCAGCGTTTTCTGAGCCGAGGACTTCACCGCCTGCGCGCTCTCGAGCTTGGCCGCGAGCACGTCGCGGCTGCCCCTCGCATTCTGCAGATCGATCCTGGCCCGGTCGAGCTTGGCCCTGGCGATGTCGACCAGGGCATTGGCGACGGCCAGCGACGCCCGGGCCTCGTCGACCTTGGCCGCAAAGCTGCGCGGATCGATCAGAGCAAGCGGCTGATCCCTGGTGACGGTGTCGTTGAAGTCGACATAGACGCGGGCGAGCTGCCCCGACAGTTGCGATCCAACCTCGATCGTCTTGACCGGCTGCAGGGCGCCGGTGACGGTGACGGTCTGCTCGATGCTGCCACGCTGGATCGAGGCATAGCGGAACAAGGGGGCATCCGATCCGATGGTCGGCGCTTCGCGGCCGCCGGGCACGAGCAGCCGCCTGGTCTGCTCATAGCCGCGAGCGGCCGTGTCCGCCGCGCTCCCGGCAGCGCCGGCGATCGTGCCCGGACCGGCGTAGAGGATCGCAGCGAGGCCGCATGAAGCTCCGAGCAAGGCAAATGCTGGCACAAATCGCATATCAAAACTCGCCGATTGAATTAATTTCGGGGAATCAGGAAAAAGTGGCAAGCTCGCTATGGTTGTAAAACGTCTAAGGTTGTATCGAATGTCAGTATGTCGTCCTCGCCGGGCTGACGGTCGGGCGTGGCGCATCATCCAGTGGTAAAGCAGGTGGGGTGCTACTTTTCGTGATTTGATCAGGATGCATACGGAGCGTATCGATATGAGGCGCGCGGTATCGATCTCGATAAGCTGACTGAACGTCCCGTCTGATCCGGCCGGAGCGGCCAGCAGCTGGCGTCGAGCCGACACATGGGTGGCGATGCCATGATGCAGCCGGCGAGACCACGACGCAGCATTGCCGCATTCTCGATGTCGGTGCGCCCCGATGCCGCCGGCGGTAAGATCGACGTCCTCCCATCACGAAGCCCGATATGTGAACGCCTTCACTCGCCTCCGGAGCGTGTTGGCCCTATGACATCGAACCGGCAGACCGACGCGCTTGGCTCGATCTGCGCGAATCATCCAAGCACCTTGATCTCGCTTGCAAGAAGAATGGATAGCTCGTTGCCCTTTCATCGAGCCCCAAGCCGGGGAGCCCATTGCCATGAGTTCGGACCAAGCCACAGTTTATGTCGTTGACGACGAAGCCCAGATTCGAGCCGCGATCGGAAGTCTCTGCGAGGAGACCGGGCATCAGGTGAAGTTGTTCGCCTCGACCGACGAGTTCCTCACCGAGACCGTTTCGCCCGGGCCGTCATGCCTCGTGCTTGACGTGAGGTTTCCCGGCACGTCGCCGACCGGGCTCGAGCTTCAGCGCCGGCTGGCCGAGACGGGCGTGTCCATTCCGATCGTCTTCATCAGCGGCTACTCCGACGTCCGCGTCTCGGTCGAGGCGATGAAGCGCGGCGCGGTCGAGTTTCTGCCAAAGCCGTTTCGCGAGCAGGAGATCCTCGATGCGATCAGGCACGGCATCGAGCGCGACCGCAGGCGGCTGCAACGCGAAGACAGCGTCCGTGAAGCCCGCCAACGCGTCGAGACGCTGACGGCCAGAGAGCGCGAGATCATGCTGCTGATGGCCGAAGGGCTCGTCGCCAAGCAGATCGCCGCACGACTCGGCGTGAGCGAAGTGACCGCGAAGGTCCATCGCGCCAGGATGATGCGAAAGCTGCAGCTGCGTACGCCGATCGAGGTGGTGCGCCTGGTCGACAGCATGGGGCGCCAAGCCGAGACGACACGCAGCGTCTAGTCCGTAGCGACTAGCATGAACTGCAGTCTGTCGCGCCGGCCAGGATCGGTTCAGTCTCACCCCTACGATGTCGGCCTCTTTCCGGGAAGGCATCCGAAACCAGTCAGACAACTTGGCCAGAAAGGGATACTCCATGCGTAAATTGTTTTTTGCTTCCGTTGCCGTGTTCGCTCTGTCCTCCGCAGCTCAGGCCGCCAACACCTCCACCACGGTGCAGGTCGGCGTCGTGAACTCTTCGAGCGTTTCGCAGCAGGGCCTCACCAACTCTACCTCGTCGACCAGCCAGCTCGGCATCATCAACGGTGCGACGACGATGCAGGGCACCAGTGCTGCCTCGCTCAACAACGGCAGCACCGTGAACCAGATCGGCGTGCAGAACACGGCGGCCACCGGCCAGGTGGCGCTCGGCAACAACGGCAGCGCGATCACCCAGAACTCGTTCGGGCCTGCCGCGCTCCAGAACAACTCCGCCGCCGTCGGCCAGCTCAGCGTGTTCGGCATCAACGGCAGCACCGTCTCGCAGACGGCGAACTGAGGCACGGTTGGTTTGGGTCGGACGCACCCAGGTTGGTGCGTCCGGGCCACTCTCTAGAGCACCGCTACCGGGCAGGACGGTCAATTGCGACGCCGGCTCATTCTCGCGGAGGACAGGACATGCGGATCACCTATTTCATTGCAACTCTCGCAGCATTCGGTGCACTGACGGCAGCCGATGCCCGGGCCGGCAACTCGGCCAGCGTGCTGCAATTCGGCACGACCAACTCTTCGTTCATTTCGCAGAGCGGCGGCACCAGCAACAGCGCCACCACGATGCAGTTCGGCGCCACCAATGCCGCGACGACCTTGCAGACGGGCTCGCTGCTCACCGTCAACACCTCCGTGATCGGGCAGGGCGGCACCACTGCGACCGCAACCAATACCGCGCTGACCGGCCAGGTTGGCGGCTCCAATTCGAGCCTGATCGGCCAGATCGGCGCGAACAACACCGCCGGCGTCGGACAGCTCGGGATCCTGAACGGATCGACTGTCCTCCAGCAGGTTCCGTGAGCAGATCCGAAGTGGTGAGGCATGTCATGAAACGTCATCTCGGCGGCGCATGTGCCGCAACGCTCGCTCTATACCTGGCCGGCGCCCTTTCGGCGCAAGCGCAGACGGCCGACATCAAGACCATCGTGTCGGTCGGCGGGCCGCCCGTGGTGCTGAACCAGAACAGCCAGCTCAACATGGCGGGCGTGTTCATGATCGGGGGCACGACCAGCGCGACGGTCACCCAGAACGGCACCAACAACGCCACCGGCGTGCTGCAGTTCGGCGGAACGAATTCCGCATCGATCGGGCAGGCCGGCGTCAACAACTTCGCCTATGTCGGCCAGGCCGGCCAGTCGGCGACCAGCCTGATATCGCAGCTCGGCGCGATGAATGCGGGCACGGTGGCGCAGTTCGGCACCGTCAACGCCTCGACCATCGTCCAGACCGGTCCCTGACGCGCGAGCGATCTCGCCAGTGTCGACAACGAACGGGGAAGCGCGATGCGAGGCGGCAGACAGGTGCTGAGGCGGGCTTTGGCCCTGGCGGCGATGCTCGCCGCCGTCGGTGCGGCGACGCCGGCAAGCGCGGGGACCGTCCAGCGCAGCGTGACCAACCGGAACGTAAGCATCCAAACGGTCGTGCAGTTCGGCGACAATGTTCAGCCTGTCACGATCGAGGAGAACAGCCGCATCAACATCGCGCGGGTGATCCAGATCGGCGGGACCGGCACGGTGGACGCGACCATCATCCAGAACGGCACGCACAACTATGCCAATGTGATCCAGGTCGGCGGCACCACCAATGCGGCGATCGGTCAATCCGGGGTGAGCAACACCGCCGAGATCACCCAGATCGGCAATTCCACCAACGCGCTCCTGCTCCAGATCGGCGACATGAACACGGGAGCGGTGAGGCAGTTCGGGCGTTTCAACTGGCTGGCGATCTTCCAGTTCGGCCGATGATGGAGGTGTAACATGAAGCTGCTTCTGCTCGCATCCGGACTGGGATTCATGAGCGTGGTTGCAATGGCGCCGGCCGGCGCCGGCGACGGTCACACCACCGTGGTCCAGGACGAGAACGGCACGTCGGTGATCACGCAGAGCGGTGATCCGGCGGAGGCCGAGGTCACGATCGACAAGGAGCCCGGGCGCACGACGGTCACCCGCCGCAGCGGCGGCAACACCGCGATCGTGACACAGGGCAGCGCAAGCCCGCATGACATGCTCGACTGGCTGCGCAAGCTGCAGGGCCACTGACGCACGAAGCCATTGAAATGAGAGAGGAATTCCGGGCGTTCTGCCGCACCTTGTTCCCGGTTATTCGCGTGCCTTAACCAATAATTAATTATACGTTTGCGGGTGGGCGACAGCCCGGCCTAGCCTCCTTTCGGGGAGCCGCTATCGCGAAGCCAAACGAGTGTGGTGCGTATCATGATTGCCAGATCATATAGGGCGTTGTTCGCCTCGCTCAGCGCAGCTGCGCTGCTGCTTAGCTCCAGTGACAGTCTTGCCGGACCCGCCGGCGCCACTGCGTCAGGCGTCGCAACTGCCGCCGCGCCGCCGGCTGCGGCACGTCCGGCGATCGGGCCGGGCGCCAGGTTCCACCGCCGCAGCGCTCCCTGGGTCTATTGGCCGGGCGGCGGCAGCTACTTCTACGACGGCGCCGGCTACAGCCAGCCCTTCGCCGATGTGAACCAATCGCTCTCCGCCGATGTGCGCTACACCTACACCTATGATGTGCCCTGGGACTGGACGCATCGCTATCCGCCGAACGTCGTGCCGTCCAATCGGCCCTACGTGCCGAGCTGCCCGACGGAGCAGGTGACGGTGCCCGGCCGTGGCGGCAGCGAGCACACCGTCAACATCATGCGCTGCTATTGAGCTAGCCGAGTTCGAAGCTGGTGACGCCGAAGACGCGGTCGATGCGCAGCGGCGCGATCGGCCCCGTATACATCCGCGCCGTCTCGAACACCGGCTCGAGGCCGAGCGCCTCGGCGAGCGCGATCGCGACGGGATTGACGGCGGGGACGTCGAGGAAGACCTCGCCGGCGCCCGCGCTTCCGAGCAGCGCCTGCACGACTTGATCCGCGGCGTCGCGGTCGTCGGCGACGAGCGGGCCGATCTTGTAGCCCGTCCGGCAGGGCCGGATCACACCCCATGCAGCGAGCCTGCCCTCGCGCAGCAACGCGCGGCCGACATGACCTCGCGTGTTGATCCAGACGCGCAGGAAGGCGCTGCGCGCGGCGGGGAATACACGGGCGTCATCGGCGTCCACCAGCGCAAACGGGACCTTGTCGAGCGCCACGACATCGGCAGACGGCTTGACGGATTCCGCAACGGTGCCGCCATAGCGGATATTGGCGTAAGCGAGCTGGAAACCCGACTTCTTGTAATTCTCCTGCTGCGCCACGACGCCGTCGAGGCCGATCACGCGCGCGCCTGCATGCGCGATCGCGGCATTCCAGATGCGCAGGCCATGGCCCGCGCCGCGAAAGCGCTCGCGCACGATGTAGAAGCCAAGGAAGGCGAAGCGGTCGTCGTAATTGACGCAGGAGACGGTCGCGACCGGCTCGCCGTCGATCTCGCCGACGAAGAAGCCTCGGGCATCGGGGATCGCGAAGCAGGCGGCATCCGCCAGCCCCGGATTCCAGCCCTCTGCAGCGGCCCAGTCGACGGCGAGGGCGATTTCGTCGGGGCGCAAATTGCGGATCTGCAGATCACTCATTTCAAGCGCCTCATGATGGATGTCTTCGGCCATGGACCTGCCGACGCGTCTGGCTGTAGAAGGCCTCATGATAGGCCGAGCCTGCAGCTCGCCTCAACTAAAGGGATCATCGGATCATGGCAGTAGAGAAGGTTGCGCTCGTCACCGCCGGCGGCAGCGGCATGGGGGCGGGGGCTGCGCGGCGGCTGGCGGCGGACGGGTTTGGCGTCGCGATCCTGTCGTCCTCGGGCAAGGGCGAGGCGCTGGCGGCCGAGCTCGGCGGGCTCGGCGTTACCGGCTCGAACCAGTCGAACGACGACCTGAAGCGCCTCGTCGAGGCTGCGATGGCGAAGTGGGGACGGATCGACGTTCTCGTCAACAGCGCCGGGCACGGGCCGCGTGCCCCCATTACCGAGATCACGGACGAGCAGTGGCACACCGGCCTCGACACTTATCTCTTGAACGTGATCCGTCCGACCCGGCTGGTGACGCCGCTGATGCAGGCGCAGAAGGGCGGCGCCATCATCAACATCTCGACCGCCTGGGCGTTCGAGCCCAGCGCGATGTTCCCGACCTCGGCGGTGTTCCGCGCAGGGCTCGCCGCCTTCACCAAGATCTTCACCGACGCTTACGCGGCCGACAATGTCCGCATGAACAACGTGCTGCCGGGCTGGATCGACAGCCTGCCGCAACAGGACGCGCGGCGCGACAGCGTGCCGATGAAGCGCTACGGCAAGGTCGAAGAGGTCGCGGCGACAATCTCGTTCCTGGCCTCCGACGGCGCCGCCTACATCACCGGCCAGAACATCCGCGTCGACGGCGGGCTGATGCGCTCGGTCTGAGCGGCGGCCTCAATGTGAGGCGATGAGCCGCGCCAGCTCCGGCAGGATCTTGTAGCGGGCGATCTCGTGCGGATACTCGCCGCGATTGGCCAGCAGGACGATGCCGATCCGCCGCGCCGGCACCAGGCCGATATAGCCGGAGGCGTTGTTGAGGCCGCCCGGCTTGTCGACGATGGTGACGCCTGGAACGCGCACGGTCTCCCAGGCCGGGCCCTGTCCGAATCTTTCGTCGACGCGGAAGGCCTCGCGCTGCGTCAGCCGCAACGCCTCGCGCAAATGCGGGTCGATCGCGCGGCCGTCGACGCAGGCGGCCGCGAAGGCGGCAAGGTCGCGGGCGGAGGCGAACATCTGGCCCGTGCCGGGAAAATCGAAGTAGCTCTGCTGGTTGCCGATCGGCCCGATCGCCATGCCCTGGTCGGAATAGCCCTGGACCACGCGCTGCATCGCCGCCGCGTCCATGACGGCGCGATGGTCCGGACCGCGCTCGGGGAGGAAGGTGGAGCCCATGGCGAGGGGGCGGAGAATGCGGTGCTGGATCAGCGCATGGATCGGCTTGCCGTAGCAACGCTCGAGCACGAGCTGAAGCAGCACATAGCCGGCATGGGTGTAGACGCGTTGCCGGCCAGGTGCGATGCCGGGTGCCGGCGTGAAGGCGTTCAGCAGGGCGATGAACTGCTCGCGCGTAAACTCTTCGTTCGGCCAGGGCGGATGGTCGGTCGGCAGTAGCAGGCCCGACGTGTGCGTCGCCAACTGGCCCACAGTGACGTTGCGGATGTAGTTGCCGCTCAGCTCGGGCAGGTATTTCGGCAGACGATCGTCGAGCCGCAGCTCGCCGCGCAGCACGCCGAGCGCCACGAGCGTGGCCTCGAACGGCTTTCGCAACGAGGCGAGGTTGAACAGCGTGTCGGGCGTCACCTTCTGTCCGGTCGCATCGTCGGCGAACCCGTAGTTGAAGAACTCGACATGGCGCCCGGCATAGAGGGCTGCGGCGAGGCCGCCCGCATGGTCCGCCGTCGCGGTCGGCACCAGCTCGCCGGCGACGATGTCGCGCATTTGCGCAATCATGTCGGAATCGGCCGAGGCGCGGCGCGGGCAAAGCGCCATCGCCATCGCAATGGACGCGGCCTGGGCGAAGCCTCGCCGGGTGATCGGGGATGAGATGACAACGGGCGGCACGTGCTCTGATCGATCATGCTGATGCGCCCCGGACATGGTTTAGCGAGAAGACCGCGAGGTCCCAATTCACGATTGCGCGTTGTGGGTTCCCGTCATCCGGGCTGCGAAACTGAGCCGTCAGGCTAACAATTGTTGACGGCCGCGACCCCGGCGTGTATAGTTAGCTTCATGGCTAACCAATTATCCAATCTCGACCAGATCTTCGCCGCGCTCGCCGATCCGACGCGGCGGGCGATCGTGATGCGGCTGTGCGCGGGCGAGGCGTCGGTCGGCGAGCTCGCCGATCCCTTCGACATGGCGCTGCCGAGCTTCATGAAGCACATCCACGTGCTCGAGACGAGCGGGCTCGTTCAGTCCGAGAAATCGGGACGCGTGCGCACCTGCCGTCTCAGCGCGGATGCGCTGGTCGGCGCCGAGGATTGGTTCCAGCAGCAGCGCGCGGTCTGGGAAGCGCGGCTCGACCGCTTCGAGGCCTATGTGATGAAGCTCAAGAAAGAAAGGGCGGGCGTCAAGCGGCCGTCCCGAACAACCAAACGGAAAGGTTCCTGACAATGACTGGTTCTGCCAACCCCGCTCTGTCGCAATGGTCGCTCGACCGCGAGATCGTGATGTCGCGCGTGATCGACGCGCCGCGCGATCTGGTGTTCGAGGCATGGTCCGATCCGAAGCATCTGCCGCAATGGTTCGGCCCGAAGGGCTTCAAGGTCGAGACCTTCGAGATCGACGTGCGCGTCGGCGGCGTCTGGCGCTTCAACATGATCGGGCCCGACGGTACGGTCTATCCGAACCGGATGCGCTTCCGCCGCATCGAGCGGCCGTCGCTGATGGAGATGGATCACGGTACAGACCAGGATGACGATCCCCGCATGTTCCGCTTCACCGTCACCTTTGCCGAGCAGAGCAACGGCAAGACCGTGCTGATGATGCGGCAGCTGGCCTCGAGCACCGAGCAGCGCGATGGCATGATCGGTTTCGGCGCCGTCGAATACGGCTACCAGACGCTCGACAAGCTCGCGGCCTATGTGGCGGGCATGAAGCGGTGAAGGCAGTCCCGCCATTCCCGGGCCCTGAGATGGCGAGCCGGGAATGACGGCGTGCGCGAACGCATTCTGATCAAGCCGCCGTCGAAATGGCGGCTTGCCTTGTACAGGTCAGGTCAGCGCGTTGGTGACCGGCGGCTCCTGCATCTGCTCCACTTGCGCGGCGCTGTCGGGACGTGCGGGTCCAAGCACGGGCTCGTCGCCCAGCGGCTCGAAGGCGGGGCGGAAGCTGAATTCGCCGCGGCCGTCGAGCGACGGACCTTCGTTGTAGCGGCCTGGCTCGAGCGGCGCTCCGCTGCGCTCGGTACCCATGAACATGTAGCTGAACTCGGTCGCTTCCTTGCTCCGGTCGAAGCTGTTCGGAATCGGCAGCGCGGCATCTCCGCCCAGCTCCTCGATCACGGCGAGCCATTGCTGTTGATGCATGGTGTCGCGCGCGATCAGGTAGCTGAGCATGTCCTGCATGCCCGGATCGCTCGTGGAGTTGAAGAGGCGCACCGCCAGCGTTCGGCCGGTGGCTTCGGCGGCCACGTTGCAATACATATCGGCGGCGAGATTGCCGCTGGCGTAGATGTGCGAACAATCGAACGGGACGCCGTCGGCGTTGGCCGGGAAGGCCGCCATGCCCGTCGACAGGATATGCCGATGCAGCATGCCCTCGATCACGTGTCGCGGCCGCTCGCCGCCGGACATCACCGCGCCGACGATCGGATTGCCCTGCATGCTGCTCTCCTGCATCGTCGCCGGTGCATTTTCCAGGTTCAGGGCGACCGCGGTCGAAAGCATCTCGATGTGGCTGATCTCCTCGGTTGCGGTGTTGAGCAACACGTCGCGATATTTGGCCGGAGCTCGCGCGCCCCAGGCCTGGAAGAAATATTGCAGGCAGACGCGGATCTCGCCCTCCACGCCGCCGATCGCCTGCTGCAGCTGGCGGGCGAAGATCGGATCGGGCTTCTCGACCCTGACCGGGTATTGCAGTCGCTTGTCGAAATAGTACATGCGCAACTCCTTTTTGTTCTGTCGGTATTGGCGCAATGAAGCCCGTGGGGTTGCGTTCCTAATCATCTGCAATCGCAGCTCAGGATCGCTTCCAAACTCGCCGACCGCAGAGCCGAAACGGACGCGGCCCCCGCGACCGTTCCTATGCGCGTCGATGGGAAGGCACGGCGACCTCGTCGAACGATCCGGCGATGCTCGCGTCGACCAGCACCCAATTGCCGTCGTTGGTCAAGGTGCCCGCCACGATGATCACGTCGGATTGCCGCGGTGAGGCCCGCGACATCAGATGGTCATTGTCGTTTGGGTGAGGGCGCAACTTCGCGCTGTGACCACGCGCTGCTGTGAACGGCGGGGCGCAGCCGGCGTTCCCGCGGTCGAAGACCACGTTTGCGTTTGGCTATCGCAGGTTAGCGCTGGGTCCTTCGGCCGGAACAGGCGACGAAGACATGGTCTCTCCTGCGGCAATCAGCGCGGCCGTGTTAGGAACAATCGCCCGTGCTTCCCGGTTGCGCGAACGACGCCAGTCAAATGGAGAACAGGAAAATGGCCAATGCAGCCCGCGATACGTTCGTGGTGGGACTACGCAATGCGCATGCGATGGAAGTGCAGGCGCGAGAGTTGATGGAGCGCCAGTCGGAGCGGCTGGACGAATATCCCGAGGTCAAGGCGAAGATCACGGCGCACCTTCAGGAGACCAATGAGCAGCTGCTTCGCCTCGAAAAGTGCCTGGAAGCCTGTGGCGAGAGCACGTCGAGCCTGAAGGATACGGCGCAGTCGGTGATGGCCAACATGATGGCCATGGCGCATTCGGTTGCCGGCGACGAGATTCTGAAGAACACTTTCGCGAACAACGCCTTCGAGAATTTCGAGATCGCCGCCTACAAGTCGCTGCTCGCGCTGTGCGGCGCGGCCGGCATGCCGGAGGCGAAGGAGCCGCTCGAGACGTCATTGAAGGAGGAGCAGCGCATGGCGGCCTGGATCGATTCCAATGTCGAGAAGGTCACCATGGAGTACCTCACGCATCAGCGCCAGGCCGCGTAGTTCTTCGCGTTCCTCGCTGACAGCGAACCACCGGCGCGCCCCGCGGCCGGTGGTTTTTTCGCGCCGCCGGGTTCCCTGCCATCTGCGCGTGAGCCTAGGAACGATCGCTGCGATCAGGCTTTGGCAGTGATGACGCACATCATCTTCAGCGATTACCGCAATCCGGCGGCGGAGCAGGCCTACGAGATCGCCTGGGACTTTCTTACGCGAACGGGCGCCATCAGCGACGAATTCGACGCCTGCGTGTTCCTGGCGCAGCGCATCACCGTGATGGTCGAGGAGGGACACACGAATCGGATCCGCATGGCCAACCGCGCGATCTCCGAATACCAGCGCCATGCCGCGGAACGCGACGATCTCATCCGTGGCGGCGGCCGTTACGCCGAAAGGCGTTGAGCGCCGGCGAAGCGGGTTTACTCCCTGGCTTCGTCCGTGACGATGTCGCCGAGCTTCTGCCAGCGTACGCCGTCGAACTGCACCATCTGGAACTGCTTGTTGACGCGATAGTCCGCTGGCGTGGTCGTGACCGAGATCCCCGGGAGCGTCAGGTCGAGCTCGACGTTCTTAAGGTTGGCCGCCTGTCGCATTACGTTCTCGCGCGTCAGATCGTCGCCGCATTGCTTCAGCACCTGCACCAGGAGCTGCGCGGTGATGTAGCCATAGACGTTCAGGTTCGAATCCCTGTCGCCCTCCGGGTAGTACTTCGCCATGAAGGCGAGGTAGCGCTTCATGCCGGGGTCGTCGTTCCATTCGGGGTCGGCGGCATCCTTGACGTAGCCGACGCTGATGATGCCCTTGGAATTATCTAGCCCGGCGGGCTTCAGCACGGCGCTGAGCGAGGAGGCGTTGATGTCGATGATGTGCAGCGCCTTCCAGCCGATCTCGGCGACCTTCTTGATGGCCTGCGCGGCCTGCTTCGGCGTCGTCGCGCTGAACAGCACGTCGGCGCCTGCATCCCTCAACCGCAGGATCTTCGAGTCGATCGTCGGCTCGCCGATCTCGTAGGAGGTCTCGGCGACGACCATGTTCGTCTTGTCGCCGAGGCCCGCCTTGAGGCCGGCGAGATAGTCCTTGCCGAGATCGTCGTTCTGGTAGAGCACGCCGATCTTGGCGTTCGGATGGTTCTTCAGGAGGTACTGCGCGTAGATCCGGCCCTCGACGAGGTAAGAGGGGTTGAAGCCCATGGTCCAGGGAAAGTTCTTCGGATCGGTGAAGCGTGCGGCGCCGGTGGCGGCGAAGAGCTGCGGGATCTTCTTGGCGTTGAGATATTTCTGGACGGCGACGTTCGGCGCGGTGCCGATGATCTGGAAGGTCAAAAGCACTTCGTCACTTTCGACGAGCTTGCGGACCTGCTCCACCGTCTTCGGCGGCGAATAGGCATCGTCATACTGGATCAGCTCGACCTTGCGGCCGTTCACGCCGCCCTGGTCGTTGATCATCCTCATATAGGCGGCCTGGGTCTTGCCGATCACCGCGTAGGCCGAGGCCGGGCCGCTGAGCGGCACGGTCTGGCCCACCTTGATCGCGGTGTCGGACGCGCCGGGATCGTATTTCTTTTGTGCCTGCGCTGCCGCGACCGAGAGGAGAAGGGCGGAGGCTGCGATGAATTTGGTGACGACGTTTTTCATGTCGGTTTCCTCCAGCAATCCTCATTCGCCCTTGAGGCCGGCGTCGCGGATCAGCTTGGTCCATTTCTGCGTTTCGGCGTCGATGAACTTGCTGAACTCGGCGGCGGTGCCTGGGCGCACTTCGAGGCCCTGCGCGGTCAGCTTGTCCTTGATCGCAGGCTCGGCGAGCGCCCGCAGAACCTCGGCCTGGAATTTGTCCACGATGGCGCGCGGCGTCGTGGACGGCACCATGAAGCCGTACCAGCCGGCCGCAGCCACATTGGGAAAGCCCTGCTCGCGCAGCGTCGGTGCCTGCGGATACAGCGCGCTGCGCTCGGCCGAGGCGACGCCGAGCACGGTGAACTTGCCGCTCTGGATGTAGGGCAAGGCCGTCGGCAGCGCGGTCAGTGTGGCGTCGACGCGTCCGGCGAGCAGCTCGGTGTAGGAGGCCGCATCGCCCCGGAACGGGATGTTCAAACCCTTGACGCCGGCGTCGCGGAACAGGAGCTCTCCGGCAAGATGCGGCTGCGAGCCGGCGCCTGGGGAGGCGAAGGTGAGGCCGTCGGGCTTGGATTTGCCGTAGGCGATCAGGTCGGGAAGCGTCTTGAACGGCGCGTCGGCGCTGATGATGAGGAACAGCGGCGCGATCACCACCATCGCCACCGGCGTCAGATCCTTGCGCTCATAGGTCAGCTTGCCGAACAGCGCCTCGGCGGTGGCGTAGGGCGCCGCGACATAGAGGATGGTGTAGCCGTCGCCCGGCGCATGGGCGACCATGTCGTTGGCGATGCGCGTGCCGGCGCCCGGCTTGTTCTCGACAATAAACTGCTGACGCAGGCTGCGGCCGAACTCTTCGGCGAGCAGACGCAGCGAGATGTCGTTGGACCCGCCGGGCCCGTAAGGCGAGATCAGACGGACCATGCGCGAGGGCCAGGCGTCCTCGGCATGTGCCCTCATGCCTGAGCCGGCCGCGAGCCCGCCCGCGATCGTGCCCAGCAGAGCTCGCCGCGTCACCTTGAACGATGCCACTGTTGTCTTCCTCCCTGTATTTGTTTCTCTTTTATCTGCCGCTCTTACGACCTCAGATCACCTTTCGTTGGGTGAGCTGCTCGATCCTGGCGTCCGAGAGCCCGAGCCAATCCCGGTAGACCTCGTCATTGTCCTGGCCGACGTCGCCCGCAGCATGGCGCAGGCGCGCGGGATCGACGGTGAAACGCGGCACGACATTGGTCATGGCGACCGTGCCGAAATCCCGGTCGGCAACGCGCGTGATCACCTCGCGCGCCTTCACCTGCGGGTCGTCGGCGATCTGATCTATCGAATAGATCGGGGCGAGCGTTCCCTGCGCGGCGTTGAAGCTCGCGAGGACCTCGTCGAGGGGGTGCGCGGCGCACCAGGCCGCAAAGATGTCGTTGAGCTCGGCGGCGTGCTGGACGCGCTGCTCATTGCCGGCAAAGCGCGGATCCGCGATCAGATCGGGGCGGCCGATCGCCCGGCAGTTCGCTGCAAAGAGCGCGTTGGTCGAACCTGCGAGCGTGACCCAGTGACCGTCGCGGGTGCGAAACACCGCGGCCGGTGCTGAATAACCATTGGCGTTGCCGATGCGGCTGCGAACGGTGCCGAGCTGGTCGTGCTCGATGGCGAGGACGTCGAGCAGGCGGAAGGTGGCTTCGGTCAGCGCGAGATCGATCTCCTCGCCCGGCGCATCCGGGTCGCGCGCCCGCTTCCACAGCGCTGCCAGCACGCCGACGGCGCCGAACAGGCCGCCGATCGAATCCCCGATCGGGTATCCGGGATGGGTCGGTTCGCCGCCGCTCTCGCCGGTGATGTAAGTCAGTCCGCCCATGGCCTCGAAGATGCGGGCGAAGCCGGGGCGCTCCCGATAGGGACCATCCTGCCCGAAGGCGGTGGCGCGCAGAATCACGAGACGCGGCTGGATCGACCACAGCACCTCCTTGGGAAGCCCCCAGCGATCCAGCGTTCCCGGACGAAAATTCTCGATCAGCACGTCGAAGCGTGGAAGCAGCTGCTTGAACAGCGCAAGCCCTTCCGGCGTGCGCAGATCGAGCGTGGCAAACTTCTTGTTGCGGTTGGCGGCCTTCCACCACAGCGGCTTGCCGTTCTTGAACGGCGGAAACGACCGCACGCCGTCGCCGTGCCCGGGCATCTCGATCTTGAGCACGTCCGCGCCGTAGTCGGCCAGCAGCGTGGCGGCGAACGGCGCGGCGATGATCGTCGCGATGTCGAGAACCTTCAATCCTTCGAGCGGTCCAGCCATATCATGTTCCGGCGCTTATGATTTTCTTGGTTTTGCGCGGCGGCGGCTTGAGCTCGGCCTGCCCGACCATGGCCCGGATGCCATCGGCGAGCGCCGCGATGCGCGGACCGATTTCGCCCTCGAGCTGCCCGGGCTGCAGCCGGAAGGCGGGGATGCCGCAATTGATCGAGAATGATTGTTTCGCTTCGCCGATATGAAACAGCGGCGCGGCGACGGCATGGATCGAGGCTATGTACTCGCCCCAGCAGGTGCAGAAGCCGCGGCTTTTGCATTGCGCGATGCCGGCGCGGTATTTGTCGCGGAGCGCCGACCACAATCCGGCATCCTCGGCGGCGAGATTGCGTTCCAGCCGGTCTGCATCGGCCGGCGGCAAGGTCGCCGCCGCGGCGCGGCCCATGGCGGTCATCACGACGGGAATGGGCATGCCGATGTCGGGCACGTGCGGGCCGACATCGCCGGAGCGCGCGGTCTCGACATAGATCATCGACGTCGCATCGAGCAGGCCGATCGACACCGTGCCGCGGACGCTGTGCGCCAGCTCCTGCATCATCGGCCGCGCCACCTGGCGGAATTGCATTCCGGCGAGCAGGGGATGCGCCATCCGCAGCGCCCGTGCACCGACGCGGTACTTCGACCGCTCGGCGTCGTAGCGGAGATAGCCGAGCTCGGCCAAGGTATGGGTCAGCCTCGCCACCGTCGGGCGCGGGATGCCGGTCAGCGTCGACAGCTCCATGTTGCCCAGCAGCGTGCTCCCGGCCTTGAACGCCTCGAGCACGACGAGCCCCTTGGCCAGAGTGGTGGCGAAAGCGGCGTCATCCGCGCTCTCGGCCAGCACGGCTGCGGCAGAGGAGAGCGGGCGCTGCGGCTTGGGTGAGTCAGTCGGAGCCATCCCCGAATATCAGACGGACGGATTTCAAATGTCCAATAGATTCGCCATCCATGGGAAAATTGTCCGATATGTGGACACTCGGCTCAGCGCTTCTTGCGCCTTCCGGGCACCGCTGGAACGACCGGGCACACAGATTTTTGTCGTGATTGCCTGTCGTTCCGTGACAGGATTATTACGACGACGTGTCAGATCGATAATTTTTGCGGAGCGGTTCATGTTGCAGTGGCAGGCGCGGTCAAATCCCCTGGCGTGGTGGTGGGGATCCCTCACGCTTGTGAGCAGCGCCAATATCCTCGTCTGGTTCATGCTCTATCGTGAGTTCTATCCGACGCCTTCGGCCAGCCTCGGTGGCGGCTCGGACATCGGGCTGATGTTCCTGCTGTGCGCCGGCTATGTGTTCGGCTGCGCCTTCCGTTCGGTGCTGCCGCGCGCCGACGTGCAGCGCATCTGCCTGTTCGACACCTGGCTCTCCAGCGTCGCCGTCGGCCGGACGGTGGCGACGGTGGCCGAGCTCTGCTTCGCCGCGCAATGGGCCATCATCCTGCATCAGCTCGGCAAGATGACGGGCGCGGAGACCGCGGTGAACATCGCGCTCGTGATCGTGCCGATCATCATCATCGCGGAATGCTTCTCCTGGTACGCGGTGGTGACGACCAACTTCCTCTACAACGCGATCGAGAATTCGCTGTGGGCTGTGACCTTCTTCCTGGCCGGCATCGCGCTGTGCCGCCTGATGCCGGAATTCCAGGGCGTGGTGCGCTGGGCGCTGATGTCAGGCATCGTCGGCATCGCCTGCTTCCTCGCCTTCCTCATCACCGTCGATGTGCCGATGTATCTCAGCCGCTGGCGGGCAGGGCATGAAGAGGGCAACACATTCCTCGGCTTCCTCGAAGGACTGCATGACGTCTCGACGCGCTGGGTGGTGACCCATGACATCGCGCACTGGAAGGGCGAGCTGACCTGGATGTTCCTGTATTTCAGCGCCGCGGTGTGGTCGAGCCTCGCGCTCTGCGCGCTCTACGCGATGGAAGGCTATCTGACGCGCTATCTCGCCTGACGGTCAGATTCCAACTTGACGCGTTCTCTGAAGCGAAGCGGTATCCACTTCGCTTCAGAGGCTTTATTTGCCGACCAGGCTGCATTTGCTGCGATCGAGCGGGCGGAAGGCCTGGTCGGGCGGGATCGTCGCGACCAGCTTGACGAAGTCCCACGGGCCCTTGGATTCCTCCGGTGTCTTGACCTGCACCAGATAGAGATCGTGCACCATGCGTTGGTCCTCGCGAATGCGGCCGTTGGGGGTGTAGGCGTCCGACACCGGCGTCGCCTTCATTTTGGCCATCACGACGGCGCCCTCATCGGAACCGGTGTCCTTCACGGCCTGCAGATAGTGGCGCACGGCGGAATAGACGCCGGCCTGAATCTGCGAGGGCATCGCCTTGCGGCGAGCATAGAACGCATCGGAGAATTTCCGGGCTGCCGGCGAGACATCCTCGAAGAAGGAGGTGACGATGAGATCACCGCGCGTCGCTTTGAGCCCAACCGCCTCGATGTCGACGTTCTGGAACGACATCGGCACGATCTTCATGCCTTGGCTGGCGAGGCCGAACTCCTCGGCCTGCTTGATCGCGGTCGCGTTGTCGCCGGCAACGTTGATGGCCAGGATCTTGGCGCCCGACGACTGCGCCTGGAGCAGGAATGAGCTGTAATCGGGCGTGCCGAGCTGCGCCTTGACGCTGCCGGCGACCTTGCCGCCGAGTGCGGCGATGCGCTCGCGTGCGGTCACCTCGATCGAATGGCCGAAGGCGTAGTCGCCGGTGATGAAGAACCAGGGCTCCTTGCTGGTCTGCATGATGCCGGAGACCACGGCGGTCGCGGTGGAATAGGCGTCCTGGGTCCATTGCACGCTGGTTGGCGCGCACGCTTCATCGGTCAGCTGGTTCGCGCCGGCGCCGGAGATGAGGAATATCTTGCCGTTGCCGCGCACCAGCTCCTGCACCGCCAGCGCTGCGCCGGAGCTGCCGCCATCGGCGACGGCCTGGACCCCGTCGCTGAACCATTTTCGCGCCAGCGATGCGGCGAGATCCGGCTTGTTCTGGTGATCGGCCTGCAAGATCTCGATCGGCTTGCCGTTGATCTTGCCGCCGAACTCCTCGGCGGCCATTCGCGCCGCTTCGACTGAGCCCGGACCCATGGCGGTCGCGAACACGCCGTTCATGTCGGTGAGGACGCCGATGCGGATGGCCTCGCCCTTGATCTCGGCCCGCGCGGGGAGGGGCGCGAGCGCAAGTGCGATCAGGAGGGTGGCGGCGGAGGTGGTGCGGGTCGTGCCCATGGCGTTTCCTTGATGTTATCGTTGATTGATCGATGTTGACGGTCAGGCCGGTTCGGCGATCACCGTGTTGCGCAGGGTGCCGATGCCGGAGATCTCGACCTCGACGGTGTCGCCGGGGCGCATCCACAGCGGCGGCGTGCGCTTGGCGCCGACACCGCCCGGCGTGCCCGTGACGATGACGTCGCCGGGCAGGAGCGGACAGATGGTGGAGATGTAGGCGATCAGCTCGGGGATGGCTGTGATCAGGAGATCCGTCGTGGTGTTCTGCACGACGTTGCCGTTGAGCCTTGTCTGCAAGGTGAGCTTCGACGGATCCGGAATCTCGTCGGTCGTCACCAGCCACGGACCGAAACTGCCGCTCTCGGCAAAGGTCTTCCCGGCGAGGAATTGGCTGGTGTGGCGCTGCCAGTCGCGGATGCTGCCTTCGTTGTAGCAGGAATAGCCGGCGACGTGGTCGAGCGCGCGGCCAGGGGGGATGTGACGGCCCGCCTTGCCGATGACGAGCGCGAGCTCGCCTTCGTAGTCGAAGTCGTCGCTCACCCCAGGTTTGACGATGGGCTGGAGATGGCCGACCTGGCTACAGGCGAAGCGCGCAAACAGCGCCGGCTTTTCGGTGACGGTGCGGCCGGTCTCGGCGACGTGATCGCGATAGTTGAGGCCGACGCAGATGATCTTGCCGGGATCGGGAATCACGGGCGCGAAGTTGATCTTGTCGAGCGGATGATCAGGGGCCGCGGAGGCGGCCAGCCTTGCCGCCTCGGCGAGCTGACCGGCTTCGAGCAGCTCCCGCAGCGTGGTGCACCCCGCTATCCGCGCGCCGAGATCGACGACACCGTTGTCCTTGACGGCGCCGAAGGTGGGGCGTCCGTCGGCGAGGAAAGAAAGCAGCTTCATGAAATGTCCTTGACAGGGTTCGGTCAGGCCGCGGAGGGCGCTTGGGCTGAAGGAATTTGGGTTGGAGGCGCGATGGCGGCGCTGAGGCGGTCGAGCTCGGCCTCGTTGCGGGCGGAGCCGCGGATGTAACGGTCGGGACGAACCAGTGCGGCGATGATGCCGTGCTCGCGCAGCCAGGGCCCAAGATCGTTGGCATCGTCGCTGGTCAGGATCTTGATCCCCGTCTGCGACAGCGCGAGACGCGATGAGAGTGCCGCCGCCGTCTCGACGAGCAGCACGTGGTTGTAGCCGGTCCGGTCATCGCTGCGGCTGGCGTCGGTCAATGTGAACTGCGGCGCGAGATGTCCGGCGAGCGGCAGGTCGCCGAACACTAGTCCGGGGCCGAGCAGGGGCTTCTTCACGTCCAGCTTGACCGGCGCGTTCTCGCGCGCTTCGCCGGCGGCAAGGCCGGCCTCGATCGCCTTGGTGTTGATGACACCGCCGAGGCGAATGGCGAGCTCGATGAACGCGCGCACATGCGGCAGCCGTTCGCTCTGATAGGTGTCGAGCAGATCGGGCGCGGCGCCTTCGCGGATCACGCTCGCCAGCTTCCAGGCGAGGTTGGCGGCATCGCGAATGCCGGCGCACATGCCCTGGCCGAGGAACGGCGGGGTCTGGTGCGCAGAATCGCCCGCGAGCAGCAATCGCCCGTTCCGCCATTGCTGCGCGATGACCGAATGGAACGTGTAGACCGCGGCGCGCTCGATCTCGGCATCGGCGGGCGTGATCCAGCGCGACAGCAGCTCCCAGACCTTCGCGGGTTGCGCAACGTCCTGCGAATCCTCGTCCGGGAGAACTGTGATCTCCCAGCGGCGCCGCATGCCGGTGCCGCGTACATAAGTTGCCGGCCGCCTGGGATCGCAATGCTGGAGGCTGTAGTCACCGAGGTCGTCGCGCGCGCGATTGAGCAGGACGTCGATCACGAGCCAGCGCTCGTGGAAGCCGAGGTCGTCCATGCCAGAACCGATGAAGCGGCGCACCAGCGAGCGGGCGCCGTCGCAGCCGATCACGTATCCGGCGCGGACCTCGCTGAGCCTCCCGTTGGAGAGGTCTTCGCAGCGGACGCGCACGCCGTGCTCGTCCTGATCGAGCGCGAACACCTCGCAGCGGTTGCGCAAGGTGACGTGTGGCCAGCGGGCGAGGCCGCCGATCAACACATCCTCCAGATCCGGCTGGTGGAAGCGGTAGCTGAGATGCCAGCCCATCGGGGTCAGCGTCTGCGGACGGGACCAGTCCAGCAGCATGCGGCCGGCTGCATCGAGAAACAGCATGCCGGGACTGAGAATGACGTGCGGCAGGATCGCCTCGGCAAGCCCGATGGTCTGGAACACGCGCATGCATTCATCGTCGAAATGCACCGCGCGCGGCAGATGATAGGTCCGCGCCTCGCGCTCCAGCACCAGAGTCCGCACGCCGCACAGGCCGAGCAGGTTGGCGAGCGTGGCGCCCACCGGCCCGCGGCCGACGATCACGACGTCAAACTCTTCCGGGGTGGATTTATCTTGCATGGGGTATCTCTTCCCCAAGCAGGGCCGGCGCATCAACGCCGGCGCGGCAAGTGTCCGCCCAGCGGACGGCCTCTATTCCGCAACAGGAATGGCCGACGCCGTTTCCAGCAGCTGGCTCGCAAACTGCGCGACCGCTTCCTCGATCCCTAGCGCCGAGCGGATCCAGATGATCGAGATGCAGCCGAATACGGCGCCGTCCCGCACGATGGCAACGGCAATCGAAGCCGTCTTGGGATTGTATTCGCCCTCGGTTCGGATCGCGTAACCTCGCGCCGCGGTCTCGGCGATCATGCGGTCGAGCCGGCCCTGGTCGAGGAAGGGGCGGTCGTCGGCCTCATCGATGCGGCGGAGATGATTGATGATGAGATCGCGTTCGCGCGCAGGGCAGGCGGCGAGATAGGCGCGGCCCGCAGACGTGCGCAGCATCGGCAGGCGCTTGCCGATCATGCCGCGGTCGATCGAGAGCGGGCTGCGAGAGTGGGTGGTCTCCTGCACCACCATCGCCGCGTTCTCGTAAGTCGAGAGATCGACCGGCCAGACCAGCTTCTTGCTGAGATCGGCGAGATAAGGCGCCGCCGCCTGGCAGATCACCACGCCGGGATCGTAGCCGTCGCCGAGGCTTAGGGCACGCCGGGTGACCCGAAATCGGTCGTCGCTGGCGCTGCGGGCGATATAGCCGAGCTCCTCCAGGGTTTCGAGGAGGCGGTAGACGGTGGGTCGGGGCAGGTCGAGCGCGCGGGCGACGTCGCCGGCGCGGATGCCGCCGGAGCGGTTGACCTCGTGCAGCACGTCGAGCCCGCGCTTGAAGGCACGGACGCCCTCAGACTGCCGAGGCTGGCCGTTCCGCGTCCGCTCCTTGGACACTTCCTATTTCCTCCCTTGTGGCACATCGCGGCGCGCTTATTGTCGCCTGCGAACGCGAGGCGATTGCGGAACGCCACCGTAGGATCGCGCGCGGCCGGTATCAAGCTCGCCGCAGTACGGCGACCGCGATGCCTCCGGGAGGAATTCGATGGAAATCGCAGCGCTCGGCTATATCGGAATCAGTTCATCCCAGCTCGATCAGTGGAGCCGGATGGCGACCGGGCTGCTCGGCATGCAGCAGGTCGATCGCGGCGGCAAGATGCGGGCCTTCCGCATGGACGACCGCAAGCAGCGGCTGATCGTCGACGGCGGCAGCGATGCCGGCCTTGCAGTGATGGGATGGGAAGTTCCGTCGACGGTCGCGCTGGACAGGTTGGCAGGACGGCTCGAAAGCCATGGCATCAAGGTGGCGAAGGGCTCGCGCGCACTCGCTGACGAGCGGCATGTCGCCGAGCTGATCGCGTTCACTGATCCCGCCGGCAACCGGCTGGAGGCTTTTTGCAAGCCGGAGCTTGCGAGCGAGCCGTTCAGGCCGGGTCGCCCGATCTCGGGCTTCCGCACCGGCGCGCTCGGCATGGGGCATGTCGTGCTCAATGTGGAGGACGTCGAGCCGCTGTTGCCGTTCTATCGCGACGTGCTCGGCTTTCACGTCTCCGATTTCGGGCTGAAGCCTTACGGGCTTTATTTCTTCCACGTCAACGGCCGCCACCACTCCTTTGCGATGGTCGGCTCGGGGCGGAAGGCGATGCATCACTTCATGGTCGAGCTCGGCTGCCTCGATGATGTCGGGCAGGGCTACGATCTCGCACAAATGGACGAGGGACGCATTGCCTACACGCTGGGCCGGCACACCAATGATCACATGACCTCGTTCTACGTGAATACGCCGTCCGGCTTCTTCATCGAATATGGCTGGGGCGGCCGCGTCATCGATCCCGAGACCTGGCAGCCGCACGAGACCTTTGATGGGCCCTCGCTGTGGGGCCACGAGCGGCTGCATATGCCCGAAGAGCAGCGCACGCGATTGCGCGAGATGCGGCTGGATGCGGCTGCCCGCGGCGTGCGCGTCGCCGATCCACGCGTGCCGCCGCTCAATTGCGCGTGGCTGGACTCGGTGGTCGCGCGTGAGTGACCTGCGGCGACGTCGCGATCAGGCTTCGCCGAGATCGACCTCGGTCAAGATGCCCTGGCGCAGCGCCAGCCGGACCAGCTCGATGTCGGAGCCGACGCCGAGCTTGTCCTTGATCAGCGAGTGCAGGTTCGCCACCGTCTTCGGGCTGACATGCAGCGTCTCGGCGATCTCCTCCGTCGTGTTCTCGGCGAGCAGCAACCGCAGCACCTCGAACTCGCGTGGCGTCAGCACGTCGGCAGCGGAGCTCTCGCCGCTGATGCGGCTGAGTGCAAGCTCGTGGTCGATGTCGGGGCTGATGGCAATCTTGCCGGCGAGCACGTCCTTGACCGCGCGCACCAAGGTCTCGGGCGGGCTGGTCTTGGTGACGTAGCCCCGTGCACCGGCGCGGATCGCCTGCACGGCAAATCCGGCGTTCTCGTGCATGGTGAAAACGAGAATCCGTGCCGCCTTGTCCCACTGCCTGATCCGCCTGACGGCCTCGATGCCGCCTATGCCGGGCATGCTGAGGTCCATGATGACGAGGTCGGGCGTCTCGGATTTGTAGAGGCGATAGGCTTCCGCTCCGTCGGCCGCCTCGGCGACAACGCGCAGGCCCGGCTGCTTCTGCAGCACCGAGCGATAGCCCTCACGGACGACGGAATGGTCGTCGACCAGCAGGATGGTCGCTTCCGCCGTGCTCATGCAGCGTGCTCCAGGGCCTCAGAGGCGGCAGCCGGGAGCGGAATGAATACGCGCAGCGAGGAGCCCTGAAGGCCGGTCTCGAAGCTGATCCGGCCGCGAAGCGCGGCGACGCGCTCGCGCATGCCCAGCAGGCCCATGCCCGATTTTGCGGAAGCCTCGTTCGGGCGGCCGTCGTCCTCGACCACGAGAGCAATCTCGCTGTCGGCCATGGTCAAATGCAGGCTAACCTTCGTTGCACCGGCATGCTTGGCCGCGTTGGTGAGTGCCTCCTGCACGATGCGGTACAGGTTGGCACTGACGGAGGCGGGCACGCTGTCGAAGGCGCCGTCGAACCGGATCTCGAAGCGCGGCTGGCCGCGGCTGCGGCCGTTCCACCCCGAGATCAGGCCTTCGAGACTGGCGACCAGGCCGAGCTCCTCGACATCGGGCGGCCGCAGCCGGAACAACGCGCCGCGCAGCGTCTCCATCATGCCTGTCGCGGTGCGGGCGATGCTGTCGCATTCGCCGAGCAGGTCGGGACAGTCCTGTGCCGCAGTCTGGCGGGCGGATGCGGCCAGCGCGCGGATCGCGGCGAGGGACTGGCCGAATTCGTCGTGCAGTTCGCGGGCGAGATGGCGGCGCTCCTCGTCCTGGAGCGCGATCAGCTTCCGCGTCAGCTCGTTGCGCTCGGCAAGCGCAGTGTCGAGGCTTTCGGCGAGGTGGTTGAAGACGTCGCGGATGGCGGAGAGCTCGGCGAGATCGAACGGCGGCAGCCGCGTGGTGAGGTCGCCGGCGGCGATGCGTTCGAGGCCGCTGCCGATCATGCGGGTGGGGCGCAGGGCACGGGCCAGTGCGGCATAGACCAGCGCACAGAGCAGCGGCAGCGCGATCGCAAGCGCGATCATCAGGCGGCCGGCCTCATGCCAGGCCTCTGCCGTCTGCACCGCCGGGTCGATCGAGACCACGGTCTCGCCGAGTTTGGTTCCGCGCACGATCACGGGCCGCGCCGCCTCGCGGCCGGGGTCGAACAGGCTGCGATAGAAGGCGGAGAAGGCTTGCGGCGGCGGGCTCGCCGGGGCAGGCGCGCCGCTACAAAAGCGCTGCAGCATGTCGCCGCTCGCGCTGCGGAAGCCGAGGCAGAGGCCGGGCGTCATCACATGGGCCGACACCGGGTCGAGGTCCGGAAAGTCCGAGCGAGGGCTCGCCGCCCACTGCACCTTGCCTTGCTGCAGCTCCAGCGTCTTGGCCACGATGGCGGCGATCCCGTCGATGCGCGCATGCGCGGCGCTATCGGCGGTGACGAGGAAATAGGTCGATATCACGGCGAAGCAGGCAGCCGATATCGCCGCCACGCGCAGCGTCAGACGGACCTTGAGATCGAATCTCGGGCGATTCCACATCGGCTTGCACCTGGTGCGAACGGGCTTGTCGCGCCTCATTAAAGGGCAGAACGCCGGCGGCGGGAAGCGTTCCCGACTTGCCGCACCGCAATGTCGTGAAAATTTCCCGGCATTGGTCGGGATCGTGGCAGCTGCGGGGCCTGAGGCGGCCCGTCCAGATTTTCGTCCCATCCACGAGGTTCGTTCATGCACCGCTGCCGCCTTGTTCTCTCCGCCTGTCTCCTCCTCGTCCTCTCTTGCTCGCCCCTCGCTGCGCAGGCCGCCATCGGCGTCGCCATGGACGATTTCAGCTACACCGACACTTCGGGCGAGCCGACCGACCAGACCGCGGCCCACGAGCGGCGGCTGGCGGCGTTCATGGCCGCGCTTCGAAGGGACATCGAGGCAGACCAGCGCTACCGCTTGGTGCGATCCGTCCAAGACGGAGCGGTGTTCAAGGTGGTCGGCGGCATTCAGAAGACGAGCACGCTGGTGCAATGGGCCAAGGTCGCCGTTATCGACGTCGGCGCCAAGACGCTTGTGCTGGACAAGCTCTACAGCTTCCGCGGCGACAATGACGAGGCATGGGAGCGCGCCCAGATGTTCGTGTCTCGCGAGGTCATGGCCGCGCTCGGCACGCCTGCGCCGGTCGCGCTTGCCGTGTTCGATTTCGAGCTCGAGGACATGACGGCCGCCTCAGCGGGGACGTCCGGTGCGTCGGATGCGCCATATCTCGCGGAGGTCACTGGCGGTGTGCGCGAGGCGCTCGGCCAATCCGGCCGTTACCGCATCGTCGAGGTCGGCGCAGAGGCGGGGAAGGCCGGCGCTTTGCGGGATTGCGGCGGCTGCGAGGTCTCCATTGCGCGCAAGCTCGGCGCGGACCAATCACTGATCGGCGTGGTGCGCCGCGTCAGCCGCACCGAATACACGCTGGGCTTCCAGGTGCGCGATGCCAGGACCGGCGCGGTGCTGGCGCGTGGCGACAGCGGACTACGCATGGGCGCCGACTATTCCTGGAAGCGCGGGGCCGTGCGGCTGGTCACCGACCGGCTGATCGAGGGGCAACAGGCCAACGACGCGCCTAGAAGGTAAGCTGGACCTTCATCGACTGCGCGCGGTCGCTGGCGAGCTCGAAGGCCGCGGCCGCATTCTCGAACGGCATGGTGGCCGTGATCAACGGCTTGACGTCGATCAGGCCGTCGCCCATCAGGCGCACCGCGAGCTCGAATTCGGGATCGAAGCGGAACGTGCCGCGCAGCTGCAATTCCTTAGCGACGATCGTGTTGATCGGCAGCGTCATCTCGCCGCCCAGGCCGAGTTGCACCAGCGTCGCGCCGGGCCTCAGCACGTCGAGCGCGGTGCGAAGCGCGGCCTGGTTGCCGGAGGCCTCGAACAGCGTGTCGAACACGCCCTTGCCGGCGCGCCAGGGATCGAGCGCAGTGGCATTGGTCGCGACGTTGATGGCATGCGTGGCGCCGAGCTTTTTCGCGACCGCGAGCGGGGCGTCGGCCACATCGGTGACAACAATCTCCGACGCGCCGCCGAAGCGCGAGACCAAAATCATCAGCGCGCCAATCGGACCGCAGCCGGTGATCAGCACGCGCTTGCCGAGCAGGGGACCGGCCTGCTTGCCGGCATGCAGGCACACCGCAAGCGGCTCGGCGACCGCGGCTTCCGCCAGCGACAGCTTGTCCGAGATCGGCACGGCCTGCGTCGCGTCGACCGTGATGAACTCGCGAAAGCCGCCCTGCACATGGGGAAAGCGCATCGCGCTGCCGAGGAAGCGCATGTCGAGGCACTGGTTGCGCATGCCTTCCTGGCAATGCAGGCAAGCCCCGCACGGTTTGCTCGGGTTGACCGCGACGCGCGTGCCCGGCCTGACATTGGCGACGCCGTCACCGACGTCAGCGACGACGCCGGCGATCTCGTGACCCAGGGCCATCGGTTGCTGAATCCGCACGACACCGAAGCCGCCGTGATGATAGTAGTGCAGATCGGAGCCGCAGATCCCGCCATTGGCGATCTTGACGCGGACCTCGCCAGGGCCGGGGGCGGGATCGGCATAATTGTCGATCCGCAGATCCTTCGGGGCGTGAATGACGACGGCGCGCATGGCTTGCTCCTTCGTGGTCTTGGCGATCACATCGCGGCGATCATGCCGCCATCGACATAGATGATCTGGCCGTTGACGTAGGTCGACGCATCCGAGGCGAGGAAGATGGCGGCGCCCACCAGCTCATCCGGCTTGCCCCAGCGCTTGGAGGGAATGCGGCCCATCAGCCAGGTATTGAAATCGGCGTTGTTGACCAGCGCCTCGTTCATGTCCGTGAGCATGTAGCCGGGGCCGATCGCATTGGCCTGGATGCCGTGCTGGGCCCATTCCACCGCCATCGAACGGGTCAGGTTCTTGATGCCGCCCTTGGCCGCGGTGTAGGGCGCAATGGTGGGGCGGGCGAGCTCGCTGCCGAGCGAGCCGATATTGATGATCTTGCCGTGCTTGCGCGGGATCATGCGCTTGGCCGCCTCGCGGCCGATCACGAAGGCGCTGGTGAGGTTGGTCTCGATCACCTTGCGCCATTCGTCGGTGGTGAACTCCACCAGCGGCTTGCGATGCTGGATGCCGGCATTGTTGACGAGGATGTCGACGGCGAGGCCTTGCCTGTCGAACTCGTTGAAGGCGGCGACGATTGCGGGCTCATCAGTGACGTCAAAGGCAGCGCCTTCGGCCTGATGGCCGGCGGCGCGAAACTCGGCGACGGCCTGCTCGACGCGCTTGGGATCGACGCCGTTGATGATGATCTTCGCGCCGGCCTTGGCCATGCCTTCGGCGATGGCGCGACCGAGGCCGCGGGACGAGCCGGTCACGAGCGCCGTGCGGCCGGAGAGATCGAAGAGGGACGTGCTCATCTCAAAATTCCTCAGACGTTGGAGCGGCGCACGGTGAGATCGGTGCGCTCGAAGACGGCAGGCAGGAGGTCGACGCCCAGGCCGGGACCTTCCATCGGGAAGACATAGCCGTCCTTGATGGTGGGCATCGTGGTGACGAGCTCATTGTACCAGCCCTTGTAGAAGGCGCGCACTGATTCCTGGATCAGGGTGTTGGGCTGGCTGAACGACATGTGGATGGCCGCGATGAAGCCGATCGGGCCAATACAGTCATGAGGAGCAAAAGGCCGGTGATAGGTCTCGGCCATTGCCGCGATCTTGCGGCCTTCGGTGAGACCGCCGGTCCAGCACAGATCGGCCATCACCACATGCATGGCGTCGCGGTCGAGCATGTCCTTGTAGGGGAAGCGCGAGCCCAGCGTCTCGCTGGCGCAGACCCAGACGTCGGTCGAGCGGGCATATTCGGCCAGCGCCTGCGGCGAGTTCATCCGGATCGGGTCCTCGTACCAGGTCGGCTTGTAGGGCTCGAGCGCACGGGCGATCTGCTTGGCGGTCGGTAGATTCCAGAGCGAATGGAGCTCGACCATGATCTCCATCTTGTCGCCGACGGCTTTGCGGATCTTCTCGAACGGCTCAATCGCCTGCTTCATCTGTGCGGCGGTGATGTAGAGGCCCTTGTTCTCCTGCGCGGCGGGATCGAACGGCCAGATCTTCATCGCCGAGATGCCGCTTTCGAGCAGGCTTTCGGCGAGCGCATCGGCATGGTTCATGAAGCCGTCGAGATCTTCATAGGGCCCCTTGGAGGCGCCGAGATTCCAATTGGCCACCGGGCTGATATTGGTCGAGCGCACATATTGCGTGCCGGCGCAGGTGTTGTAGATGCGCTGCTTGTCGCGGCAGAGGCCCCCGAGCATCTGGTGCACCGGCTGACCGCAGACCTTGCCGAATAGATCCCACAGCGCGATGTCGATCGCTGATGCCGCGCGGTATTCGACGCCGGTCGAGGACTGCGCCATCGGCAGATTCAGCATGTCGCGATGGATCGCTTCGATGTGCAGGGGATTGCGGCCGAGCAGGCGGCCGGCAAAGGTGTCGTGGATCTGAGCTTCGACCGCGCCGGCGCCATAGAAGGTTTCGCCGAGACCGATCAGACCAGTGTCGGTGTGGATGCGGACCCAGATGACGTTGGAAAATTCCTCGGTGCGCAATGTCTCGATCGACGTGATCTTCACGGCAAGTATCCTCCCATCGAACGGCGCTTCGCACCCGACGTCTCATTTTGCGCTGCAGCATGCTGCAGGTCGTGCCGAGTTCTTACGCTTGCTTGTAATATATCACAACATGTTTTAAGGGTGCCACAAACAAGGCGCCACCCAGCAACGAGAGCGCGGGCTGACGGGAGAGGACGGCATGGCACGGCGCAAGCGCGCACTCGCGGTGGTGAGACACGACGACGGGGAGGGCAGGCCCTCCCGGCGCAACCGTCTCAACTTCTTCGAGCTGGCTTATCAGAGGATCGAGGAGCTGCTCGTTCATTGCGAGCTCAAGCCCGGACAATTCATGACGATGCTGGAATTGCAGCAAATCACCGGTTTCGGCCGCACGCCGGTGCATCACGCCGTCAATCGTCTCTCCGCCGACACCCTCATCATCATCCGGCCGCGTCACGGCCTGCACATTGCGCCGATCGATCTGGCGCGCGAGCGCATGCTGCTGGCCTTACGCCGCGACATGGAGCGCTTCGTGATCCGCCTCGCGGCCGATCGTGCCAGCCTGTCGCATCGCAATCAGGCGCTGCACATCGAGCGCCTGCTGCGCGAGCGCCGCGCCAGCCTGACGCTCGACGAATTCAATCATATCGACCGCCGCATCGATGCGCTGGTGCTGGAGGCCGCCGGCGAACCTTTCCTGGTGCATACGCTGCGGCCGCTGCACACGCTGTATCGGCGCATCGGCTACATCCATCATCGCTTCATGCCGGGGCAGGCGGATCTGTCAGGCACGATCGATCATCATCTCGCCATTCTTGCAGCCGTTGCCAACCGCCGCGTCGAGGAGGCGGTGAAGGCGAGCGACGCGTTGATCGACTACATGGGCGAGATGTTTACGGGCATGGAGGCGGGGATCGATCCGCGCCTGCTCGATTGCAGCATCGAGCCGCTGCTCGGCGCGTAGAGCATGATCCGGAAAAGTGTGAGACGGTTCTCCGAAGAGATCATGCGCAAGACAACAAGCTAAAGCGTGATGAGATCCTGATGTCATCGCGCTTTAGAGAGTTCTGAAGAAAAGGAAGAAGAATGTCAACGATGGCGATGCCACAGGCGACCGCGAGCGAAGCCGCGGTCCGCTACCTCATCACGAACTACAGTCCCAAAGGCAACAAGGTCGGTTGGCTGATGATGGCCTCGATCCTGGTCGAGGCCTGGGACCTCTATTCGATCGCCTTCGTGCTGATCTTCATCAAGGAGCAGTACAATCCCGATCCACTGATGCTCGGCCTCGCCGCCGCGGGCACGCAGGGCGGTGCCCTGATCGGCGCGCTGCTCGGCGGTTGGCTGTCCGACAAGATCGGCCGCCGCGTGATGTTCCTCGTGACGATGGTGCTGTTCATCGTGCTGGCGCTGGCGCAGGCCTTCGTACCCAGCGTCGGCTGGCTCGTCGTGATCCGCTTCCTGCTCGGCATTCCACTCGGCTCCGACATCTCGACCGGCTACACCTACATCATGGAATCCATGGCCAAGGGCGAGCGCGAGGTCATGGGCAACCGCTGGCAGTTCATGTTCGCCGTCGGTGAAGTTCTCACCATCGGCGTCATCGTGATCTTCCTGCTGGTCGACATGAACCACGAGATGCTGTGGCGCGTGACGCTCGGTCTCGGTGCGGTGCCGGCACTGATCATCCTGATCATGCGTCACGACGTGCCGGAGACGGCGGTGTGGCTGGTGCAAAAGGGGCGCTACCGCGAGGCCAAGCAGGTCGCGCGCGAGATGTTCAACGACAATCTCGACATGCTGCCGGATCGGGACGTCGAGGTTCCCAAGACCAGCACGCGCGCATTCCTCGCTGACCTCAGGAAGGATCCGATTCGCTGGCGCGCCACCCTTTATGGCTGGATCGCCTGTTTCGCCCAGGCGAGCGAGTTCTCGACCTTCGCATTCTATCTGCCGGTGCTGTTTGTGATGGTCGGCGTATCGAGCGTGCTTGGCATCAATGTGGTGACGATGGCGCTGTTCTCTTTCGCCGCCCTGTCGGGCTGGGTCGGACCCTTGCTGACGCCGAAGATCGGCCATCGTGGCATCGCCATCGCCGGCTTCGGCATCGTGCTGGTTTCGCTGCTGGTCGCGGCCTTCGCGCTCTACACCGACAACAAGATCCTGCTGCCGTTCGCCGCCGCCGGCATGCTCTGGGGCCATTATTGGGATGCGTCGAACTGCATGACGATCCCGACCATGGTCGCCCGTCCGCGATATCGGGGCACCGCAAGCGGCTTCGCCTACATGTTCGTGAAGCTGCCGTCGTTCCTGGCGATCTTCCTGTTCCCAACGGTGTTTGCCGCGATCGGGCAGGCGAACGCCACGCTGATGGTCGCGATCTTCCCGCTGGTAGGCCTGCTTGCCGCGATCTTCATCCTGCCGGAAGTCTACGGCTACGAGAACGACTGACGATGAGCGCTATCTGATCGCGGCGGCTAACGCCGCGATCAGGGCCGGCGGCGTCACCAGCAGGCCGAGCTTGAGGAACGGCCAGGCGCCGACCTCGATTTTCTCGCGGCGGAGCGCGACCAGCCAGAGGATGGTGGCGAGCGAGCCGGTGACCGACAGATTGGGGCCGAGATCGACGCCAATCAGGATCGCGCTGACGACGGGCACCGGCAGATGATCGCCGGCGGCAACCGAGCCGGCGACGAGGCCGACCGGAAGATTGTTGGCGATGTTGTCGGCGAGCGCGGTGGCAATGCCCACGCTCCAGGCCGCCTGCGGGACCGATTGAGCTACCGCCTGGTGCAGCAACGCGTTGAGCTGCGCGATCACGCCGGTCTTGATCAACGCCTCCACCATGACGAAGAGCCCGCCGACGAGCGGCAACACGCTCCAGGACACCCCGCGCAGCACGGGCAAGGGTGATTGCCGGCTGAGCAGCAGCACGATCGCGGCCGTCACGCCGCCGCAGATAAAGGTCGGCAGGCCGAGCTGCTTGTCGAGCGCTGACGCCGTGACCAGCACGATGCCGATCGCGACGATGCCTATTGCGGTGAGCTTGCCGCCGCGGCCGAGCTTGGGATGCGGCACGCTGCGCGCGATCGTCTCTTCCTTCAGCGCGTGGTGCTGGGTCAGGCGCAGCACGATGTAGGTCAGCAGGATCGACGCCGCCGAGGGCAAGGCGAACAGGCGTAGCCATTCCGTCAGGTGCGGCATGCGCGCGCCGAACACGACGAGGTTGGCGGGGTTGGAGATCGGCAGGACGAAACTCGCGGCATTGGCGATGAAGGCGCAGACGAACAGATAAGGCAGCGGCTTCGCGCCGGCCGCGCGCGTCGCGGCATAGACGGCCGGCGTCAGCACGATCGCGGTAGCATCGTTGGAAAGCAGCACGGTCACGAGCGTGCCGACGAGATAGATAAGAAGAAACAGCCGCTGCGGCGAGCCGCGTGCGTATTCCACCGCGAGCGCGGCCAGATAATCGAACAGGCCTTCGAGCCGCGCCAGCTCGGCGATCAGCATCATGCCGATCAGGAAGAGATAGACGTCGAGGCCTTTCTCGATGCCGAGAAGCGCGTCCTGCCAAGGCAGCAAGCCTGATAGCACCAGGGCGCTCGCGCCGATCGCGGCCCAGATCGCCTCGGGCAGGCGAAACGGCCGGATGATGACGCAGGCGGTCGCGACGAAGATGATGCTCCAGGCCCAGATGGCGTCAGACGGCACGTTCATTCCTTGAGGTTCGGTCAGTCATTCGGCATCGATAACCGATGCGGGAACGGCTGTCTTCCCCTAGAGTCTTGCCGCGGCAACGGACTGGAATTCGTGGCTGCTTCTCGCGAATGTGACACTCACCTTGCGACTGACAGCTTCTCCATGATTGCCTTGCGCAGGATGCGCGAGAGCGATTCCACCGAATACGGCTTCTGGATCAGCTCGAATCCGCGGTGGGCGTTCTCGGCCAGCACGTTGCTGTAGCCGGAAGTGAGCACCACGGGCAGGCCCGGATAGCGCTCGCGGATGATGCCGGCGAGCTCGACCCCGTTCATGCCGGGCATGATGACGTCGGAGAACACGAGGTCGACGGCAAATTCGTTCTCGCCCAGGATCGCCAGCGCCGCGTTGGCATTGGCGACGCGGCGCACGACATAGCCGAGATCCTCCAGGAGCTCGGTGGAGAAGCGGCCGACCTCGTCGTCGTCCTCGACCACGAGCACGCGATAACCACGCCCGGTCGTGGCCGCCTCGTGGCTCAGGGCCGCTGCTTCCTTCTCCGTGGTGGGGCTTTGCGCCTGCGGCAGGTAGATGGTGAAGGTGGCACCTTCACCTTGCGTGCTCGTCACCGCAATGTCGCCCTCGGACTGCTTTGCGAAGCCGAAGGCCTGGCTGAGCCCGAGGCCGGTGCCCTTGCCGACCTCCTTGGTGGTGAAGAACGGCTCGAAGATCTGTTCGAGATGTTCCGGCGCGATGCCGCTGCCGGTGTCGGTAACGGAGATCGCGACATAGTCGCCGCGGCGCGCCGATTGTGCGCGCAGGCTCGGTATTCCCGAGACCTTGCGCACGGCGATGGTGAGGCGGCCTTCGCCGTCCATGGCATCGCGGGCGTTGATGGCGAGATTGATCAGCGCGGTCTCGAACTGGGCGATGTCGGCCACCGTGAAGCAACCGGTGTCCCGAACCTCCACGGCGATCTCGATGCGGGCGCCGACCAGCGGCCGCACCAGCTGCGCCACGCCCTCGACCTGGCTGCCGACGTTGAAGATCTGCGGCTTCAGCGGTTGCCGGCGCGCGAAGGCCAGAAGCTGCGCGGTCAGCTTGGAGGCGCGCTCGACCGTGTCTGAGATGGCATCGACGTAGCGTCGGCGGCGCTCCTCCGGCAGCTCGCGGCGGCGCAGGAAATCGGTCGCAGAGCGGATGATGGTGAGAAGATTGTTGAAGTCGTGAGCGACGCCACCGGTGAGCTGGCCGATCGCCTCCATCTTCTGCGACTGCCGCAGCGCTTCCTCGCCGCGGCGCCGCTCGGTGATGTCCACCGCCTCGGGCACGGCGCCGGTGATGTTGCCCTGGCGGTCGAGCACGGGACGCATGCCGAAGTCGAAATCGCGCTCGCCGATCGGAAGGCGCAGGCGCATCTCCAGCCGCACGGGTTCGCCCTTGAGCACGGTGTCGAAGGCCTCGCGCACGGCGGCACTCATGCCCTCCGTGCCGGTGAACCAGGGTGTGTCCCAGAACGGCTTTCCGACCACGTCCGCGGAATTCGCCTTGATGCCGGCGAGCGCGGTCTTGTTGGCGTAGACCAGCTGGCCCTCGAGATTGACCAGGCCCTGATACTGATTGCTCGTCTCCAGGATCGCGCGCAGCCGCGCCTCGTTGGCTTCGAGCTCGGCGGTGCGCTCGGCGATGCGCTCTTCCAGCGTCTCGTTCAGCCGCCGGAGATCGATCTCGGCCTGCTTGGCGACGGTGACGTCGTGGGCGACGCCGATGAAGCCGATATGCTTGCCGGTCGCATCCCAGCGCGGCTGCGATTCCGAGCGGAGCCAGCGCCATTCGCCGCTGGCGTTCTTGTAGCGCGCTTCCAGCACGAAGGGTTTGAGGGACGCTTCACCCTGGACGGATTGCTGCAGCACGTGCGGCAGGTCGTCGGGATGCAGCACCTTGCGCCAGTCGAAGTCGATGGCCTGGTCGTAGGGCAGGCCGACGAAATCGACATAGGCCTGGTTGGCGAAGGACCGCTTGCGGTCGAGCTTGGTGACCCAGATCGGCACCGGCGCGCTGTCGGCGATCAGCCGGAAGCGCTCCTCGCTTTCGCGCAGCGTCTCGCGCGCCAGCGCCTGATCGGTCATGTCGATATGAGCGCCGACGAGCCGGATGGCGCGGCCGTCCTTGTCGCGCTCGATCTTTGCGACGACCCGGATCCAGCGGGTCTCGCTGTCGCTGGGGCGGATGATGCGGTATTCGGCGCTATAGTCCTCGCTCGCTCCGGCGAGCGCTTCGAAGAAATGCTTGACAGTGGCGTCGCGGTCGTCGGGATGGATACGGTTGACCCAATCCTCGTGCGACTCCTCGGCGGCTTCCGGCGGAAGGCCGTGGATCATCAGATATTCGGGCGAACGCCGGTTCTTGAAGCCTTCGCGGAAATCGACCTCGACGCCGCCGACCTTGCCGATGCGCTGGATGCGCGCCAGCTCGGCCTCGCGCTCCTGCAGCGCGCGATAGGCATTGTCGCGCTCGCGCGCGACGTCTTCGAGGTGCTGGCGCAGCCTTTCGGCGGCGATGGTCTCGGGCAAGGGTTCGTTCAAGGCATCGGCCGTTGTCATGCAGGTGCGCACGTGCCGGACCGATATTCACACAGACGGAGCGTGATGGCCATTGTTTAGAGGGCAGGTGGTGCCGGGAAATGGGGGCGCGCGCCTGAACGCAGAGAAGTACGCGGTGGTAACGTTCGGTCTGGCGATTTGTTCCGAATACTGGAACGATCGGCGGATTGAGGCGTCGTCGCGAGGTGCCAGCGCGCTCATAGGCTTTCCTTTCCCACGAGGCTAAATCTTGAAGCTCTTTATCTGCCAGGCCTGCGGCAACGTCCTCTATTTCGAGAACCGCGCCTGCGAACGCTGCGGCCATCGGATCGCCTTCCTGCCAGAGAAGGAGACGATGTCGGCGATCGAGGCCGACGGAGACGCCTGGACCATCCTCGCCGACAAGAGTGAGAGCCGGATGCTGTGCCGGAATGCCGAGTACGACGCCTGCAACTGGCTGACCGACGCAGGCGATAGCACCGGCTATTGCCGCGCCTGCCGCCACAACGGGACCGTGCCGAACCTTTCGGATCCGGCGCAGCTCGCCGGCTGGCGCGAGCTGGAGGTGGCCAAGCACCGGCTGTTCTATTCCCTGATCCGCTGGAAGCTGCCGCTCCAGACCCGCCAGGACAATCCCGAACATGGCCTGATCTTCAACTTCCTCGCCGACGATCCGCACAGCGGCGAGAAGGTCATGACCGGCCATGACAACGGCCTGATCACGATCGCGCTGACCGAGGCCGACGACATCGAGCGCGAGCGGCGCCGGCTCGAGATGGGCGAGCCGTACCGGACGCTGCTTGGGCACTTTCGCCACGAGGTCGGACATTACTTCTGGGATGTGCTGGTGCGCGATGGCGGCAAGCTCGACCAGTGCCGCGCCGTCTTCGGCGACGATAGCGCCGATTACGGCCAGGCCCTGCAGCGCCATTATGCCGAGGGCGCGCCGCCGGACTGGCAGCAGAACTACGTCTCGGCCTATGCCACGACCCACCCTTGGGAGGATTTCGCCGAAACCTGGGCGCACTACCTCCACATCGTCGATGCCCTCGAAATGGCCGCCGAGTTCGGCATGGAGGTGCGTCCCAAGGTCGACCGCGACGGGGAGCTGACGGCGCGCATCCGCTTCAACCCGTACGAGGCCAGGGATGTCGAGGCGCTGGTCAACGCATGGCTGCCCTTCACCTTCGCCATGAACAGCGTCAACCGCGCCATGGGCCTGCGCGACCTCTATCCCTTCATCCTGTCGCCCGCGGTGGTCGGCAAGTTGGGCTTCATTCATGACCTGGTCCGGGACGCGGCCAAGGCCGGAAAGTCCTAGGGATGCCGCACGGCAGGCGCGCCGGGCCCATTTCGGTCTTGCGCTGGTACGCCAAAGACGGCCCGATTTAGACCGTTGCCTCCGGCCCATTTTGATGTACCACGGGAGCCACACGGCCCCTCCCAAAGGCCCCAACGGCCAGGGAAGGGTCCCGCCCAAGGTCGAGACTCAAGAAAAGCATGTTCAAACGCATTCTGATCGCCAATCGCGGCGAAATCGCCTGCCGGGTCATCAAGACTGCCCGCAAGATGGGAATTCAGACGGTCGCGGTCTATTCCGAGGCCGACCGCGATGCCCTCCACGTCGAGATGGCCGATGAGGCGGTGCTGATCGGCCCGCCGGCCGCGGCCGAGAGCTACCTGGTGATCGAGAAGATCGTGGAGGCCTGCCGGAAGACGGGTGCCGAGGCTGTGCATCCCGGCTACGGCTTCCTGTCCGAGCGCGAGGCGTTTCCGCGCGCGCTGGAAGCCGCAGGAATCGTTTTCATCGGCCCGAATCCCGGTGCGATCGCCGCAATGGGCGACAAGATCGAGTCCAAGAAGGCCGCCGCAAAAGCAAAAGTCTCGACCGTGCCGGGCTATCTCGGCGTCATCGAGGACGACAAGCACGCGGTGCGGATCGCCGACGAGATCGGCTACCCCGTCATGATCAAGGCCTCCGCCGGCGGCGGCGGCAAGGGCATGCGCATCGCCCATTCCAAAGCCGAGGTTGCCGAGGGCTTCAACCTCGCCAAGGCGGAGGCAAAGGCCTCGTTCGGCGACGACCGCGTCTTCGTCGAAAAGTTCATCGTCGATCCCCGCCACATCGAGATCCAGGTGCTGGGCGACAAGCACGGCAACGTGATCTATCTCGGCGAGCGCGAATGCTCGATCCAGCGCCGCAACCAGAAGGTCATCGAGGAAGCGCCGTCGCCGCTGCTGGACGAGGCGACCCGCCGCAAGATGGGCGAGCAGGCGGTCGCGCTGGCCAAGGCCGTGAACTACGATTCCGCCGGCACGGTCGAGTTCGTCGCAGGCCAGGACAAGAGCTTCTACTTCCTGGAGATGAATACGCGCCTCCAGGTCGAGCATCCCGTCACCGAGCTCGTCACCGGCATCGATCTCGTCGAGCAGATGATCCGCGTCGCGAGCGGCGAGAAGCTCGCCATCGCGCAGAAGGACGTCACGCTGACCGGCTGGGCGGTGGAATCGCGCCTCTACGCCGAAGATCCGTTCCGCAACTTCCTGCCCTCGATCGGGCGCCTGGTGAAATATCGTCCGCCGGCGGAAGCGAGCCACGACGGCATCACCATCCGCAACGATACCGGCGTGCAGGAGGGCGGCGAGATCTCGATCCATTACGATCCGATGATCGCCAAGCTCGTCACCCATGCGCCCTCGCGCGCGGCGGCGATCGAGGCGCAGGCGACTGCACTGGACTCGTTCTATGTCGATGGCATCCGCCACAACATCCCGTTCCTGTCGGCCTTGATGCATCATCCGCGCTGGCGCGAGGGACGGCTCTCGACCGGCTTCATCGCCGAGGAATTCCCCAAGGGTTTTGCGGTGCGTGTGCCCGAGGGCGAGGTCGCGCGTCGCATCGCCGCGGTCGGCGCCGCGATCGATCACGTGCTCGGAGCGCGCAAGCGGCAGATCTCCGGCCAGATGGGCGGCCGCGTCGTGCAGCGCGAGCGGCGTCGCGCGGTCTGGCTCGAGCGCCAGGAGATCCTGCTCGAGGTCGCGCGCGAAGGCGAGGCGATCGCGATCCGCTTCATCGACGCCGACGGCAAGGCCGGCAACACGCATCTGTTGCAGTCGCCGTGGAAGCCGGGCGATCCGGTCTGGCAGGGCACCATCGACGGGCAGTTCGTCGCGGTCCAGGCTCGGCCGATCGCCAACGGCATTCGCCTTGCGCATCAGGGCGTCGAGGTGCCGGTCTATGTCTGGACCGAGGCCGAGGCGGCCTCCGCGCGGCTGATGCCGGTAACGACGGCCTCCGACAGCGGCAAGAAGCTGCTCTGCCCGATGCCGGGCCTCGTCGTCTCGATCGCGGTCAGCGAGGGGCAGGAGGTCAAGGCCGGCGAGACCTTGGCGGTGGTCGAAGCCATGAAGATGCAGAACGTGCTGCGCGCCGAACAGGACGGAACCGTGAAGAAGATCCACGCCAGCGCCGGCGCGACACTCGCGGTGGACGCGCTGATCCTGGAGTTTGCGTAAGATAAAAGATGTGAGTGGGGGTCTTGCCGGGCCCCAAGCTCACCGTCATTGCGAGCGCAGCGAAGCAATCCAGACTGCCTCTGCGGAAAGACACTGGATTGCTTCGCTGCGCTCGCAATGACGGAGTACGTTGCGGCTGCGTCGCAATATTGGGAGGGCAACCATGGCCTTTCGTTCCCGCCGCGAGAAACTGCGATCGATCCTGTCGGGCGGGACGTGCGTCCATCCCGGCTCGGTCTATGACGCGATCTCGATCCGCATTGCCGAGGATCTCGGCTTTCCGCTTGGCATGTTCGGCGGATCGGTGGCTTCGCTCGCCGTGCTCGGCGATCCCGATGTCACGCTGATCACGCTCACCGAGTTTGCCGAGCAGATGCGGCGGATGTCGCGGGCCTCGGCGCTGCCTGTGCTCGTCGACGCCGATCACGGCTATGGCAATGCGCTGAACGTGCGCCGCACGGTGCAGGAGCTGGAGACGTCGGGCGCGGCCGGCCTCACCATCGAGGACACGCTGTTGCCGGCCGCATTCGGTGCGACGAAGGCGCAGCTGATCTCGCTGGAGGAGGGCGTCGGCAAGATGGAGGCGGCGCTTGGCGGCCGCAGCGATCCCTCGCTGGTCATCATGGGCCGCACAGGCGCAGCCGCGATCACCTCGATCGAGGATGCGGTGCGCCGCGCCCAGGCTTATGAGGCCGCCGGCGTCGATGCGCTGTTTTTCACCGGCATCAAGTCGCGCGCCGAGCTCGAGGCCATCGTCTCCGCCACGCGGCTGCCGATCGTGCTCGGCGGCGCGTCTGAGGAATTGGGCGGGCTCGATTATCTTGCGAGTCAACGCGTGCGCATCGCGCTGCAGGGCCATGCACCGATCGCCGCCGCGACGCAAGCCGTCTACGAGACGCAGAAGGCGTTGCGCGAGGGCATGGCGCCAAAAAGCCTCAAGGGCCTGGCATCGTCGGAGCTGATGGCGCGCGTTACGCGCGAGGCCGCGGTCAAGGCGCGCAGCTCCGATTTGCTCGGATGGAAGAAGACATGAGTCGGGCGATTCTCCAGGTCATGATCCGCGGCCGCGTGCAGGGCGTCGGTTATCGAGCCTGGGTGGAGTCTCAGGCCATCGCGTATGCCCTCGAAGGCTGGGTCCGCAACCGCCGGGACGGCAGCGTGGAAGCGCTGTTCGCTGGCGCCCCGACGCACGTTGCCGACATGGTCGCGCTGTGCCGCCACGGCCCTCCGTCCTCGCGCGTCGACAGTGTCACCAGCGAGACGGCAAGCGTGGATGAGCTGAATTTGCGCAGGGCAGGGGAAGCGTTTTCGGTGCTGCCGACGGTGTAGATATATCGCGCTCTCCCCGCAAGCGGGGAGAGATGAAGAAGCCGTCACCTCGGCAATTTCGCGATCGCCTCGCTCAGCTCGTGGATCTCATAAGGCTTGCGCAGAATCGGGAAATCGCCGCGGACGCCGGCGGCGACCTCGCTGTAGCCGGTGGCGAGCAGGATCGGCAGGCCGGGACGGATCTGACGGAGGTGATGGGCGAGGCTGAGGCCGTCCATCTTGCCGGGCATGACAATGTCCGAGAACACGAAGTCGACGCCATCGCTCTCGATCTCGCGCAATGCCGCTTCTGCATCGGCGACACGGCGCACCCGGTAGCCGAGCTGCTCCAGAAGACCGATGCTGACCAGCGCGACATCGGGATTGTCCTCGACCAGCAGCACCGTGCCGCTGCCGCGGAACGCCGCTTCCGGTACCTCCCGCGACGGCATAGCGTTGCCGCGCGGCAGGACGATGGTGAATGTCGTGCCCTGGCCGAGCTCGCTCGCGACCTTCACCGTGCCGCCGGCCTGGTGGGCGAAGCCGTGGACCTGCGAAAGGCCGAGGCCCGTGCCTTTTCCGATCGGCTTGGTCGTGAAGAACGGCTCGAAGATCTTGTCGAGAACGTCGGAAGGAATTCCGAGCCCAGTATCGCGGACGTCGATTGCGATGAAATCGCCGATGAGGGGCGCCTCGTTCAGCACGAGGTTGCGCGCACCTATCGTCACCGTGCCGCCGTCCGGCATCGCGTCGCGCGCATTGATGACGAGGTTGAGCAGCGCGGTCTCGAGCTCGGAGACGTCGGCCTTGATCGGCCAGGTGCCGGAGTCGATCTCGAAAGCGAGACGCACGGAGCTGCCGACGCCCGCGTCGAGCACCTCGCGAATGGCTGCGATGCGTTCGCTAAAATCAATCGCCTGCGGGTTGACGCTTTGCCGCCGCGCGAAGGTGAGGAGCTGGTTGGTCAGCGCTGCGCCGCGCTTGGTCGCGGTGTCGATCGCCGAGATGGCTCGCTCGAGCTTGGGGTCGTCGGCGGCGCCTTTCTTCAGGATGTGAAGGCTGCCGCTGATGATCATCAGAAGATTGTTGAAGTCGTGGGCGACCCCGCCGGTGAGCTGCCCGAGCGCATCGAATTTCTGCGACTCGGCCAACTGCTTCTGCATCGCCTCGAGCTTGAGCTGGGCATTGCGGCGCTCTGTGATGTCTCGTGTGATCTTGGCGAAGCCGATCAGCCTGCCGTCCTCGTAGATCGGGTCGATCACGACGCTCGCCCAGAAGAACGTGCCGTCCTTGCGGACGCGCCAGCCTTCCTCCTCGTACCGGCCTTTTTCCCGCGCGATGCCGAGCGCCCGGGCGGGCTTGCCATTGGCGCGGTCGGTCTCGGTGTAGAAACGGGAAAAATGCTGGCCGAGGATCTCCTCTGGGGGGTAGCCCTTGATGCGTTCGCCGCCGATGTTCCAGCTGGTGATGATCCCGTTGGGGTCGAGCATGTACAGCGCGTAGTCGGCAACCCCCTCAACCAACAGCCGGAAACTGCGCTCGCTCTCGAACAGGTCTCTCTGTTGACTGAACTTTTCGACCATTCCCGGACCCCGCCTCGACGGGAACAAACGCGGCATCCGCGAGATGGTTCCCGCCCTGTGGGACATTTCTAGGCAAGCTTTACGGACCGTATGCAAGGCGGGTCCTTGACAAGAAAGCAAGTTCGTCAGATATTTCTGTTATGACAGAAATAACCGGAAAAAAGAAACTCCCTGCGGCCGTTGAGCGCTTCATCCTGCACTGGGGCGACATGGGGGACGAGTGGGGAGTGAACCGCTCGGTCAGCCAGATTCATGGGCTGCTTTATCTCGCCGAGGCGCCGATGACGGCCGAGGACATCGCCGAGACGCTCGGCATGGCACGGTCCAACGTCTCCAACTCGCTGAAGGAGCTGCTCGCCTGGAACCTGATCCGGCGGGTGCCGATCCTGGGCGACCGCCGCGACCACTACGAGGCCGAGACCGACATCTGGGAGATCGCCGCGAGGATCGCGGCGCGGCGCAAGGAGCGGGAGATCGACCCGGCGATCGCGGCGCTTCGCGCCTGCGTGTCCGATGCCACGGACGATCCCGGCATCAGTCCCGTTGCAGCCAAGCGCCTCAAGGAGATGCTCGCGTTCTCCGAGCTCGCCGACCACTGGTTCATGCAGATGCTGAAGGTGCCGCGGCCGCGGCTGGTCGCCTTGATGCGACTTGGCGAGAAGATCGCCAACCTGCTGCCGATCGGCAAGGTCAAATAGCATCGAGGAGGTTGCGATGACGTCGGCAAGACTATCGGGCTCCAACGCATCGACCTCCGCTCACGTAAGACTGCTCGACGACCGACGTTTCCGCACGCTGCTGTCGGACGAGGATTGGGGCCGCTTGCCGCTCGCCACCTGGCGCCGCTTCTCGAAACGCGTCGCCGACGGCGACAGTATCGTCTATGTCGGCGTGGTCGACGAGCTCGCCTTCAGCGATTTCGGCTGGTGGTTCGCGCAGGCCGCGCGCCTGATCGGCGGACCGTTGCCGACCGGCCGCGATATCGGTGTGCCCATGATCGTCACGGTCACCGAGGACGGCGCGACCGGCGGCCAGACCTGGACGCGCATCTGCGCGCGCAAGCGCGGCTTTCCGCAGGTGATCCATTCCGCCAAGCGCTTCGCCGGTCCGACCGGGCTTGAGGAATATGTCGGCTTCGGCGTGTCGATGGCGCTGCGCATCGCGGTCGAGGATCAGGTGCTGATCTTTCGCAGCGCCGGCTACGGCCTCCAGCTTGGACGGCTGTGGCTCCCGCTGCCGGGCTGGCTGACGCCGGGCGAACTGATCGTGACGCATCGAGATCTTGGCGAGGGCGCTTTCCGCTTCACCCTCGATGTCACTCACTCGCGTCGCGGCGCGCTGATCCATCAATCCGTCCTGTTCAGGGAGGCCATATCATGACGCCGCTGTTGTGGACGCTCATCGCGATCCAGATCGCGATGGGTGTGTTCGATACCTTCTATCACCACGAATTCACCGAGCGCCTGGCCTGGCGGCCGTCGCAGCGCTTCGAGCTGAAGCTGCACGGCATCCGCAACATGCTCTATGCGCTGCTGTTCCTGATGCTCGGCTGGCTCGAGGTTCACGGCGTGCTGGCGCTGTTGATCGTCGTGGTGCTGGTCGCCGAGATCGTCATCACCTTGATGGATTTTGTCGAGGAGGATCTGAGCCGCAAGCTGCCGCCGAGCGAGCGCATCAATCACACGCTGCTTGCGATCAATTACGGCGCCATCCTGGTGCTGCTGATGCCCGTCCTGATCGATTGGGCCATGCAGCCCTTCGGCGTGAGCGTCGTTGATCAGGGCCTGCTCAGCATCGCCGCGACCGCCTGCGCAGTCGGCGCGGCACTGTGCGGCCTCAGGGATTTCGCGGCGATGCGGCGGCTCGGCCGCATGCGAAGCGTGGCGGCAGCCGGGCTTGTCGAAAAGCTGCCCGGCCGCAAGACCGTGCTCATCACCGGCGCCACCGGATTCATCGGCAGCCGGCTTGCCGCAAGCCTCAGCGGGGCAGGGCATCACGTCATCGCGCTGATCCGAAATCCCGCGAAAGCCGAGATGCTGCCGCCGCCGGTGACGCTGATCACCAGCCTCGATCAGCTCACCTCGGACGCGCAGATCGACGCCATCGTCAACCTCGCGGGTGAGCCGATCGGCAACGGCCTGTGGACCGAAGCGAAGCGCGCGAAGATCATCGGCTCGCGCATCGACACGACCGGCGAGGTCGTCAAGCTGATCGCGCGGCTCGCGCGCAGGCCCGAGGTGCTGATCAGCGGCTCGGCGATCGGCTGGTACGGCCTTTGGGCCGACCAGGTGCTGACGGAATCGGCCAAATCTCACGCCTGCTTCAGCCACGAGCTGTGCGCCGCGTGGGAGACAGCGGCGCGGCCGGCGGAGGAGCTCGGCGTGCGCGTGGTGTATTTGCGCATCGGCCTCGTGCTCGGTACGGAAGGCGGCTTCGTCACGCGCATGCTGACGCCATTCGAGTTCGGCCTCGGCGGCCCGCTCGGCACCGGGCGACAATGGATGTCCTGGATCGAGCGCGACGATCTGATCCGCCTGATCGCCTATGTGATCGCGACGCCGGACCTGTCGGGTCCCGTCAACGCCACCGCGCCGATCCCGGTCACCAATGCAAAGTTCACGGAAGAGCTCGGCCGCCGCCTGCACCGGCCCGTCCTGTTCCGCATTCCCGGCGGCCTGCTCCGCCGGATCGGCGGCGGCTTTGCCGACGAGCTCCTGCTCGGCGGCCAGCGCGTGCTGCCGAACAAGGCGCTGAGCCGCGGTTTTGTCTTTCGGCACGAGACGCTGCGCAGCGCGTTCGAGGCGATCTTGTGAGACTTCAGGCGGCCGCCACGCTCCGGAACGTCGCGGCCACCGCACGCAGCGCGGCGAGTTTCGCGGGATCGCTGACCTTCGAATGCAGCATCACCTTTGAGCTGCCGAGCTTCGGCAGCTTGTGCGCAGGTCCGACATCGATCAGCCCGGGCGGCGCGATCCGCCGCGCCAACGGTGCAATGGCAAGCCCGGCGAGTGCTGCCGCGACCACCGCGGTGACGCCGCCGCCGACGAAGCGCTCGCGCCAGGGGAGGCCGGCCTTGTCGAGCGTGCGCACGGCGACGGCGCGCACCCCGCAGGGCGGGGCGAGGGTTGCGAGCGGCAACGGTTCGCCCTTCGGCAACGTGAGGCGGCGTGCGGCGAACCAGCCGAACTCGTCCTCAGCGAGTTTCTCGCCGCCGCGGCGGCTGCCTTCCTGGCGCACGATCACCGCATCGAGCTCGCCCGCATCGTAGGCATCCTGCATCTCGCGCGAGAAGCCGATGGTGACGGCGAGGGTGAGGTTCGACGACATCGCGTGCAGGCGCTCGAGTAGCGGCACCAATTCGGGGCCAGCGGCGTGATCGGAGATGCCGAGCGAGAGCGATTGCGCGGCCGGTGCATCACCCGCCAATGCGAGATCGTGCGCCGTCATCAGCGCGCGGGCGCGATCGAGGAACGCGGCGCCATCGGCGGTGAGGCGGACTGCGCGCGGCGAGCGCTCGACGAGGCGCTTGCCCAGCAACGTCTCCAGCCGCTGCAGTTTGAGACTGACGGCGGCCTGCGTCGTGCCGAGCGCTTCGGCGGTGCGCGTGAAGCTCTGGAGGTCGGCGACCAGAAGGAAGGTCTGGACGGTGGCGATGTCGAGTGTGGGCTGTCATTACAAATCGTTATCATTGGTATCAGTCGTGATAAGATACCAAAATGATGGCGGCAGGTCTAGTTTCTTACCGACGCCGCACACATTGCGCGGCATATCGAGGAGAACGACGATGCCCCTGATCACCGTGTCCTACACCACGTCTCGCCAGTCCCCCTCGCTGAAGGCCGATATCGCGAGCGCGGTGTCCGAGCTGACCGCAAGTATCCTGCACAAGGACCCCAAGGTCACCGCCATCATCGTGAAGTCCTTGGATGCGGGCGACTGGTTCGCCGGCGGCGAGTCGCTCGCCGAGCAGAAGCTCGCCAGCTACTGGATCGACATCCACGTCACCGAGGGCACGAACACCAAGGACGAGAAGGCGGCCTATCTCGCCGCCATGTTCAAGCGCATGGCCGAGATCCTGGGGCCGCTGCATCCCGAGACCTACCTGCATGTCGACGAGGTCAAGGGCGATGCCTACGGCTTTGGCGGCCTGTCTCAGGAGCGGCGCTACATCGCCGGCAAGCTCGAGGTCTCGCTGCAGGCGGCGTGATGCGAGAGGCCGCGGGTGAGCCATCTCACCCGCGGCCCGAAGCCATCAGCTCGCTGCGCGGAACTGCACTTCGGCGTTGTTGATGAAGCATGTCTTGTCGAACAGCTTCAGGTCCAGCGGGTTCGGCAAGCGGACATCGCTGAGATCGGGGCAGGGCTTGGCTGCGGGATCATAGGATCGATCAATCTGCGAGATGAAGACGACGATCAGCCCCGTGTCGCGCGCGAACGATTTCAGCGCGCGCACCTGCACCGTCAGGTCGGGGTTTTCCCGCCTCTGATCGAGCAACTGCAGGTAGTCGATCACGACGAAGGTGCCGCGCGGCGCCGCTGCCATCTGCTTGACGACGTAATCGGCGCTGATCCCGTCGGAGCAATCCACCTCGAACAGCTTGTCGAACTGTGCCGGCTCCACGCCGATGACCCGCAGACGCTCCAGCACATCCTTCTCGGTATATTCGAGCGAGAAGAATGCGGCGCGATGGCCGGACTTCATGGCTTCGACGGCAAGTCCGAGGCTCATCAACGTCTTGCCCTGGCCGGGACGCGCCCCGACCAGCACCAAATCGCCCGGACGGAATTGCGCGAACAGTTTGCTCGCGGGACTCAGTGCGGCTGCTTTGGCCGCAAGCATGCTCCAGGCGGAAAACCCTTCCCTCGCAGCGACGCGGTCAAGCGCGTCGTGGAGCGGAAGGCCGGCCTCGCGAGACAGGCGCCTGGCCTTGCGCTTCAGATGGTAGATGGGCGCAGACAGTTTCATCGTCAAAACCTCCCATTGCGAGCATGGATCGCAACCCCTCCTTATGCCTGGCGCTCGAACAGTCGGCCGATGATCAACTCGCCCGGCATGAAGTCTGCTTTCCCGGCGGAGGGGGGAGGCGTGGGCGGCACCGAAATGAAGCGTAGCTGATTCCGCGACGGGCGGAGAGCGGCGCGGTCGGCTCAAACAGAAAAAGTATTAGACTGCCGCTTCCGGCAGCAGTGCGCGGGTCGGCCCGAACAGCTCCTCGAACGCCTGCCGGAGCGCAATATCGACATCGGCCATGGTCACGAGCTGGCCGAGATCGACCAGCGAGGTGACGCCGTAGCGGGGATCGACGACACCGCAGGGCACGATGCCGGCGAAATGCGACAGCTCCGGCTCGACATTGATGGCGATGCCGTGAAACGAGACCCAGCGCTTCAGCCGGACGCCGATCGCCGCGATCTTGTCTTCGTGCTCGGGTCCCTTGTCGGGCCGCCTGACCCAGACGCCGACCCGGTCCTCGCGCCGCTCGCCGCGGACGTTGAAGGCGGCGAGCGTCTTCAGGATCAGCTCCTCCAGGCTCGCGACATAGGCCCGCACGTCCGGCCGGCGGCGCTTGAGATCCAGCATGATGTAGGCCACGCGCTGGCCGGGCCCGTGATAGGTGAGCTGCCCGCCGCGCCCCGTCGCGAAGGTCGGGAATCGGGAATCGAGCAGGTCCGATTCCTTGCCCGAGGTGCCGGAGGTGTAGAGCGGGGGATGTTCCAGCAGCCAGACCAGTTCAGGGGCCTCGCCCGCGGCGATCGCCGCGACACGCGCCTCCATGGCGGCCACGGCCTCCGGATAGGGCACCGGGGCATCCGAAATCCGCCATTCGACGACTTCGCCGCCTGCGGCGGAAAACGACGTCAAATCGAGGTCTTGGCGGTGGCTTTCAGGGGAATTAACCATTGGCTAACCATAACGTGGTGATCATCTCTGGAGCAAATGAAGAGTCCCAAGTCTCAAGTTGCGGCGGTCCTGACAGTGCCCACTCTCGACAAAGTCACCGTGGATCTCATGGTCGTCCTCGGGACGACCACGATGCCGATCCATCAAGTATTACGTCTTTCCCGCGGCGCCATCATCGAGCTGGACGCAACTGAGGCCGACGAAGTCAAGGTGCTCGCCAATAATCTGCCGGTCGCCTCCGGCGTTGTGCTGGTCGACCGCAACAGAATCGCGGTCGAGGTCAAGCAGATGCTGCCGCGCTCGCCGGGGACGCGGTAGGCTCCCGGTCACACGGGACCGGGCAAGCGGTAGCGGCCTGGGTATCCTATAAGGCCGATCTCCTGGAGGAGGGCGGCGTTTTTCCTGCCAAGCTTGTGGAATTCAGGGCTTTTGCAGGCTTGTATCCCCCTGATGGATTTGTTAGATCGGCGCCGCTGATCCGGCCGCCCGAACGACCTCAGGCCGGCATCTCCTAGCGCTCGTGGCGGAACTGGTAGACGCGCTGCCTTGAGGTGGCAGTGGGTAACACCGTGGGGGTTCGAGTCCCTCCGAGCGCACCACAATTTGCAAATCGCTGGCGGGTTGCCCACCGTGGCGGTGAATACGAGTGTGCAAGAGCCGTCGAAAGTGAACGCAAGCTCACTGTGTGGCTTGCTCGTTGCCCTCAAGATTTCACCCCCCATCCTAAGTAATGATGAGTTTCAGCGGAGAGCCGGCCGCAATGATCCCACGCCTGTCGGGCACGTTGCGGACGATTGGGGGCGGGGTAATCCGGGAAAATGCCTGGCATGCTCAGTTGCCGACGCTGCTGTTGAGCTCGCCAAACAAGCGGCGGATCGCGTCCACGTTCTTCGTCATCGAGTAGAGGTTGCACACGTTCAGGTCTCGGGAGGTGCCTGGCGAGGACGGTTGTCAGTTGCGGGTTTGGCATGCGCCAGCTCGCGGGTCGGTCAGACATACCCAGCTAGAACATAATGGGAACGAAAGAGGCGATACGGTCGCTCGTTATCGTTCTCCACGCCCGTTGGGCATCGATGAAGCGGTCCTACACTAACGGGGATCCAGAAGAGCGCTTGCAATTCCATGCTGGCCTTCAACTCCAGGGAGCATAGTCGTCACAATTGCCCCTGAACTGCGGATGCCTTGCGTGCGATGTCTCATGCTCGGCGGCCTCGGGCGCGCGATGCCGACGATGATCGTCGTCTTTGTCCCGAGCGCCGTGCTTCCGCCCTTCTTACTCTCTCGCGGAGCCGCCTCAATTGGGCCAGCAGGCTGACGAGCTCGATTCTTGTGTCACGCAGAACAGCCAGGCTGGAAATCCCACTACTCACTACAACACCCCCAAACAGGCCTTTGCCGAATTCGTGACGGAAGCTCGGATTTGTGGCGACGTGCCAACAACGTCTAAGCGATGGCCACCGGGGGCGTCGGTTCGTTTTACGACAATGCGCGAAAATATTCTAAATGGTTGCAATGCATTGCAACAGCAACGCGCTATCGGAAGGGGAATATCAACACACTCTCCGAAGCGCGCGCGTCATTTGCATCAGCACGTTGGCGCTGTACGAGCTACCTCTACTGTTCTGACGATCGGCTCCTCGACCCAGGCCTCGCGGGCAAACCAGTTGTGATTGGCCCGACAGTCCGGACAAAGAGTATTGCCGAAAAACACGATGCTTCGCAGGAAAGTCTCACGATCGGATTTGATGCCGGTCGGAATCGCGCGGCCGGATTGCGGACATTTGACCATGATCATGCCCATACGAGCCTCCCTGAAACACGTATTTGTCGAGAAAAAGGGCCGGCCGGCTGGAGTGCGCTCTCGTCGGTGCGGGTGACTTGGGGGGCATCGCACCTGGGGTCGTTGTTCGAGCAAAAGGGCAGCTTGCTCGTGACGACGCTTCTCCAACCGACCGGATTCCTGCTTGGCGAATTCTTGGGATAGCTGCGGGCTTTCGCCGCAACTCTGAATAATGTCCGACCTCAACCGAACGCTTCTGGGAGGCGCCTAATAACCGTCATGTCGAAATACCCGCGACTTCGTGTCGAACGTTCCCCCTGCGAGAAAACCATCAATTGCCTCTCGACGGACAGATCAGCCAACCGCATCACTGGTGTCACTCCCCTCGGTGCAGTCCATTAACTATTCTCTTTTTTATTATTTGTGCAAATTAAAACTCGCCTTGTCGGTCTGATTTACGACTCTCGGCTGATTTATTTTTGCGCGGCGCGATGCATTACCGAAAAACGTCAGTCCCTTTTCTCGTAGGCTTCTGCAGGCCACCATTCTCAAGTCGGTTCGGCACGTGGTTGCGCTTTGTCACGGTATTGAATGCTCGCCCGAGGTTCAAATATGAAACAAATTTTGATTATAAGCAAAATCTGCAAATCTCGTTGGTTAATTGCTGCCGATCACGTAAGGTACACTCGTCCAGGTTTCTTCGGCTGGAGGAGACAATGTGGGAATTAATTCTTAACGAGTACAACCTCACCTCGGAGACGCTGCAGCTGGCTCAGATGCGCGCAGAATTGGTCAGCATTGGCGAGAAGGAACGCATTCTAAGAGAACGGAGTGCCGATCGCGAAGCTTATCGGTACCTATTGGATGCTCATCGGTCGATCGCCAGGCCGAGCCTCATGGGAGAGCAGGGGTTGAACATTTCTCCTCAAGACGGGGGCAAGGACGGTCAGCTCGCGGCATGACCAGCCGGATTGACATGTCCAAACGAGCCGGACCGGTGGCGTGTGTTCGGGTGAACGAAATCGCAGGCGCCGCAGACCGGGCTAGATTGAGTCTCGCAGGTGGCGGCGGGTCCGCTTGTCCGGTGCCGCGACAACATCGCATCCCGGAGGCTGTCGCCGCCTCGCCGGTACAGGCGAGGCAGAATGGTTCACATTGGTGGAAGCCGTGCTGGAAAGATCGTCGGCAGAGATAGTATTGAGACCGGCTCCGGATGCAGTATTCGCGCTGTTGGATGGTCGACCAATGATCTTCAGCGAAGCGGGGCAGAAGATTTTTGAACTCGACCGAGTAGGGGCATTCATCTGGTGCAAGTTAGGGGAAGGCTCCTCGCTTGGAGACATTTATCGGGGGCTTGCGGCGCAAGGCATTGACGAGCACACGGCACGCCAGTTCACGCGACAGGTCGTAGATGTCTGGGTCGATCGAGCGTTGCTCGAAGTCGATTGGCGAATGCCGACCGATTGCGCCTTCTCAGCTCATCTGGGTCGCCACAGAATAGACATCCGGGCTGCAAATCCGGACCTCTTGAGGCGGCTGCTGTCGCCATTCAGTGTGTCGGACCAGAGTGCCGGCGGCGACGGCGACATCGCGATCGAGGCAATGATGCTGGATGAACAAGTGTTCTTGCGCGCAGAAGATTCCAGCATTTCCAGATGCGAAGTCGATGCACTAGCCCCTACGATCAAAGCTCACGTCACCGAGCGGCTTATTCGAAACATTCGCTGGGTGTTCTCCCTTCATGCCGCTTCTCTCGTGAACGACGGCATGGGCCTGTTGTTATGCGGCCATCCGGGAGCAGGAAAGTCTACCCTCACATTGCAACTGGTGGACGCCGGATTTCGGTACGCTGGCGATGACGTCGCGCTGGTTGGCGGTGACGGAACGATCTGCGGAGTACCGTTTGCGCTCACCCTCAAGGAAGGATCGTGGGACTTGCTCTCGCGACTACATGGCGACCGCTACGATGCGACGCATTGCCGCTCCGACGGCGTTCGGGTGCGGTACGTACCCATTCCTGATGCGCAGAACGAAAGCTTCTCCGCAGGCTGGATCATCTTCTTGAACCGGGTCGCGAGCGGTCCGACCGAACTAACCGAAATAGATCGTTTGGATTCGATGAGGCGGCTCATCGAGCACGCATTCGCCAGCGATGGTAGACTGTCGCAGACTGGCTTTCTTGCTTTAAGGCGGATTGTCGCGGGTGCGCAATCGCTTCAACTCACCTACTGCGAGGCCGGAGAGGCTCGGCGCCTGCTTGTGGATCTGTGCAATGGCAAGGCATAGCAGCGCGGTCAGGAGCCTCTGCAATTGCTTGCGAGGCATGCCGCCTGTCGACATAGAGTGGACCTCAGTCATCGGGCTCGCAAATCAGACCCTGACGACGCCGGCGCTCATCGATTTTGTCGACAAATTCGCGTCGGTGCTGCCGGAGGACGTCTGCGCCTATATTCGCCATATCCACCATCGAAACGGGCTGCGCAATGACCGCCTCGTCGCTCAACTCGAAGAGGCCGTCGTTGCGCTGAACGGTCATGGCATTACGCCGGTCGTGCTCAAGGGGGCTTCGACACTGGCGACCGCGCCCGAGGCGCGAAGAGGTCTTCGGATAATGTCCGATCTGGATATCATGGTCATGCCAGACGACGCCAGAACGGCTGTCGCCGCGCTATCTGGAATTGGTTACGATATCCATTACCAGACCTCTCCCGAAAGCCATAAATGGTATGCCGATCTGAATCGCCCCCAGGATGTCGGATCCATCGACCTGCAGCAGGCAGCTCCAGGTCCTGCGTACCTCTACCAGAACTTCGGGCCTGCACTGAACCATTGTATTCCTGCGCCGCTCGGACGGGCACGCGTATATATCCCCACGCCAACCTTCCAAGCGCTGATGTTGATCATCCATGACCAGTTTCAAGACTATGGTTATTGGCTCGGCGACCTCGACCTGCGGCACCTTGTTGAATTGCGCGACCTAAGCCACTCAGCCGAGCCTGTCGATTGGGAGAAGCTTACCTCTCGTGTCTCGGGCGACTTGATGAAGAACGCGGTTGAAACCCAGCTGATCGCCGTTGCCGAGCTGCTTGGCGTCGATATTCCACACGCGTTGCGCTCCCGACTGATTCCTCGCCTGCAGTTCATGCGTCAGTTGATACAAGCACGCTTTCCGGCTACGCGCGTGCCTCTCCTGGCGATGAGTCTTCTGGACTTCAGAAACTACCGCCGAGAGGCAACTATCGTTTCGACAAAAACAGGGGCGAACCGACGGGGATTGTGGACTGTGCCAAGAGCTAGCACCTTACGACTTCTTTTGAACGCGACGACCGCAGCTCGTGCGGGCAAGGTCTAAGGCCAGCGAACGTCAGCGCTTTCGCGACTGAGGCGTCGGTTGGCCAAGCGGGTTTTCGATCCGCCGGCTGTTCGAGGCGGAATTCGCCGCTCGGGACGCACGGTGGAAATCGCCAGCTCAATGCGGTTTGTCCGACTTTGGCGCATCTAGGAATGCTCTCGACCACCAGCATTCCGTTCGGACGATTCGCCGTTCTCGGGGATCTTGAACTCCTCGAGCGTGTGGCCCGATTGCAGGGCGGCAACGAGCCAGCGGGGCTGCTTACCACGTCCGGACCAAGTCTCTGTTGGCTGAAGCGGATTGAAGTATTTCGGCACGACCTTCGGGTATTTGCGACGAGGCGGCTGGCCTGTTCCCGCCTCAGTCGCCCCGCTTTCAGCTCCGCCGAGTTGATCCGGCTGGTTGAGCTGCGCAAGACGCTTTTCTAGCTCTCGCTTTTCGGCGGTGATCTTTTCGGCGAGAATCTTTGTCAGCTCCTCGTGAAGGAGCCAAAGTTCCTCAAAATCCATGGCTTCGAGATCTTGCCTTCGCATTAGCATTTCTCGACACCGTTCGACTGACCCGTCGTCATCCAGCCATTCTTCGTCCGAGTGACAAATGAATGTTTGACCAAATCAGTGCTCAAATTGACCATGCAATAAATCTATTATATATTATTTAATAATTAATGCGACGATTATTTTATTAATTGATCTTGGTGGCAAAGAATCTTGCGAAGATGCGTAGAGGAGGCATGGTTTGATCGAGTATCCTCTTGAACGTCTTCAGGTTTCAGTCGGCCGGTTTGCGGCTCCGTCGACCGTGTTGTCCGATATCCGGGCCCTGAGCTTCCAAATCGAGCTCAGACGGCGCGCGCTGAAGGATATTGGGATTATTAGCTGCCGTTTGCGTCGCTGGGGAGGCCGCAAGGCGGTAGGCCAACCGAGGCTTAACAAAAGCAGTCCGGCGCGTCAGCATCTCATGCTGCGGCGTGGCAGCGGTCCCTGACGGGATCGGCTCATATGCCATCTCTGATGGGGCTTGAGCAGTTCCCGCGCGGTGATTAAGCAAATAGATGTGCGCATCTCCTGTACGCGGGTAAATTGTGCGGATCGCTCATTTTCCCGGCTTGATTATTAACGTGGACCCAGTTATCTGGAGCGCCAGTTCCAGTTCGGTTCCAAACATTCTTCTGGGATAATCGGGCTCTCTGTCTTGATTAATATATCGACAGAGGCAATATTGGGTTGGGCGCAACTACACGGTGAGATCATGGCGGCTAAGAAACTTGAGTTAGAAGCGATGTCCCTTGACGATCTCTGGTCGCTTCATGAGGAAATCAGCGGGATCCTGTCTGACCGGATCAAGGCGGAAAAGAACGAGCTGGAAAAGCGCTTAGCGGCACTTGGGGGCGGGATGGCTGTTTTGGCGGATTCGAGCCCGGCAGGCGCGTCTTCGACCGGCAAGCCGAGACGCAAATATCCTCGGGTGCTGCCGAAATATCGGAATCCGCAGACGGCCGAGACCTGGTCGGGACGTGGTAAGCGGCCGCGCTGGTTGGTTGCCGCAATGAAGTCTGGCCGGAGAATTGAAGAGTTTCGCATTGGCGAAGCAAGTCCGAAGCTTCGCCAGCGCGCGTGACTAATCGGTAATTGGCAGGAGTGTAAGGGCCAATAAGAGGCGCTACTCGCATGATCTGTGCTCTAGTAGGCATTGCGCCCTCGCAAGACCTCTACCGGAGTTCGCAGGAGGATTGCGAGATCCAACCCAAGACTCCAGTTGTCGATGTACCAGAGATCATATTGGACACGTGTTTCGACCATGACTGCTGTGGGAGTGGCGCCCCGGCAGCCATGGACTTGAGCCCAGCCAGTCAATCCCGGCCTGACCCGGTGCCGAAGCGCGTAGTTTCGCACAAGCTTGTCAAATTCACTGTCGTGAGCCACGGCGTGAGGACGCGGGCCCACGAGCGACATGCTGCCATCGAGAACGTTTAGCAGTTGCGGCAATTCATCGAAGCTCATTCGGCGCAGCCATTTGCCGACGCGGGTAACGCGTCGATCGGCGCGGTTGGCCTGAAGGATTACGGGCCCGTCCTCGAGCACACGCATGGTCCGGAATTTACGGATCAAGAAGATTCGGCCGTTAAAGCCACAGCGTTGCTGCCGAAAGAATACAGGACCCGGGGAATCTAACTTGATCGCCACCGCGGTGAGCGCAAGCAGCGGGGCGAGCATCACCAATGCGAGGCCCGCACCGATAACGTCAATCGTCCGCTTGATCGCGCACTCCAGCGGTGTGAGGGGGCCACGCTGGAGCTCTACACAAACGGCGCTTCCAAGACTCCGCTTGGGGTGTCGAAGCAATTCGGATGTCGTGCCAACGGGCACGAATATAATCGGGAAGGGCAAAACGCGCAGATCGGCAACAAAGGCTCGCAGTTCGGGCCATCGCTCCGGTTCAGCTTCCACCACCACCTGATCAAGATGGCAAGTGCGGATGTAGTCGATGACGCGCGTCGTGAGCCGCCTTCGGCAGGCAGGACCGAAGCCTAACGGAGGCAAGCTGAACCGTTTCTTGACGAGATACCCGTGCATCGACAAGGTCTCGGACAATCCCACGTTCTTCGCCAATGGTTGATCGCTGATCAGAACAATGTTTGTAGTGGCGAACCTCCTGCCGCTCAGGGCCCTTCCGAGAAGCACCTTGACTCCCCACCGTTCGCCCAAAAGTAAGCTCAGGCTCAAGACCGCGAAGAGCAGGCCTGGGTGCTGAGAGGTCTCCGGGCGAATTGCGAAGCCGTACACCGCCAAGATGAAAAGTACTGAAGACATCCAAGCTAAACAGACCGCGCGCATCTGGTTTCGGAGGACGAGGAGCTCAACCGGCTGATAAAGGCCGTAGGTCTTCAGCAGGCAAACGAGACAAGCTGCGCTAACCAGCGCCAAGCCAAGGGCGTTGGCCAAGTTGGCCGCGGCTTGCCCATACTGAGCTTGGTAAAGCAATGTAGAGACGAGACTGGCGAACAGAATAGTCGCAACATCAGCACCGAGCACCACGTGCTCGATCGCGTCATAACGGAGGGGCCATTTGGGCTCGCGGAATACCGTCGGTTCGGGACTGAGGCGATCCGTAACCTCCCGATCGGGGAAATGTCGGTTCACGAAATTCATGTGCCGGGGGCTCTGCTATTTAATATTTAATTATTTATTAATTAATCGCGCTTATCAAGCAAAAACCCGGGTTCCGCAAATTTAATGGCGTGCGCCCCTTTGTCGCCGATCTGCGATCGTGGCGTGGGCTGAGGCGCGGCTCTTGAGGTTATCGAGAACCCCTTTGCGAACTCTGCGCGTGCACCTGGTCGAGGAACGTCGGATCGAGTTCCGAAATCAGGCCTTCGAAATAGATCTTACCATCAGCCGAGGCTGACCGGTACGCGGTCACAAGGGCTGGCTTGAGGGCAGGGCGATGCCTAACGACGAGGCTGACGTCCCGTTTGATCAATTCCCGCAGGTCGGGCTCCCGCACCATGACATCTGCGGCGAGTGCGACCGATACGCGCAACGGAAGCAGGTCCAAATCATTCGGCGCAGTATAGTATGACATTCTGAGCATCGCTGCCGTGTTGGGCTGGGGCGAACTGTGCTTCGACGTCGCCGCGAGCAAGAGCCAAATGTCGCCGCGGAGTGGCGAAGAGCGCAATGCACGGGCAAACTCGTCCGAAGTCATGGGAGGAGCTGTCCTTTGTTCGTCGGCAGCCAGAGCTGAATCCCGGTTGAATGTTGATTCCCCTCGGATCAACAAATCTTTGCGCGCTGCCGCAAGGGAAATCGTCTTCGACATCGCGCTCGGCCCTGCTGCTGCAGTCGACAGAACTGCCGGCAAAGACGATCTTGCACCGAGATACCGCTCAGGAAGGGCCATCCACGCTGCCTCCACGATCAGCACAATACCAAGTACCATCAGGCTAACGCGGGGCCAAATGGCGACTACCGTTGGGGTCGACGTTCGGCGAGGCGCAGGTGCTTGAACTGCAATTTGGTCAGACGTCGCTTTCGGCTCAGAAGATATGGCGTCACGTCCTGCGTCGGAGAGGCTTTGACCGAACGCCAGCCCAAGAAGCGCAGCGAACAGAAGCGATGCTCCTAAACCCAGAATACCATGATCGGAAAACGCGAGTATCGTCACTGCAATCAATGCACCGGCGCCCAGCGCTGGGAAGACGTAATCGTAAGCACGCGACAGAGCACGTCTGATCAGCACAGAAGCGCAGAGCAAGGCAGCAACCACGACCGCGCAGAGAAAAGCCCACCCCATGTCTATAACGATCGTGGCGGCGGCGGTTGGTCTTTCCAGCGAGTCGCCAACTCCGGCGTCCTGATAAATCGGCAAAAGTACCGTCGAAGCACCCGCACCGGATCCTGCCGGCGCGACGTCCTGCAGCATCCGTTCTGTCGCGGCCTGACTGCTCATTGACAAGACGATCGTCAGATCGGTGTTCGTTCTGAAGGGAATGACCGTAGCCGTGGCAATGAAGACAATCGTGGCAGTCGCAAGGACGCCAGCGGTACCCCACAATCCCGGGAACCACCTGCGAACCGCGAACACCGAGAGCAAGATTTCTGAGCCGAGGAGGGCCGAGACGAGTGCAGTTGAGTTGCCCCGAATGAGCAGCGCCGCCATACAGACAATCAATGCGATGGTCGCGACGGACAACGCAGGGAGAGGGCCTAGCGCAATTGTTCCTGGCCGACTGCGTCGGAGTATTTGATCGACCGCACGAATTGCCGTTGCGCAGGAGAGCAACACACCGAGCACCGCGACGGTTGAGCCATCGGGCCCAGCCACACCGGTTATTTCCCTGCCGAACCACAAGGCGGTAACGATTGTGGCTATCGACAGCAGAATATGTAGCAGTCGCGCTGCGCGATGTCGGTCAAGCGCGATGACTGCTGCAGTGAGACCTGCAGCAAGCACGGCGCAATACTGCACGAGCGAGAACATGGTCGCCGTGGTGTCGACTGTGATTTTTTCGGCGAGGGGCTCGTTTAAGGTCGCCGATGCAGTAGCCCAAATGGGATTGCCGAGTTTGCCAATCGGCATCGGCACCGCCTGCAAAGCCATCCAGAGCGCCGGAGCCGCGAGTACAACGACGAGACTAGGACGGAGCAGTTTAGCAAGCCCGAGGGAGGAGGGAGGTAGAAAGATCGCGACCGTTAGCGCCGCTGTTGCGAGTACCACCGATATCAATACCCAGGCCTGCAGGCTTTCTGGCATTGCAAGCGCCGCGGCAATCGCCACCAACTCGGCCAATATGACAAGCCGGACCATCATGTGAACACCCGTGGTGTTGTGCGGTCACTCCGCTGGTCCCTCAGGCCAGCTAAAGGGGCAGGCCGCTATGAGCGAGCCTCAAGAGCCAGAAAGACCATAACGGATGTAATGGCTATCATGGTAATAGTAGCTCCGATGACCGTCATATCGAGCCATCGCCTTGGTATCGGTCTTGCTGAGAACTGCCCCAATCAGAGATTCGTGAACGTTTGGTGCCGTGTGCAGTGCGTGTTGCACGACATCAATCTTGGTCCGGCCCCATTCAACAACGAGAATGTAGCAGTCAATCAGGGATGAAGTGGCTCGAACATCCACCAACGGCGTCAAGGGCGGAAGGTCGACGATGATGTAGTCATACTCGGCTCGTAAACGGTCGAAGAGTTTGCTTATCGAGTCCGCGCAAAGAATTTCGCTGGTGTGGAGCAAAGGTCCGCGACGCACGGCGGGCAGAAATGCAAGATTGGTCGTCGGGTCCCTCCAGACAACTTCGGCGAGCGACCGGCTACCGTTTGCTACTTCGATGATCCCGCAGGCCGCCTTGGGCGCGAAGATGCCGGTTAGTGACGGATTCCTGAGGTCGCAATCGACGATGATAGCTCTTTTGCCGGTGTGCCCGATCAACTGTGCGAGCGAGGCTGCAATCGTGGTCTTCCCCTCATTCGGTAACGCAGAGGTAATGCCGACGACCTGGGAAGAGATTTTCGCCGGGTTGTGGTCGATCGCTAGCTTGATGGAACGAATGGCCTCCGTATATCGAGATAGTGGCATCCCGACCACGGTCTGATGAATTGCGGTTGGAGACGAGGCTATCCGTCGCTGAACATCATCATCGGTCTTCTGAAGGCGGATTGGTGGTTTGGGAGATTTGCGGGCCGGCAACAACGGGACCAAAGATAGACAAGGCAACTCCAGTACGGTTTCCACCTGTGAAGAGGTCCGAAAGACGCGGTCCATGAGGTCTCTGAGGAGCGCCAAGCCGATGCCCAGCGCGAGACCGCCGAGAATGCCAAACGCCAGGATCAACCTTGCTTTCGGCTTGCTCTTGCTCGCCGGCGGCGAAGCCGGAAAAAGTACCCGCGTATCCGAGGTGGGAAACGTCTCCTGCTGTGTAGAGCCCATGTAGCGCTGAAGGAAGGTCTCGTACAAGCTATGCAGGCCCTTTGCCTTGCTTTCCAAGTCCTTGATGGTCAGCTCAGCAGAATTGACCGAACGGGATTGCGAAACGGCTTTGGATAATTGCTTTTCGATCTCTTCCTGGCGCTGTTTGGCCAGTTCGAATTCGCTTCGGCTGACCTCGGCAAGTCTCTTGACCTCGTCAAAAATGGAGACGCGGAACTCTCGCGCGCGGTTCCGGATATTGACGACTGCCAAGTGGTCACGACCGACCCTCGCGGCCAACTCGGCCTCCCGTCTGGTGAGCTCCAGATATTGCTGGCGTAGCCCGGTAATAATCTGGCTGTTAAGCGCATCCGTTCCAATAGCATCCAGATTGTCTATCGAGGACGGCTTTTTCGGGTCGACGGCAAGGAGAGTTTCATAACGAGCCAACTTGGCGGTGGCTTCAGATGTCTGAGCACGTGCGGCGGCCAATCGATTGTTGATCTCCGTGATCTGCTGCTCGTCGATGGGCTTTCCACCCAGAGAAACAATGTTGTTCTGAGCCTTGTAGACGTCGACGGCACGTTGCGCGGCGAGGGCTTGGTCCCCCAGATCACGTAGCCTCTCCTGCAGCCAACTGGTTGCCTTGCGATTGGCGTCGAATTTTGCATTGAGCTGGTCTGCAACATAAGTGTCGGCTATCGCATTCACGATCTCCGCGGCCCGAGCTGCGTTGCTCGAGCTGTAGCTGATCTCAATGACCCGGCTGTACCCGACACGTCCAGCGGAAAGCCGACTGAGAAATGCGTCTACGAGAGTGTCCGATGGTTCGCCATTCGTCTCGGGTGGCGCATCCTTCTTCGATCTAGTCGAGGGCCATGGCCAAATTCGTTGCCAGAGCGCCTGCAAAGAGAGGCCGGATGCACTAAAGTCCGGATCCTCGGCCAGTTTCAACTTGTCAATTACTGCAACCGCATTGGCCTTTGATCTCAGGAGCTGAAGCTGTGTCTCGATTTGACTGAGATCGAAGGCCGGCTCGGCGAGGAGTGATTGCTGCTGGACAAATTGAGGCCTGGGATTGGCCAAAAGGATCTGAACCTGCGCCGTATAGGTTGGGGAAGCCACACGGAGATAGAGCAAGCTGGCCGCAGTGGCGAGTACGGCGGTAACAAGGATTACGAGATACTGACGCCGTAGAAGCCCGATGCCGAAATTGATGACGTCGGTGATCCCTCCACCGTCCGCCTGGGCGGGTTGCGCCGGTCCGTTCACCGGCAGCCGCATTCTATCCGCATGTTGAAGATTGTTCTGAAGCATCACGTACCTGTCCGACGATTGGTCACATTGCGCCCGCCCGTCCGCAGGCGGCATTTAAAGCGATCTGCGAGATGGTATGAAATTATATACCTTATAAAAACCTGCTTGCCAAATTAAATAGACAATATATTAATCGAAGCGGAGATGAAAAATGCAGGTGTGGCGGCTTTGCTCAAAGGGGCGTTTGCTAATGCCCTGAGATTTCTGTGACTTGCAGGCTGATCTAACGGCTTTCGCCGAAATCGTGCGACGGTTTCGTGGTTGATTGTGAGCGTGAAGATTAATCTCGACGGGGATTATGGTCCGCCTCAACGAATTGAGAGCGGACAGAAGGGTACCCAATGTTGGAGCTGCGATCCTTGGCGATCCCTGATGTCAAAGTCATTCGCACAGATCGGTTTTCCGACGCCCGCGGTTACTTCTCTGAGACCTTCCAGCGATCAGCGTTTGCAGAGAAGGGAATTCTCCATGACTTTGTTCAAGACAATCAGTCCAGCTCGGATCAGATCGGCACGGTGCGCGGCCTGCACTTCCAGCGGCCGCCGTTCGCCCAGGCGAAGTTGATACGGGTGTTGAGCGGGGCGATTCTCGATATTGCAGTTGACCTCCGGCGTTCATCGCCCAGCTTCGGCAAGCACATCGCGATACAGCTGGATAGTGAAACCGGCGAGCAGGTGTTCATCCCGAAGGGGTTTGCGCACGGCTTCTGTACGCTGCAGCCCAAGACCGTCGTCTTATACAAAGTCGACCAGGTCTATGCCCCAAGTCATGACGGTGGCGTTTATTGGGCTGATCCAAGGTTAGCGATCGAGTGGCCCGTGACGTCCTCAGAAGCCCATGTGTCGCCAAAGGATCAGACTCTTCCTACGCTCAGCCAGCTCGGTTGCGTTTTCGACTAGTGGAGACGAGTAGAATGCGTATCTTGGTGACCGGCGGAGCGGGCTTTATCGGTTCTGCGGTCTGTCGCCGTTTGGTGCTACAGACCGGTGCCGCTGTGATCAACATAGACAAGTTGACGTATGCAGCCAATCTGGCTTCGCTCGCGAGCATCGAGAAGCTGGAGACTTATGCGTTCCTGCAATCCGACATCTGCCATCGCGCGGCCATGGATCTTGCGTTCGCTGACTATGAGCCTGACGCGATCATACATCTGGCCGCCGAAAGCCACGTCGACCGCTCCATCAACGGACCCGACGCCTTCGTCAATACCAATGTGGTTGGCACCTACACGCTCTTGGAGACGGCCAGAGCCTACTACGAACGTCTACCGGCTTCGAGGCGGAGGCACTTCCGATTCATCCATGTGTCGACAGACGAAGTCTACGGCTCGTTGGGACCAGATGATCTATTTCGCGAGGATACGCCCTACAGGCCGAGCTCGCCCTATTCGGCGAGCAAGGCCGCCGCGGACCACCTCGCACTCGCGTGGTTTCGGACCTACGGCCTGCCGGTGATGGTGTCGAACTGCTCGAACAATTACGGGCCGTATCAGTTTCCGGAAAAGCTCATCCCGCTGACGATTCTCAATGCGATCGACCGGAAGCCTCTGCCGGTCTATGGCGACGGAAGGAATATCCGCGACTGGCTTCACGTCGATGATCATGCCGCGGGCTTGATACGACTTTTGCACGAAGGAAGGCCCGGCGAGAAGTACAACTTCGGCGGAGATGCCCAGCGATCCAACCTGGAGGTCGTCACCCGGATCTGTGACGTTGTGGATCGCTTATCTCCGGGCGCGGGGTGCAGACGTTCTCTCATTACGTTCGTGCCGGATCGTCCCGGGCATGATGCCCGCTATGCAATAGACGCATCGAAAGCACATCGCGAGCTCGGCTGGAAACCGATCAGAACCTTCGAACACGGCCTGTTCGAAACCGTCGGATGGTATCTCAAGAACCGCGCCTGGTGGGAGCGTGCTCGTAGTGGGGTCTATGACGGCTCGCGTCTGGGTCTCCTGGCCGCCCAAAACTGAGGTGGAGATGACAGATCGACCAATCCTCTTTGCCGGACGGAATGGTCAGCTGGCAATGTGCCTTCGTGATCTTGCCACAACGCGCGGTTTGCCTGCGGTGGCTCTCGGGCGCCCAGAACTCGATCTAGAGAATCGGGAAGGTATCGACAAGCTCATTGCGTCGATCGGGCCGTCTGCGATCATCAACACGGCCGCCTATACGGCGGTAGATCAGGCCGAAGCTGAAGCGGCGAGGGCCTTCAGCATCAATCGCGATGGCGCGGCCGCGCTGGCGGATGTCGCGTGGCAAATGAACATTCCGCTCATCCATCTCTCGACCGACTATGTATTCGACGGTGCGAAACCCGAGGCGTACGACGAAAGCGACATTCCGGCGCCGTTGAACGTCTACGGCGCATCCAAGCTTGCCGGGGAGGCTGCTGTATTGGCAGCGCACCCGCTCGCGACCGTGATCAGATGCTCCTGGCTTTACAGTCCCTATGGCAGCAACTTCGTCCGAACGATGCTGCGGCTATGCGAGACGCAGCAGGTCGTAAGGGTTGTCAGCGACCAACATGGTAACCCGACTTACGCGTTCGACCTCGCAGAAGCCGTCCTTCGGATCGCTCAGCAATCACTAACCGACGATCGCAGGGCCACGGCCGGCATTTTTCATCTCGGTGGCCAAGGCGAGGCAAGCTGGTACGATTTTGCGCAGGCAATCTTTCACGAGTGTTCCCATCGTGGAGCGCGGATTCGGGCGCTCGAGGCGATCACGACTGAGGAGTTTCCGACCGCTGCGCGCCGGCCTCTGAACTCGCGTCTGGACTCATCCAAGGCCGAACGCGTGTTCGGGATCCGCTTGGCGCCTTGGCGCCATTCACTCCAAGCTTGTCTGGACCAGCTGGTCGGAGAAGGAGAAACCGATGCTGAAGGGAATCGTGCTGGCTGGCGGCAGCGGAACGCGCCTCTATCCGATCACACGAGTGGTCAGCAAGCAGTTGCTTCCGATCTATGACAAGCCCATGATCTACTATCCCCTGTCGACGCTGATGCTGGCAGGGATCCGCGAAATTCTGATCATCACCACGCCGTCGGATCGGTGTCAGTTCGAGGGATTGCTAGGCGACGGCAGCCAATGGGGGATCAAGCTTAGCTATGCCGAACAAACCCGCCCCGCTGGTCTGGCAGACGCGTTCATTGTCGGGGCCGATTTCATCGGAAGCGATCGCGTGGCGATGGTGCTTGGGGATAATATTTTCTTCGGCGATGGCCTGAGCGAGTTGCTTGCCAGGGCGGCAGGTCGCGCGGAAGGCGCAACCGTCTTTGCCTATCACGTGCGAGACCCAGAACGGTACGGCGTGGTCGCGTTTGATGAAGCGGACCGCCCCGTGTCGATCGAAGAGAAACCCAAACGGCCGGCTTCGAACTGGGCAATCACGGGGCTGTATTTTTTCGACAACCGCGTCGTCCGCTACGCTCGCCGTGTCGAGCCATCGGCGCGCGGCGAGCTCGAGATTACCGATCTTCAGATGCGTTACCTTTCGGCCAATGCGCTCCACGTTGAACGCATGGGGCGGGGATTTGCGTGGTTGGATACCGGCACGGTCGAATCTCTCATCGACGCAGGAACGTTCGTCCAGACCCTGGAGAAGCGGCAGGGAATGAAGATTGCGTGCCTCGAGGAGGTCGCGTTCAGACTTGGCTTCATTGATCGCGATCAACTTCTAGCGTTGGCTCAACCATTGGAGAAGAGCGGCTACGGCAAATATCTGAGCGAAATCACGCGACTGCCGCAGTTTGCCTCGCGTTAGCACCACTCGGCCGATATCGAATCTGAGTTAAATTAATGTATTGAATTGACCGCAGTTTAAAAGACAATTAAAATATTGAGAGGCGATTATTTATTTAATCGGTATGCTCATGCTGGTTCAAAAGGCGAACGCCTTCGGCCGGGGAACTCGGCACGTTCTTTGGGAGCAGGATGTTCCAGCCCTTTGGCAGGAATTGCCGGTCGCGAGCGCTTTCGCGGGTTTCGACGCACTTGGCCTCTGGGCTCCGCGGGGTGTTGATCGGTCAGTAAGCGGGGCATTCGCTCCAGGGGGGGACGTCTCGTTCTTCGAACGGACGTCTCGGGCCGACTCGGCGGGCTTGCGCGGCGTTTTGCCCGCTCTCTTCGCTGCACCTTCCCGGTCGCGATTGCCTGCGCTACTATCTTCGACGTCTTTGACGAGCGGTCATAATGGCCTGACGCCAACGCTCTCATTTGTGGCGAGCGAAGCGGCGCGGAAATCACAATCGACTTCCACCCCAGGCGCCACTCACTGGGTGCATCCGATTGACGGAGCCTGGAATGTCGCAGCGAACTGGAGCGCCGGGCTCCCAGGCACCATCGACGCTGCGTTCCTCGATGCAGCCGGAACGTATGTCGTCACGAGCTCGGGCGGTGTTGATATTGGGAGTCTAATCCTCGATGCAGGTGCGACGCTTTCGTTGGATGCCGGCTCGCCATTTATCGTCGAACGCGATGTGCTGAACAATGGGACAGTCGAGGTTGGAGCGTTCCTCGGCAATCGCATTCCGACCGGGGAGTTCAGGGGTGACGTCAGCGGTACTGGATCTTTCGAGATTGCAGACAAGGCGATCTTGGAGATCGGAGGTTCGGTTTCCGGCCAGTTCTTGAATGGATCGTTCTCCGGCATAACGGTGTCGTTCGAAACGGGAACTGGCACGCTTGTCCTCGATCAGTCGGCCAACTTCCACGGCTTGATCGCGGGTTCGTCGCCGGGAGCGCCGCTTGCGCCAGGCAACCTCATCGACTTGAAGGATCTCCCCTTTACATCGTCGATGTCGGCGACCGTCCAATACGACAATAGCTCGAATATCAGCACGGTCGATTTCAGCAACGGTGCGGCCAATGTCTCCCTGCTGTTCTCGGGGATGGACTTGAATTGGAATTTTGAAAGCGATGGGCAGGGAGGCACCATTGTTTCCGATCCGCCCACGAATCCCATTGTACTGGAAAACCAGAAGCCAGGTACGCCGAAGAGTGTCTGGCAGATTCAGCCGGGCGAGAATTCAACTCTGACAGAAGGATTTGCGACAGCAATCAGCACCAATGTCGGAGGGACGGTCCAATTCAAGATCAACAACCTGACCGGCAACCCGAACTATCGCGTCGATGTCTACCGGCTCGGCTATTACGGCGGCGATGGTGCCAGGCTGGTTACGAGCCTGCAGCATCAGGCCGCAACGGCGGTCGTCCAACCCGATCCATTGCGCGATCCGTCGACCGGGCTCGTCGATGCCGGCAATTGGAGCGTGACCGATTCCTGGAGCGTACCGGCCGATGCGGTCTCGGGCGTCTACATAGCCAGCGTCGTCAACGGCACCGAGATTTTCCAGATCCCATTCATCATAAGGAACGACGCTTCGCACAGCGACATCGTCCTCCAAACAAGTGATCAGGACTGGCAAGCCTACAATGGCTGGGGAGGGGCCAACCTATATTTCGGGAATGGTCCGGGCGTCCGTGGATCAGCCTACGCGGTCAGTTACAATCGCCCCCTCATAACGCGTGACGGCGAGGGAACTTTTTCCGAGGGGGGAGACTCCCCGTTCACGGCTGAGTTTGCGGCCATTCAGTGGCTCGAGCAAAACGGGTACGACGTTTCTTACATTTCGGGAATCGATGCTGCGACAAACGGCTCGTTGTTGCTCAATCACAAAATCTTCATGGACGCGGGGCACGACGAGTATTGGACCGAAGCTCAGCGTGCCAACGTACAGGCCGCAGCGCATGCTGGCGTGAACCTTGCATTTCTCACAGGCAACGAGATCTATTGGAAAACAAGGTTGGCACCCAGCATCGATGGCAGCGGATCAGCCAATCGCACACTCATTAGCTACAAGGATACGCACGCAAATGCGTTGATTGATCCAACAGGACAGGCGACCGGCAATTTCTCTGACCCGCGGTTCGGTCCGCCTCTCCCCTCGAACGAGTTGACCGGTACATTGTTCGCGGTCAACGCATTCCGGTACGATACGATCACGATACCGTATCCAATGACCCAGTTGCGCTTCTGGCGCAATACGGCTGTCGCGCAAACGTCACCCGGGCAGACCGCCTCGCTCGTACCTGGCCTGTTAGGCGTTGAATGGGACACGGCGCCGGACAACGGATTTCGCCCAGCGGGGTTGATGAGTGTCTCATCTACCACATTGCAGGTGAATGGACAGCTTCTCCTCGATTATGGCAACACGTTCGCAAACGGCACGGCAACCCACAATCTCGTGCTGCATCGGGATCCCGTCAGTGGCGCACTGATATTCTCGGCCGGTTCGATCAACTGGCCGTGGGCGCTTGCAAGCGACCACGACGGACCTGCGACTCCGGTAGACCCTAATGTCCAGCAGGCGATGGTCAACCTTTTCGCTGATATGGGCGTTCAGCCGGCGACGCTGCAAGCAAACCTGACGGCCGCGATTCGGTCGACCGACACCACGGCGCCGACGTCTAGTATCGGCAATCTCTCGGCTGCCAGCGTTGTCGAGGGGCAATCGATCACGGTGACGGGGACGGCCAATGACGCGGGCGGAAAGATTGCCGGCGTCGAAATTTCCACAGATGGTGGAAACACCTGGCACCCAACCAACAGCAATGTCGGCGCGGCGACCGTGACCTGGTCATACACGTTCGTCACAGGGGCCAAAGGGACCTATAATCTCAAAACCAGGGCGGTCGACGACAGCCTGAACCTGGAAACATCCGGTGCGGGCGCAACCTACACGGTCACACCATCTTCCAACCTGACACTCTTCAGTAGTACCGATACGCCTGCGTTGCTCTCAGACAGCGACTCCGCCTCGGTTGAGCTCGGCGTCAGATTCGTCCCGGCCGTGTCGGGGAAGATCACCGGCATTCGCTTCTACAAAGGGCCTCAGAATACTGGCACCCACATCGGAGATCTCTGGACCGCAAACGGCACGCTGCTTGCGAGCGCCACCTTCACCAACGAAACCGCGAGCGGCTGGCAGCAGGTCAATTTCGCCACGCCTGTGAGCGTGAACGCTGGCACGACGTATGTTGCTTCCTACCACGCGAACACCGGTCACTATTCGTCGACCGACTTCTACTTCATCGGTTATGGAGGCGTTACGAAAGGTGCGCTCACCGCGCCGGGTAGCAGTCTCAACGGTGTCTATGCCTATGGCAGCGGCCCGACCTTCCCCAGCACCGTTTCCTCCACGAAGGCCCCGAATTACTGGGTAGACGTCGTTTTCGATGATTCAGGCGTGGCGTCGCCACAAGCTAATGGCGACAGTGGCTTCACAGTTACCCAGAATGGCTTGCTGAATATTGCGGCATCGACGTTGCTTGCGAACGACACCAACCCGTCCGGGCTGGCTTTCTCGCTTACCAGCGTCGGTAACCCGGTCAACGGAAGCGTAAGCTACAACTCGCAGAACCAGACGGTGACCTTTGCTCCTACCGATGGCTATGCCGGCGCGGCGAGTTTCACGTACACGATCACAGACACGAGCGGCCAAAGTGGTTCCGGCCAAGTGTCCCTCAAGGTCAACTATCCGGTCTCCTCGCAGAGCCTGTTCGGCACCAATGATGCGCCAAGCGTCCCCAATTCCGGGGATACCAGCCCCGTCGAAGTCGGAGTCAAGTTCACCGCATCGGTGAACGGGACGATAACCGGCCTGCGCTTCTACAAGGGATCGTTGAATACGGGTCCCCATATTGCGGATCTCTGGAGCTCGACCGGAACTCTGCTCGCGACTGCGACGTTCACGAACGAGACAGCCAGCGGCTGGCAGCAGGTCAACTTCTCTACGCCTGTGGCGATTACGGCAGGCACCATTTATGTCGCGTCTTACCATACCAACGGCAATTATTCCGGTACCCAGAACTATTTCACGACATCGCTTGCCAACGGGCAGCTAACAGCTCCGGCTGGCAGCAACGGAGTCTATGCCTACGGATCCGGAAACACGTTCCCGACGAATACCTTCAAATCCTCGAACTACTGGGTCGACGTCGTCTTCAACGGCTCCTCTAGTCCCAACAATACGGCGCCAACTGCGGTCGCCGACACCGGTGATGCCACCGAGAAGGGCGGCGTGAGCAACAGCGTCGGTGGCACGGCGGCGACTGGCAACGTGCTGACCAACGATACCGATCCCGACGCGGGCGACACCAAGACGGTCACCGCCGTCAGCTTCGGCTCGACCGGCGGCACACTCGGTTCAGCGCTGTCTGGAGCGCACGGCAGCCTTGTGCTCAATGCCTCGGGCGGCTTCACATATACGGTCAACGAGACCGATGCGGCCGTCCAGGCCTTGCGGCAATCGACCGACACGCTCAGCGATATCTTCAATTACACGATGCGCGACGCCGCCGGCGCCACGGCATCGTCCACACTCACCGTCACAATCCATGGCGCCAACGACGCGCCGGTGCTGGCCGCCCAGACCGGCAATCAGACCGCAACGGTCGGTACGTCATTCTCGTTGACGCTGCCTGGGGGTACCTTCACCGACGTCGATTCCGGGGATTCGCTCGCCTACACGGCGACAGCCGCCGACGGCACGGCACTTCCCGCATGGCTGACCTTCAACGCCTCGACGCGGACCTTCAGCGGTACACCAACGTCCAGCAATGTTGGCACCCTCAGCATCAAGGCCTCGGCCACCGATCTCGGCGGCCTGTCAGCCAGCGAGACGTTTGATCTCACGGTGACGACAACGCCCTCAACCGTGAGCCTGTTCTCGAGCTCGGACACGCCGGCCATCCTGTCGAATTCCGATGCGTCGCAAGTCAATCTTGGCGTGAAATTCACGTCCTCCGTGGCCGGCACGATCACTGGCGTCAAGTACTACAAGAGTGCAAACGACCCCGGGACTCATACGGGCTCGTTGTGGAGCAGTACCGGCACGCTGCTGGCGAGTGCGACGTTCACCAACGAGGGCAGCAGTGGCTGGCAGACCGTCACATTCAGCAATCCCGTGTCCATCTCGGCTGGCACGACCTATGTGGCGAGCTTTCACAGCAATGGTCATTATGCGTCCACCACCAACTACTTCACCACCGCGCGCACCAGCGGTCCACTCACGGCTCCTGCGAGCATCAACGGCGTCTACACCTACGGCGCCGGCAATCTGTTCCCGACCAGCACGTACAACGCCAGCAATTACTGGGTCGACGTCGTCTTCAACGGAACCAGCGGCAGCAACCAGCAACCGGTGGCTACGACTGACAGCGGCTTCCACGCCACTCAAGGCGTCCCTCTCACTATCGACGGGGCGGCACTGCTTGCCAACGATACCGATCCGAACGGAGACGCTCTGACGATCACTGGCGTGAGCGGTGCCGCTAATGGGACCGCCAGCTTCAACGCCCAGAACAATTCGGTGACGTTTACGTCAGCGAGCGGCTTTACCGGGCCGACTTCTTTCGACTACTCCATCTCAGACGGCCGTGGCGGCACTGCAAGCGCCTCCGTCAACGTGACGGTGCATGCCCCATCGTCCAACGTCGTTAGCCTGTTCAGCTCCAATCCCACGCCGAGTGTTGTATCGGCCAACGATGGCCAGGCGATCGAGGTTGGTATGAAATTCCAGGCCTCCGCCCCAGGTGATATCATCGGGCTACGCTTCTACAAGGGACCGTCCAACACGGGTACGCACGTTGCCGATCTGTGGAGCAGTACCGGCACGCTTCTGGCGACGGCCACGTTCACCAACGAAACGGCGAGTGGCTGGCAGCAGGTCAGCTTCAGCACTCCGGTGACGATCGCGGCGGGGACCACGTATATTGCGTCTTACCACAGTGCGGGGGGCTATTCTGCGGATCCAAACCTCTTCGCCAGCTCCCTCACGAGTGGACCGCTAACGGCTCCGTCGTCGTCGTCGAGCGGCGGCAACGGCGTTTACGCGTATGGGACCGATAGTTTGTTCCCGACGAGCAGTTTCAACGCGACGAGTTACGCCGTAGACGTCCTGTTCAGACCTCAGCTAGCAGCATAGGAGACGTAAGATGCACGCCGAACTTTATACCGATGGAATCGAAGAAATTACCGTCAGTGGAACCATCGTCCGCGTCGATCTGGTCAGTCTTTCACCGACAGAGCGTGACGCCAACAACGCTCCGAAGCGCGTATTTTCTCAGCGGCTGATCTTTTCGGTCGAATCTTTCGCTAACTCGGTCGACGTAATGCAGAAGGCGCTCCAGGGCCTGGTCGATGCGGGCGTCGTCCGGCGGAACCAGCCAGCTCAATCGCACAACGGTGCGTCGGGAGTACGTGATGCGCTGGCGCACAACACACGGTCTCTGAATGTCTCTTCGAACTTCCGCTGACATCGATGCCGCTGGCGGCGCGAAGGACCGGGTTGCGGACGCGCCCGCGCCCGGATTGTCGACCCAGACGGCATTGGAATGCCTGTCCAAGGTTTCCAGTCACCATGGCATAGATCTGCCGGTCGAACGCTTGAAGCATGCGTATGCGGTAGCCGGCCCGCTCTCGTTGAATCTCCTGCTGCGCATGGCGAAGGATGCAGGCCTGCGCGCGAGGAGCACGAAGCTGGATTGGGGCGCGCTGATTCATCTTGGAGAGGCCTATCCGGCGCTGGCGAGGCTCGCCAATGGCAACTGGATCGCCGTTCTTGGTGCGGGACGGCGAACTGATGGCACCGAGGTCGTCAGCATCTTCGACCCGCTCGCCGACCGCAAGCACGAGGTCTTGGTTGTCGAGCGCGATCGATTCTGTGCGCAGTGGGCCGGTGACACGATCCTGATCAAGCGCGAGCAGTTGACACAGGATGGCCGAGGGAGTTTCGGCCTCCGGTGGTTTGTGCCGGAACTGCTTCTTCAATGGCGGCTGTTCAGGGACGTCGCCATTGCCGCCATCCTGCTCTATGCGTTGGGCCTCGTCATCCCGATATTTTTCCAGCTCGTCATCGACAAGGTTTTGGTTCACGAAAGCTTCACCACTCTGTACGTACTCGCGGTAGGAGCGGCCGTAGCGCTCGTCTTTGACGCGATATTCGGCTTTCTGCGGCGCTACTTGTTGCTATATGCGACCAACAGGGTCGACATTCGCGTCGCTACGAAGACGTTCGGTCATCTCCTCGGGCTACCGGTTACGTTTTTCGAGCACATGGCCGCCGGAGTCCTGGTCAAGCACATGCAGCAGGCGGCGAGGATCCGTGAGTTTCTGACCGGGCGCTTGTTTCTGACGACCCTCGATGCGCTTTCGCTGTTCGTCTTCCTGCCGGTCCTTGCGCTTTATAGCGTCAAATTGACTTTGATGGTCCTGGCCTTCACCGCCGCGAGCGGCGCCGTCGTCGGCCTGCTCATGGGTCCATTTCGACGACGACTGTACGATCTATATCAAGCGGAAGGTGCGCGGCAGGCTCTCCTCGTCGAAACAGTTCACGGCATGCGCACCGTGAAGTCGCTGGGGATGGAGCCAGCGCAGAGCAGGGTTTGGGATAGCCGCTGCGCGCAGTCCGTGACCATGCGATTCGGTGTCGAGAAGATCTCCGCAGGCGCCCAGGCGCTCACCGGATTTCTCGAGAAGATCATGACGCTCGGAATCATCTCCGTCGGGGCACTCGATGTCTTCGCCGGCGAAATGACAATCGGCGCGTTGGTCGCCTTCAATATGCTGGCCGGCAGGGTCTCCGGACCGCTGGTCCAGCTCGTGACCATGGTGCATGAATACCAGGAAGTGGCTCTTGCCGTGAAAATGCTCGGCGAGGTGATGAATCAGAAGCCTGAGCGCGACGGTCGGAAAGATGGGCTGCGGCCCGACCTTGCCGGCAAAATCGAGTTCGAAAGTGTCTCTTTTCGCTACGGATCCGAGGGATCCCCGGCGCTTGATCATGTCTCCTTCACCGTTGAGCCAGGATCGATCTTCGGGATCGTGGGACGGAGCGGCTCAGGCAAGACGACTCTCACCAGGCTGATTTCGGGCATGTATCCGGTGCAGCAGGGGCTGCTGCGCATCGACGGATATGACTCGAGGGAGCTCGACCTCGCGCATCTGCGCCGAAACCTTGGGATCGTCCTGCAAGACAATTTCCTGTTTCGCGGGACGATTCGCGACAATATCGCCTGCGTGAAACGTGATGCCACCTTTGCCGAGGTCGTCGCTGCAGCTCAGCTCGCAGGCGCCGACGAGTTCATCGAACGGTTGCCGCGTGGCTTCGACACCATGCTTGAGGAGGATGCATCGAACCTGTCCGGCGGGCAGAAGCAGCGGCTCGCGATTGCGAGAGCTCTGATCGTCAATCCAAGGATCTTGATTTTCGATGAAGCGACGAGTGCCCTCGATGCCGAAAGCGAAATGATCATCAGGCGCAATCTCCGCCGTTTGGCGGCAGGACGTACCGTTATCGTCGTCTCGCATCGGTTGTCGATGCTGACCGAAGCAAGCCAGATCCTGGTGATGGACCGCGGCCGAATCGTCGATATGGATCGCCACGACCACCTCCTGTCGAAATGCACTATCTACAGGCATTTGTGGAATCAACAGATGAAGCAGATTGCATGAGGGAGACTGGTCCATCACGCGCGGATGTGAATCCGAACGGTCTCGCTCCGGCCAGATCGGTCGAGCGCCGCCGCAAGCTATTCAGGCCAGTACCGAGGCGAGCGCCAGTCATCGCCGAGTTCCAGTCCGATGCGACCGAACTCGAGCAGCAAGCGCCACCGCGGCTCGCGCGCTTCATCCTTTACGGCGTACTTGCACTAATTGCTTTCGTGGTCATCTGGGCTTCCGTTTCGCAGGTGGAGATGATCGTCACGGCGCAGGGAAAACTTACCACGACGCGTCCCAACCTGGTCGTGCAGCCGTTGGAAACGTCGGTCATACGCGAGATCCACGTCAAGGCCGGTGATCGCGTCAACCGCGGCGACGTTCTGGCGACGCTCGATCCGACGTTTTCGCAGGCGGATTTCGACCAACTGCGCGGCAGAGTGGCTGGATTCGATGCGTCGATCGATCGTCTGAGCGCTGAATTGAACGGAATCGAGTATGCCGTCAAAGAGCTGACGAACGCGGATCAGATCCTGCAAGGCAAGTTGTTCTTGCAGAGGAGAGCCGCCTACGAGGCGCAGATTCAGAACTACGACGCACAGATCGCTTCCGCGCAAGCCAATCTCAAGACAGCACAGAATGAAGAGGCGGTTCTCCTTCAGCGGCTCGACACAATGCGTTCGATTGAAGCGATGCGGACCACGCTGATGGATAAAGAGGTCGGTTCGAGGCTGAACTTCCTGCTGTCTCGCGATGCTCGGCTCGAGGTCGAAAGCAATCTGGCGCGTGTTCGCGGCAGTATCGCCGATAGTACCCATCGGCTCGAAAAGGCCCGCGCTGATCAGAAAGTGTTCGCCGAGGAGTTTCGTCGCACCACCTATCAGGAACTGGTGGAGACGCTGCCGAAGCGCAATAGCGCGGCAGAGGAATTGAAGAAGGCCGAGCTTCGTCGACAGTTGATCATCCTGCAGGCGCCGGCAGATGCCGTGGTGCTGGATATCGCGAACCGGACAGTCGGCTCGGTGGTTCGCGAGGCCGAAACGTTGTTTGTTCTGGTTCCGCGCGACGTGCCGCTTCAGGCGGAGGTCAACGTCGAGGGGCGGGATATCGGTCAGGTGGCGCTCGGACAGTCGGTTCGGATCAAGTTCGAAGCGTTTCCCTTCCAGAAGTATGGAACTGCAACGGGAGAAGTCCGCGTCATCAGTCAGGATACGTTTTCCCCGGATACGAAGGCCGAAGGTGCGCGCCGCGCGCCAGCTCCCTATTACCGCGTACTGGTCGATTTGTCGGACACGCACCTTCGGCTGCCGGCTGAACGCATTCAACTGATTCCGGGTATGGCGGTGACGGCCGAACTGAAAGTCGGCAAGCGCACCGTGATCTCCTACTTCCTCTATCCATTGCTACGCGGACTGGATGAAAGCATCCGGGAGTACTAGGTAAATCAGCGTAGATGCCGGTTCAGGTAGATCAGTCCTCATCCGGAGAGGGCGCGCGCTCGCGAGAGTCGAACTACGCCCTTTGAGGCTTGGTGCTGCAGCCCGAACATGGCCGCCGGGCGCACACCCATCGTCTGGATGGATGTTTCCCGACCAGTAAAATCGCTCGCAGGAGGCGTGATCTCCAAACGCTCAATGTGTTGCTTGTCTGTCCACCTGCCGCCTGAGAGCACTAGGCCTTAGCAGATACTTCGTCCAACGTCCCTCAGCTGACTGCACTTCAGGGCCGAAGTATGCCTTCGGGGTGGCATTACAGGCGATTGTCGAAGAGTGCTGCGCGCGCTGTCGGGTGCGCGTGTCGGCACTTGCATCGAACTGACGGAGGAAGTCGCGGCGGTGGAGGGCAAGAGCGCCGCACGCTGTTTCATTCCATATCGTCAACCGCGGGGCCGAAAGCTTCAAAGTCGCGAACAAAAACCGCGAGAAAATAGGGACGGATCTAAAATTTTAATTTATTTATCTTCTTGAAAATAACCGCCCGGACGGTATTATAGAATAATAATTAAATGCTGTTTCGATTGAATAATACATTTTTCTGCAGAGGGTTGCGGTGCGTGCGTGGATGTTTGCGATGGTCCTTCGATACTCAAGGTATGGCCGACACCGTCGATCTCGCGAGCGCGGTTGTGGGCTGGCCGGCGTTCGACATCTTCGCATGCGCAGTGGGCGTCGCCTCGTATGTAGTTCCACCGCGAATGGCCGGACCGCATTTGTCAGGAGCCAAGTCGCGTGTGGTGGCGGTACGTCACCTTGTTCGCATGTCAAACGCATCTATGAAGGACTCGCGTTATGATTTTCGTAACAGTCGGAACGCAAGTGCAATTCGACCGTCTGATCCGAACGGTCGACGAATGGGCCGGTGCACGCGCAAGGAGCGATGTTTTCGCTCAGATCGGGCCATCAAACTATCCATTCAAGCACATCCGTACCGAGCGGTTCATTGACCCAAGTCGATTCAAAAGTTGCGTCGAGGCGGCAAGCGTGGTGATCGCTCATGCAGGCATGGGCTCCATTATCACCGCCCTCGAGCTCGGAAAACGAATTATCGTCATGCCACGCCGTGCGAGCCTGGGTGAACACCGAAACGATCATCAGATCGCAACGGCAAAACAGTTCGCCGCGCAAGGCCGTATTGAGGTCGCTTTCGAAGAACGGGAATTAACGGACAAATTGGATCAGTTGGACATCGTCAATCGATGCGAACGCCTCGGTGGTGAAGCATCGCCGCAGCTGATCACGGCAATTCGGAGTTTCATCGAAACGGGACATGTTCGTTCCGGACCTAACAGCGCTTCAGCTTAGGCGGTGGATATGAAAATACAATACGGCCGAGCCTCTTCTCCTGTCCAGTCGTGCCGTAACGATGACGGAGACCTCCGCCTAAGCCAGCAACGAAGATTGCCAAAAGCGCACCGCCCTGCTCGACGTCGCCATGGCAACCGTGAGCTGGAATGTCCTAGACACACTGCGCGTCTGTCCGTGTTCACTTGGCCGCGGAGGTCAGCGGTGTGGCCATCGCCAGGACTGTCGAACTAACCTAGCAAGTTGAAAACCTCACGCGAGTTTTGATCACTGGTGCAGTTATGTCGAACGATACAGTTGGCATTGGGGTTGTCGGATACGGCTATTGGGGACCGAACCTGGTCCGCAATTTCGCTGCTCATCCTTCGGTACGTCTAGTTGGTATAAGCGACCTTGATCCGGAGAAGCTCGCGACCAGCAAGCGTCTTTATCCGGGAGCGATAACGACGTCCTGTTACGACGAATTGTTCAAGAACCCGGCCATCGATGCCGTGGCCATCGCTACGCCGGTTCATACACATTATGAATTGGCGCTATCCGCGCTCAAGGCGGGAAAGCACGTTCTGGTTGAAAAGCCGCTGGCACAAAGTTCAGATCTGGCCCGACGCCTGATCGATGAGGCAGCTCGGCGCGGTCTAATACTGAGCGTGGATCACACTTTCGTCTATACGCCGGCCGTGCGGAAAATCCGCGAGCTCTTGCTTAAGAAGGAGCTCGGTGAAGTCTATTACTACGACAGCACGCGGGCCAGCCTTGGCCTGTTCCAGAGCGACGTCAACGTGATCTGGGACTTAGCGGTGCACGACATTTCGATTATCCACCATATCTTGGATGAGAGGCCTGTTGCAGTTTCGGCGACGGGATCGTGCCATGTGGCCGGCTCGCCGGAAAGCATGGCCCATATCACATTGTTCTTCGATAGCACATGCGTTGCCCATATCAGCGTCAACTGGCTCTCGCCAATCAAGGTCCGGCAGATGTTCATTGGAGGCAGCAAGAAGATGATCGTCTATGACGATCTTGAACCGACGGAAAAGATCAAGGTGTATGACAAGGGTATCACCGTGGACGGCCCCTCCGATCACGCCCATCAATTCCGGATCGGTTATCGGGCTGGAGATATGTGGGCGCCCCACGTCGCTCCTAAGGAAGCGCTGCAGGTCGAGGTCGAGCATTTCATCGCTTGTGTGCGCAATGGGACGCCACCGATCTCGAGTGGCATGTCCGGACTGCGGGTGATCGAGGTCCTGGAGGCTGCATCTCGGTCGATCGCCGAACACGGCAAGCCGGTCCTACTGAAACGGCAGGAGTACAGGAGTCCGGAACGTGCGACGGCCACGGTTTGAAGCATTGGCGGGCGACACGGTATCCGCGAACAGCGCGACGGTCTCGCGATGAATTCGGTAGAACGTTCCATCCTGTTTTCAGCGGCCGACCGCTATGGAAGCCTTATCCTGGTCTTCGTTGCCACCGCTATCCTCGCTCGTCTGCTTTCGCCGGCAGAATTCGGGGTCTATGCAGTCGTCACTGCCATCACGACGGTGATTGGCGCATCCTTTTTTGAGTTCGGGGGCGGAAACTATCTGATTCAGAAGCGTGAATTATCCACGGCGGACGTTCGCTCCGCGTTCACCATCACGCTCGGAATATCGGTAGCAATTGCGCTTCTGCTGTTCGTGCTTGCGGGCCCGCTCTCGGAGCTCTTTGCCCAGGACAGTCTCAGAAGGGGCATCCAGGTGGCGGCGCTGAATTTTGTTCTAGTCCCGTTTCACGGGACAACATCCGCTCTGCTCCGCCGCGACATGAAATTCGGCACGCTGGCCGTGTGCAACCTGGCAACCGGAGCGGCGACGGCCGTCGCATCGATCGTGCTTGCGATGGCGGGATTCAGCTACATGGCGCCAATCTGGGGCGGATTGGCGGGGAGCATTGTATTCACCGTGATGCTGCTTGCCAATCATCGGGACTGGGGCGTCTTGCGTCCATCGCTGCTCGGGCATCGCGAGGTAGTCAACTTCGGTCTTTACTCCAGCGCGGTCAGCGTCATCAATCTCGTCTACAATCTGGCGCCGCAGCTGCTGCTCGCCAAGATCCTGGATTTTGGATCTGTCGGTCTGTACACCCGGGCTACCAATCTGACACAAATGTTCGACCGGCTCGTCGCGCAGGCTCTAAATCCTGTCATTATGCCGGCGATTGTCGCACAACGCAGGGCAGGGGCGGATCTGAAGGCCGTCTATCTCGAGGCAGTTGAACTCCTTTCGGCTGTGCAGTGGCCGTTCTTGATTTTTGTCGCGCTCATGGCTCAGCCGATCGTTCTGATTTGGCTCGGGCAGACGTGGCTGGAAATAGTTCCCTTGGTCCGCATTCTCTGCATTGCAAATCTTGCGCTATTCGCGGCTTGCCTTACCTATCCCGTGTTCCTCGCTGTTGGAAGCGTACGCGACGCCTTGGTGTCTTCGCTCATCTCGCTACCACCTTCGCTTCTGGTCGTTCTGGGCGCATCGTTTTTCGGCGTAGAGGCTGTCGCAAGCGCGGCTCTCGCAACACTGCCGTTCCAGACCGCCGTGGTGATATATTTCCTCAAACGTCATCTGGCCTTCAGTTCAGGGGAGTTTTTCCGCGCCTCTCTGAAGAGCGGCCTGGTGACGTTCGCTATGGCCCCCGGTGTACTGGCTTGCGCCGCATTGATCGAAGCGGGCATGCTTACTTCCCTGACCGGCCTGATACTGTCGTTCCCCATTGCCGGCCTCGGCTGGTGGTGCGGATTGACAATGACCGGCCATCCGCTGCTGCATCAGCTTCGCCACGTTGCAGACGGGCTCTTCCGGAGTGCGCCGAGGCTGCGTCGATCACGTCCGGCATAATCTGGAGGACAACCATGCCTATAACGAAGGATGTGAAGCTAGGCCGTGACGTCAGGATATTTCATCCCGAGCTGGTCAACCTGTATGGTTGCACCGTTGGCGATGAGAGCAAGATTGGAGCCTTCGTCGAGATTCAGGCGGGGGCAAAGATAGGTGCGCGTTGTAAGATTTCGTCGCATACCTTCGTCTGCGAGGGCGTCACGATCGAAGACGAAGTTTTCATCGGCCACGGTGTGATGTTCACGAACGACAAATATCCGAAGGCGACAACCGCAAATGGTCGTCCTCAGCTGGCTTCGGACTGGACACTTCAGCGCACTCACGTCGGTAGGAGAGCCTCCATCGGCTCGAATGCGACCATTCTATGCGGCGTGACGATCGGAGAGGGGGCCTCCGTAGGTGCGGGAGCGGTGGTGACAAAGGACATTCCCCCCGGCGCAGTCGTGGCCGGCGTGCCTGCTCGGATTCTGGCCGCCGCTGACGACGGGGTGCCAAGCGGTCGTAGCTCAGCAGAGCCGCTTCAGAAAGACTATCACCGGTAATATATATTCTGCTTGAATTTAACGCTTGATTAAATTTAATAGTGGGATTTAAATAGCCGATATAATGTCGATCAAATCAAGGCTTTGAATCTTGATACCCTTCCTGGACCTGAAAGCGCAATACAGCCAGATCAAGCCGGAAATCGACGCCGCAGTGGCGAGGGTCGTCAGTAGCGGGCACTTTGTGCTCGGACCCGAGGTCACAGCCTTCGAGGAACGCTTTGCAAACTATTGCAGGACCACCGCTTGTCGCGCGGTGAACAGTGGCACCTCGGCGCTTCACCTTGCCTTGCTGGCGGCCGGCGTCGGATCCGGTGACGAAGTCATCACGGTCTCCATGACGTTCGTCGCAACAACCGCAGCTATTCTCTACAGCGGCGCCAGGCCGGTATTTGTCGACGTTGACCCGGTAACATGGACGATGGATCCCAGCTTGATCGAAGCTGCGATCACACCGCGAACCAAGGCGATTCTGCCAGTTCACCTCCACGGGCTGATGGCCGACATGGATCCGATAATGGCCATAGCGCGTCGTCACGGGCTGGTCGTCATTGAGGACGCCGCGCAGGCGCACGGCGCGGAATATCGCGGACGTCGCGCAGGCTCGATCGGCGATCTGGGATGTTTCAGCTTTTATCCGGGCAAGAACCTCGGAGCGTTTGGCGAGGGTGGGGCGGTCGTCACCGACCGGCCTGAATTCGCACGCCGCGTGTCCCTGTTGCGGGATTGGGGGCAGGAGGCGAAGTACGACCACGTCATTGCCGGATACAACTATCGCATGGACGAAATCCAGAGCGCGGTACTGAATGTCAAGCTGGACTATATTGAGCATTGGACGGACGCACGTCGGTCGCTGGCTGAGCGATACAATGCGCTGCTTTCTGGTCTTCCATTCGCGCGTCCCCAGCCGCCCCAGTACGTCCGCCACGTGTATCACGTCTATGCGGTCAGATCGGAGCGCCGCGACGACGCGCTGAACCGATTGCGTGATGCCGGGATTGGCGCCGGGATTCACTATCCGGTCCCAGTGCATCTGCAGAGGGCATATGCAGAACTCGGCTATCGGGCCGGTGATCTCCCCGTCACTGAGATGCTCGCGAACGACTTCCTCTCTCTTCCCATCTATCCCGAGTTGCCGCCGGAACGGACGGCCGAGGTTGTCGGAATATTGAGGAGTGCGGCGCTGCGGCCTAGCGCAGACATCAGCACCCGGTCGGAGCATCCACAAAGCTTCATGACATGGTCCCACAACAGGAGAGCGTCTTGATCGATATCAAGGGTAAACGCGTTCTGGTCACCGGCGGGGCAGGATTTATCGGCTCCCACATCGTTGATCTGCTCTGCGACGAGGGCTGCATCGAGATTGTTGCCCTCGACAACATGATCAGAGGCCGGCCGGAAAATCTCCGGCGGGCGCTCGGGCGTGGGCCCGTAAGGCTGGTTCACGGCGACATTCGCGATCGCAAGCTGATGGAAGCGTTGGTCAAGGCTGCCGACATCGTCTTTCACCAGGCCGCGCTCCGCATCACTCATTGTGCGGCCGAACCGCGCCTGGCTAAGGAGGTCATGGTGGATGCCACCTACGACCTGCTGGAGCTGTGCATCAAGCACGACATTGAGAAGATCATCGCGGCCTCTTCGGCATCGGTATATGGCATGGCCGAGGAGTTTCCGACGACAGAGCGGCAGAATGCCTACAATAACCGAACCCTATATGGGGCCGCCAAGGCGTTTAACGAAGGGCTACTGCGGGCTTTCAACGATGCATGCGGCCTCGACTATGTGGCATTCCGGTATTTCAACGTCTATGGCAGCCGGATGGACATCCACGGACGGTACACCGAGGTCTTGATCCGCTGGATGGAGCGGCTGGAAGCCGGATTGCCTCCCGTTATCTTTGGCGACGGCCGTCAGACCATGGATTTCGTCCACGTCCGCGACGTCGCGCGTGCCAACATCCTTGCCGCCAGGGCAAAGATTACCGATGAGGTCTTTAACGTCGGGAGCGGCACTGAAACAAGCCTGACCGAGCTGGCTACGGTACTTGCGTCGGTGATGGGACACCGCGGCCTCACGCCTGAATTCGCGCCGGAGCGCTCGGTCAATCCAGTACCGCGACGGCTGGCCTCGACGGGTAAGGCAGAGCGTTTGCTGGGCTTCCGCACCACGGTTTCGCTGGAGCAAGGGCTCGCAGATCTCGTGAAATGGTGGCGATCCGAGCGCGAGCTCGCTTCGGAACATCAGCGGCAGGCGGCGGCATCGTGATTCCGATCGCAATGTCGCTACTTGCAGATCAAGAGACCGAAGCGGCGCGCCTGGCCGTTCTCTCTGCTTGGGCGTCGGAGCGTTCGAGGCCGAGGCGGAACGCGCGGCCCTGCCATCCGGCTAGGTTCGGTAGAGTCCGCAGACGGGGGTGAGCACGGGTTCGCCCCTGTAGTCGGCTCGGTCGATGCCTGTGCGGCGCCCGCGGAAAGCCATCGGCTGTGAGGCTGAACCACCCCATGAGGCTGATCGAACCTGTGGCAGCCTCAGATACGCAAATTTGATCGATCTCGACCGGACCATTCATGATTTCGATCGTCGTCCCAGCCCACAATGAGAGTTCTGTGATCGCACGGACGTTGAGGCAATGGGTTGGCAACCCAGCTTCGGACCAGATCCGTGTGGTCGTCGTCTGCAACGGGTGCTCAGACGACACTGCGAACGTCGCCCGGCGTTTCGGCCCAGCCGTCAATGTTGTGGAATCGAACATCGCAAGGAAGACCCACGCTCTGAACCTTGGCGATCAAATCGCGGACGTTTTTCCGCGGATTTATGTTGATGCCGATATTCTGATTACCGTTGATGCCATTCTGGCTTTGGCAAGCCGCCTCGATGAAGGTGGCGTTTTGGCGGTCGCGCCTACAGCCGACATCAATCTGGCAGGCTGTTCCTGGCTCGTCCGTAAATACTTCGGAATCCGGTCACGGCTGCCATCCTCGCGTGAGGGTATCGGCGGTTCTGGCGTGTATGCCTTATCTGAGGCGGGACGCAAGCGGTTCGGCCAATTTCCAGACATCACCGCTGATGACACCTTTGTTCGACTTCAGTTCAGACCAGAAGAGCGGGAGACACTGCCCCGCGTTAGGTCCATGGTATTCGCCCCACGCACTCTGCTGCAGCTTATCGCCGTCAGAACTCGTGCCTACAGGGGAACATTCGAGCTCGCCCGGCGCTTTCCTGAACTGCGTGTCAACAAAGGACCGGCGAATGGCCGGGCGCTCATTGCGCTGTTCAAGGAACCTCGCTTATGGGCCGGACTATTGATTTATTGTGGGGTCAACATTGCCGCTCGCTGTAAGGCTACCCTGGGTTCCCGACTTGGAGCTCATCGTTGGCAACGCGACGACACTTCCCGTGAGGTACTATCAGATTCAATCAAGTAAGATTCTAATTCGGCTGGCCTGACAGGAAATCGGACGTGCCGCGCATATAAATCGCTTGATTTTAAATGGCGGCATGTTAATTTAAATTAAAATATTAAATGCAGGCGCCGAGGACCCGATCCGTTCATGGGAGCTTGCGAGCTTGCAGCGTTCTAGGGAGGCCAGCCCATGCTTCTCAGCCCGGTTTTTCACCGCAAGACGTTGCTCAAGAACAACACGCCGCGGTCACCCGGCACTCGGCCGAAACTGCTGGCGGTCTCTTCGGGTGGGGGCCATTGGGTGCAGCTGTTGCGGATCAAACCCGCCTTCGAGCATTGCGAAGTCACGTTCGTCACCGTCCACGACTCCTATCAAGCCCAGGTGCCCGACCACAAATTCTACCTTGTCAATGATGCTAACCGGTTGACCAAAATCGCGCTGTTGAAGGCGGCGCGCAGAATGGCCTGGATCGTTTGGAATGAAAGGCCGGACATCGTCGTTTCGACGGGTGCCGCTCCGGGATATTTGGCACTACGGTTTGGACAAATGATGGGTGCGCGCACTATCTGGCTCGACAGCATCGCCAACATCGAGCAGCTTTCGATGTCGGGAGACCGTATTGGTCATTGCGCCGACCTCTGGCTGACGCAGTGGCCCCATCTGGCGCGACCTGAGGGACCTCATTACACAGGCGCGGTGCTATGAGTTTCCTGGCGGTCGGAATGCCGTCACAGCTGGACCAGCAGCTCCATGTCTTCGCGCATCGTGATTTCTCGTGAAGGCATTGCTTGCATGATTACCTCAAGCTTGAAAGTGGATGATAGTCATGCCTCCTCGAGGGGGACTGGATCGCAGTTGCCCCCGGGCGACCATCTGCGCTGACGCGGTGGTGTCGCGTGACGTTCGGCTACGCGACCGTAGTGTCGTGCGCATCGGCTGCAGGAAGGCAGGTTGGCGCCTGAAGCTGCCCCCGATAGTGGCGACATCTACATTAGATTGATTTATTATCGTTGGGTTAATTGACTTAATATAATAATCTATGACAAATAAATCGCGACGCCGCATCGCGCTCCAGGAATAGGAATAGTCCTTGATGCCCTTGTCAGGTTTGAAAGCTCAAGATCGTCGGGCCAGTTCTGAGATCGATGTAGCGCCAAGTCCGGGCAGGGGTTGGTCTGGGCGGCTCGCCAGCAGGAGGGCGATAATCCCGTGATTCCGATCGCATTACCGTTGGTTGCTGAGGAGGAGGCCGACGCAGCTCGCGCAGCTGTACTCTCCGGCTGGGTCTCGCAGGGCCCCCAGGTGGCAGCCTTCGAGCGCGATTTTGCGGCCCTGGTCGGTGCGCCTTATGCCTGCGCCGTTTCCAACTGCACAACCGCCCTGCATTTGGCGCTCGTCGCCCTGGAGATTGGGCCTGGCGACGAGGTCATCACGGCCAGCCACTCATTTATCGCCACGGCCAATTGCATCCGATATTGCGGCGCGACTCCGGTCTTTGTCGACATCGATCCCGGTACATACAATATCGACCCTAACCGGGTTGCCGAAGCGATCACTCGGCGCACACGCGCGGTGATCGCCGTCCACCAGATGGGTATGCCCTGCGATCTGACAGCCCTCGCCACGCTGGCCGATCGCCAGGGCATCATCTTGATCGAGGATGCGGCCTGCGCAGCCGGCAGCCAGATCCGAGTGGATGGCAGCTGGGAGCGCGTCGGCAAGCCGCATGGGCGGATCGCCTGCTTCTCCTTTCACCCCCGCAAGGTCATCACGACCGGCGAGGGTGGGATGCTCACCACCTCCGATGCGAAGCTCGACCATAAGTTCAGGCTGTTGCGCCAGCATGGCATGAGCGTTCCGGACATCGTGCGGCACGGCTCACAGCAGGTGATCTTCGAGGACTATCTAGTAGTCGGCTACAACTACCGCATGACCGATATACAGGCCGCGGTCGGACGCGAGCAGCTCGAGCGGCTGCCTGCACTGGTGTCTCGACGCCGCGCGATCGCGGCCCGCTATCGAGAAATGCTCGGCAATTTCGGAGGCCTGAGACTGCCGATCGAGCCCGAATGGGCGCGGTCCAACTGGCAGAGCTATTGCGTTGGGCTGCCGGACCGCGTCGACCAGCTCAAGATCATGCAAAGCCTGCTCGATCAGGGCATCGCGACTCGACGCGGCATTATGTGCTCGCACCGGGAAGCGCCCTACGCCAAGGACAAGCACCGCCACGATCTGCGGCACTCCGAGTTCGCGCAGGACAATTCGATTCTGTTGCCAATTTACGCGCAGATGAACGAGGAAGACCAGGAGCGGGTCGCCTGCGCGTTGCGAAGGGAGCTCCAAGCCTCTGCATTGTAATAGGCCGCGTTCCTCAAGGCCCAAGACGCTCTGTGCGTTCTTCATGGCGCGTCATCGAGCAAGTTACGGCTTAGGCTCATCAAAGTGCGGATCCACAATAGGCGAGTTATTCCAAATGCAAAAGCCGCTTGTTAGCTTTGTCGTCCCTTGCTACCGACTGGCTGCTTTCTTGCCAGAATGTGTCGACAGCATCCTCTCGCAGACCTTTGAGGATTTCGAAATCCTCATCATGGATGATTGCTCTCCGGACAACACGGAAGAAGTTGCCAGAACATTCACAGACAGTCGCGTTACCTATGTCAGGAACGAGCAGAACCTGGGAGCGCTCCGGAATTACAACAAGGGAATACTCTTAAGTCGAGGGAAGTACGTTTGGCTTATATCGGCTGATGATCGCTTGCGCCGACCGTACATACTGCAAAGATACGTCGAAACCCTGGAAAATCATCCGGAGGTCGGCCTCGCGTTCTGCCCCGGGGTTAGCCTGAGACGTGGAAAAGAAGGTGCAGTGATAGATTACTCGACCTATGGAGACGTCGATACGATCGTCAGGGGAGAGGAGATCATCAAGCACTCATTGAAAGTAAAAGGAAATGCGATTCTGGCTGCGTCGGTGCTTGTTCGACGTGACTGTTACGAGAAACTGAGCCTCTATCCGGTCGACGTGGTATGGGCCGGAATTCCGGTCGATTTCATATGGGGCGGCGATTGGTACATGTGGCTATTGTTCTCCTTGAACTATCACGTCGCATACTTTGCAGAGCCGATGGTGTGTTACCGTGAACATGAACTCAGTATGACAAACGCCATCACTCAAGAGAAGATCGATATCTGCTGGCACTCCGAGTTGGCCGTCATCACGATGATATCGCAGGCTGCCAAGGAGAAAGGCGCCCTGACAGTATATAAGGCTTGCTTGGGTGCGCTCGCCAACTTCTATGCCAAACATTGTGCCTCAAAACCCTATTCGTGGATGGGGCAGACATCCTGGTCCACTATAGATCTTCAGCAGGTGGAAGCGACACTCGATCGCAGCCCTTATACTGAGCAGGAGAAGGCGTGGATCCGTTCACGCATTATGGTGGCGCTGGCTGAGATCTATTATTCAGAGGGCGATTCTGTATCAGCGAGATCATACTATTTGAAGGGATTGAAGCTGAAGCCTTTCATGCTGCCGGTGTTCTTGAAATTGATTGTTCTTTCATTCGGTGGTCCAGGCCGGCAGGTTCGCGACTTGCTGCGAACCGCTCGAGAGCATTTGGTGCGAGGCTGATTGAAGGATCAGTTTCCGAGTTTAACCGACTCTTTTGCTGTAAGTTCGATGAAGAAGACCCTAGTGATCAGCGACAGGTTTCCTCTGCCTGAGAAGTTTGGCGCTGACATCAGAACCATGAATCTCGCACGATACTTTGCCGGCCTTGGGCCCGTCGATATTGCGTATCTCTCGGATTTGCCCTCCGGCCTGCGACAGATGGCAGGAGCGGGGGGACATCTCGAAAAGGAGGACGTATTCTCCGGGAAGTATTGTTTACAGAAGCTGGAGTACCCTAGAACCTTGCGGGGACGGTTCGGAATGTCGGTCCGTGGCTTTCCGTATCCCGTTAGAGAGTATAGCAAAGCCTCGATGGAGAAGTTGGTCGCGCTAATAGAGTTTGGCGGCTACGATTTTGTGCTGGTGCGATACCTCCGGAATACCGCCGGGCTTTTTGGATTGTCACAGACGGCGAAAATGAAGGTCATCGTTGATATTGATGACGTCCTGACTCTTTCACTCTATGATACGCTGTTTACCCCGACGAATAATGCCTTGAGGAAACTGTTCCGTGCCATCAACAAGGTGCTCCTGACCTACTATCAAACTCGTTGTGTGACCGCCTTTGGCGCCTGCTTGGTATGTTCCGAGAAGGATAAATTGGATCTGTGGGGTGAAAAGGCCTCTGAAAGTATCTTCGTTGTGCCAAACACGTTGGGGATGAGAGGTCCAGGAAAACTCCCCATGGGGAGCGGGTTCGCCGGCCGACACATTTTGCTGTTTATTGGTGCGCTTCACTATCAGCCTAATGTCAGCGGCTTGCTCTGGTTTTTGGAGAACGTGTATCCGCTCTACAGGAATGTGTACCCCGATGCCGTTCTTTTGGTTGTTGGACGTGACCCATTGCCAGAGGTGATCGAAGCTTGCGCTCGCTCAAAGGGAGTCGAGTTGCATCCCGATGTCCCTGATGTCGTCGAGTACTACAAGGACTGTAGAGCGGTTGTTGTGCCATTGCTCGAGGGTAGCGGGACGCGGTTAAAGGTTTTGGAGGCGGCACTCTTGGAGAGGCCCATTATCTCTACAAGGAAAGGTGTAGAAGGGCTGGATGTCGTCTCTGGCGTTCATTTTTTGGAGTTCAATGATGATCGTAGCTTTTGCGAGGCGTATAGGGCCTTAAGCAACGAAACGGTCTATGACGCTCTTGTGGCAAGCGCTGAAAGCATGGTTCTAGAAAGATATTCAAACAGCGCTCTTTCTGCTTCAATGAGCAAGGTGGTTGCATATATCGATTCAAGGAAGGCCAAAATGTCCTCGCCGAGGTCTCACACCCCCCGCAGGGCAACCTTCCGGTGAAGCTTTCAATTAGCTACGAATTCTCATCCGTCCAGAGCGCCACTGCCCAGGTGCGGGACCGGGAGGACCCCTGCAGTCCGCGCCGCATGTCGCAGGCTTGGCCGATCTCTTAGTCAATCGCTCTCATGCCCTTGCACTTCAAGCGTGAGCCTCGGCTTGGACTTACGGTGATCCAGCCCTAGGCAGCGTTCAGCAGGAAAGCTACCTGGTCGCCCTGCTGTTCAATATTCAGCGTTGCCGCCCTCTTGGCAAACTCTCTCATTTCCCGCCGGCTGAACAAATCGTCTGGTCTGGATGATGCGAGCGGCTTGGAGCTCCTGTACATTTCGCTTCCCCAGAACTGAAATGCAGTCGAGTCGTCGATTGATTGCCTAACACGCAAACCACAGCGCTCCGCCAATGCACTCATTCCCTTGCGAGAGGGTATCACAACGTGGCGCGGCGCATCCAGTTGCACCCAGTTCGGGCCGTACTCTCTCCACGCATGCGAGGATGAAGTTGGGATGCGAACCAGAATGCGGCCACCGGGCGCAAGTAGCCTTCTTGCATTGCTAAGACTTTGGTCCGGCTCAGGCATGTGTTCTAACGAATGATTGAACATGATGAAGTCGAACTCGCCGGACATACTCTGAAGATCCGATTTTCGAATCGTCACGGCACCTGCTGTTGGTTCGACAATGTAGGGATCGACTCCTGTAAGATTCTTGAACCCTGCCGCAGACATTCTGTAAAGAAGTTTCCCGGACCCGCAGCCTACGTCAAGCACCCGAGAACAGGGATTAATTCCAAAGCATCCGATGACCGCTACGATGGGGTCGTACCTCACAAAGGACGCCACGGCTCCCAATATGCTTTTGGTGCCAAGTGCGTGCGCGTCCCTGACGGCAGTAACACGCGAATTTCGCGACGGTCTGGAGAATGAGTAATACCCATCGGGGTAAAGGCGGCTCTCATCGGCTACGTCCGATAAGCGCTGGATCGTCCCACAATCACTACATTCCTGGTACTCAAACCGCTCTTTTGTGCCAAACATCATCTCAATAAAGACGTGGTGGCGATGTTCGCTGTCTGACAAGCAAGTTTTACAAATCATATCGAGTACCTAGCCACAACGGCGGATCGACTGCCGGCTCAGCGATCGGTGAGGCCGTAGAGGTGCAGTGTCCTCACTATGATGCGAAACTGACGAGCTTGCCGACGCCTTCGGCCTGATCGCTCTGTCCAACCTTCTTGATCGGGCCGTCACTTTGCATGCCCCGCCTGTCGTTCTCGCCGGGTTGCGGCCCGCGGGCAATCAAGCGGAACTCCGTTGGCGCCCGGGGGTCGAAGCTTGTTGTATCTGCAATGAATATAATAAACAAACTGCCGGCTGTCCAAATTAAATAGGCAAAGATCGTATGTTTAATTCCGAGAGCTTCCTCTTAAAGTTCAACCGAAGCCCGCGTCGCCCGGGATTAGGCTGCGCCGGCGTGGGCTTTGCCGGGCGCACCCCGTAAACGTTGAGCATGGTCGGGGCGCGAGGCCGGTATTTCAGTCGAAGCTCGATGCTATAATATAACCAAAACGCCTCCCCACTATTTAAATAAATGGCGATTGAAAATTAAATCAGATTTAATTATGTTGAGGCGCGGAGGAGCCCTCCGAGGGGCTCCGGGTCTGACAGGCGGGATGCCATGCGTCCTGAGGCGACACGGAGTTTTATTCTTGAGTGCAGACAAAGCGGTGAGTAGGCGGAATTTCATGTGCTTGCGGACTGCGTCTCCGGCGGGCCCGAGAAAGCCATTCTTGGTTTGCGCGCTGAAGAATTGCAAAAAGTCTGGCGAGCGAACCGGGAGGTCGTGCAGATGGCGCCGGCGTGTCAGGCTCGACTGAGCAGGAGCATTTCGTGATGTCCAAGGCACATCCGCCCAAGGCTGGAGGAAGGGCTGAAGACCCCTTGGTCACGGTCGTGATGTGCGTGTACAACGCTGGTAAACATTTTCGTCCGTCGCTGTTGAGCATAATTAATCAGACATACAGGAACCTGGATATTCTCATTGTCGACGATGGTAGCTCGGACGGTTGCTTCAGCTCAGTTCAGGATTTGCTGGTAGATGAGCGTGTTCGCGTGATCCATCAAGCGAACTCAGGCAAGCCTGTTGCTATCAATCGAGCGCTCGATCGGATCCGTGGCGAGTTTTACGCAATTCAAGACGCGGATGACATCAGCTATCCAACTAGAATCGAAAAGCAGGTTCGTGCGCTGCTCAACAGCCCGCATTTGGCTGCCGTGTTCTGCGGCAACGAGCTCATCATCAACGAGAGATTCATGGCACCCGTGTTTTCGCCGAAAAGCGAGAGCGACTGCCAGTCCGAGATCAGGGCCTTTCAAATGCCGGCTCTCGATCCCACGGGAATGTTTCGAATGTCATTGGTTGGCGATATACGGTTCGAGCCGTCATTAATGGTTGCCGAGACCTGCGATTACATATGGAGAGTCGGGGAGGTGCATCCGATGATCGTATTGGGGGAGTGCCTTTATGCCTACCGCATTCTTCCCAATTCCCTCAGCCGACGGGCGCCAACCTGGCGGAAGCAGTTTGAGGTCGATGTCTTCAGGCGAGCATGCGAGCGGCGCGGTTTGCGGTTTGAGCAGGGTTGCGCGAATGCGATGTGCGGCTACAGACGATCTAACAACAGTTTATTGGACAACAACATCGCCGCCCATTTCATCAAGAGCGTGCTGGATTGGCGTAGGTCGAACCGTCGGTTGTCGGCATTAAAGACGGGTTGGCAATGTGCGTGTTTGCACCCAACGGATCCGCACTACTACAAAGCGCTGGTTTACGCCTTGATTTCACCCAGCGTAGCGAGCCGCCTGCGTCGTGACTTCCTGGCGACTCCCCTGGAGACGACGAAATGAAGCGCCTCGTAGGGAGGAACCGTCGCCTTGTGGGGCGCCTCGGCTTCGAGCGCGCTGCTTGTTTGCAGAACTTCTCAGATATTTGAGGTACTCGCGTTGACCCGCAAAAGCTTAGAATTGGAATCGGGTTCTCAGCTTACGTATCTGTATGGTCGGCAGCGGAGTCCAGTTGGTCGCGCGGCGGGGGCGCCGCGTTGGGGGACGGAACTGTATCTGAAGCTATTGTTGGTCGCGATTGTCTTGCCCGAAGGGCTGTCTTTCTTCGTCGGCGATTTTCGCCTCTCGGTTGCTCGAGTTCTAATTTTCTGTTCCTTCATCGCCGCGCTACAGCAGCTTGGACAGCGTCTAGGCACGCGAACCGTCGTCTGCGTCCCATCGGATATCTTGGCTCCGCTTACGGGCGTTTGGATGATGTTGGCTGCCACAGTCACTGATGGTCCGGCGGGTTTTAAAGGGGCTGGAATCGAGGCGCTCGAATTTGTGGGCGCATACCTGACGTTCCGGTTTCTTCTCGGGCCGGTCGATAGTTCCGTTCGAATAGCACGGTTCTCCTGCAAGCTGATGATTGTGATCGTCGGCATAGCGCTCCTTGACCCGCTGAGTGATAAACTGTTCACCTATGAGTTCATCAAAGGTATTACCGGCTATGCGAAGCTCAGTTACGATGGACCATTAGCAATCAGGGCTGACACGTTCTATCGGGACGGTGTCGTTCGCGCCATGGGGCCGCTCGAGCATTCGATATTGTTCGGTGCTGTTTGCGTTTGGTTTGGGGTCGTGGCCTTCACTACGTTCAGGCACCAGGTACTCGGCTGGGGTGTGGCGGGCATCGCCCTCATCGGTGTGTGGTTTTCGCAGGCGCGCAGTCCATTGTTGGCCTATTTGATCGGATTTGCGCTGGCGAGTTTCTATGCCGCAAGCCCTCGCTTCGCTGCCCGATGGAAGTTGGTCGGGTTGTGTGTGACCGCGCTACTCCTTGTTGTTTTCACTTTCTCTGGCAGCCCGGTCGCAACCCTTGTGCGCCTCAGCGGAGTAAGCCCGGAGGCGGCATGGGCTCGCCAAGCGATTTGGGACACGGGAGGACCTGTGGTCCTCGGTTCGCCGATCTTCGGAATTGGTTTGAACGGCGACTGGAATTGGCAGTCGCATGGCGCGCTCGTGAGTTCGAGCGTAGATGCCTTTTGGCTCGCCACCGCAATGTCGTATGGAATTCCGGGAAGCGCGTTGATCCTTTTGACAATTGCCAGCGCATGCTGGCTTGGCTCGATCGACAAATCGCCTCACCTTACTCCCGAAGAGAGACGGCTGTCAGTGGCGCTCGGAATTGTAATAGCGACGATCGCTTTTCTAGGGTTCATTGTGCACTTTTGGGGCATTTGTTGGATCCTCATCGCTGTGTTTACCGGGATGCGAGCGAACCTCGCGGAGACCGCCATACTGCGCGATAGAGCCGCACCAGCGGCGCAAACGAGGTGCAACCCGATTACCGGAGACATTTGAAGACGGTGGACCGCGAGGTCATTACGCTGGCAGGGATGCCGATCAGGATTTCTCGCTGCGCAGGACTAAAGCATGAAGGTTTCCATTATCATACGAACTTACAATCGTGCGTACATCATCGGAGAAGCGATCGAGAGTGCCTTGAATCAGACGTATGGGAATTTCGAGATAATCGTCGTTGATGATGGATCCAAAGACGGCACGGCCGCAGCGGTGAAAAAGTTTCGAAGCGACAAAGTGCGTTACATTCGGCATGATCGCAATCGCGGGGTCAGTGCGGCAGGCAACACGGGTATAAAGGCCGCCAACGGCGATATCATTGCTCATCTGGATTCGGATGACCTGTGGAAGCCGGAGATGCTCAGCAGTCTCGTCGATGTTTTGCGTCGGCATCGTCAGATTGGCGCGGTGTTCTGTGACGTTGAGGTCGACCGTGGCAGATCCACGTCGTCAATTGTCTCAAGCATGCGTGCATTTCCGAAACTGCTCGCATCGCGCTCGCGCTCTGATTTCGATGTCTTTCTCTTCAGCAGCCGTGAGATGTATCTGTGTTTGCTGGAAGAAGTGCCTATCAAGCCGACTGCGGTATTGATCCGGCGCACTGTTCTGGATGAGCTTAGAGGTTATAATGAATCATGGTGTTCGGGCGAGGACTGGGAACTGTACCTGAGAATCTCGAAGCATCATGGATTTGGATACGTCGATCGCAAGCTCGCAGTTATGCGGGTACTCGAGGATTCAACCCTATCGAAATTCCAGGAGGAGGATAAGTCGTCCTTGCTGCAGCTGGCAGTGAGCGAGAAGAAGGGGCTTCGGCGAGATCGCGAAGCACTCGAAGCGGCAAATCGTGCAATCGCTCGGCATTGCAAGGATCTGGGATGGATCTATCTGCACTCGGGAAGACGAATGAAATCGATCTCAACCTACGCTCGCGGATTTGCCGAAACGGGACACGTACCTCTCGTTATGAGAGCCGGCGTGGCTCTTATGCCTCTGTCGCTTACTGCGGGTTTGAAAAAGCTACTTCTATCCAGCGATCGCTCGCTCGCTCCATGAGAGATCTTTCCGGCGAAGTGGTCGATGGTCCCTGTGTGCGTGAATAGAATGACTCAAAACCACATCTCCGACAGGCCGGCGGCACGGCGGATTGCATTCGCCACGATCGGGGATGGGCGCCAGGTCGGGTTCTGGTCCGGTACCCCGTTTCACATGTCGAGATCGCTCGCAGGTGAAGGTCACGAGTTGGTCCATATCGGTCCGTTGAGCGCACCGATACTGCCCCTATACAAGACGTATTCCAGGCTTTGCCGTGCCTTTCGCAGGCGCGGCCGTTCCCCGTTGCATGCGGGGGCGGTCGTTGCACAGTATGCAGCGGACTCAGCGCGTAAAATCCGAGCGGTGTCGCCCGATATCGTCTTCGCGCCGGCCGGCTCTACCTTTGCATGGAGTGTGCCTAACGGCGTTCCGCTCGTCTATGCGTCCGACGCGACCTTTCGGCTCATTGAGAACTACCATCCTAACTATCGAAACTTGTCGCGAGGTGCTCGGGACGTCGCTGAACGCGTGGAGCGGGACACGATCGCGCGCGCGGATCTGATCCTCTACCCGTCGGAATGGGCAGCCGAATCTGCCATCAGGGACTACGGTGCCGACCGTAGCCGGGTGCATGTCATTCCTTGGGGCGCCAACCTTGAAGAAGCGCCGGATCGTGCCTCCGTGCTAGGTTGCCGCAAGCCGGGTCCCTGCCGTCTGCTCTTCATCGGCGCCAACTGGGAGGAGAAGGGCGCTGACATCGCGGTCGGCGTCCTCGCTGAACTGAGGAAGAGGGGCATGGAGGCGGAGCTCGTGATCTGCGGATGTACTCCGTCGAAGTCAGTTGCTCAGGATGGCCTGACGATCATCCCTTATCTCGACAAGTGTGATCGCGAACAGCGCAACCGATTGGATCAACTCTATCGGGACGCGGATCTATTTCTGCTGCCGACCCGGGCGGATTGCTATGGAATCGTGTTCTGTGAAGCCGCGGCCCATGGAGTACCGAGCATTGCGCCGGCCACTGGCGGCGTCCCCTGCGTCGTCCGCAACGGGGAGACGGGCTTGTTGTTGCCACCGAACGCGACGAAGGCGGAGTATGCGGCGGTCATCTTCGAGACCTTTGCTAACCAGGATCGGCTGGCATGCCTGAGACAATCGAGCCGCGACGCCTTCGAAGCCCGATTGAACTGGCAGGCTTGGGCCCGGCGGGTTTCAGATCTGATGGAAACTCTATGATCGTCTTGAATTATCATGAGCTGGTGGAAGCCTCGCCTTCGAACGCGTGGTGCCTGACTCATGAAGCGTTCGAAGTGCATCTCGCACTTTGCGGGGAAGCGCTGGTCTCGCCCCAGAATTTTCTGGAGCATTGCTCCGATCCGACATCCCACGGCACCGGCGCGGTCCTGTTGACTTTCGACGATGGATTTATTTCGGACTATACGCATGTCTACGCCCGTTACATGACGACCGGTCGTATTCCGGGTTTCATGTCCTTTATCCCGGTAGACTTTGTAGGCTCGCCGGGACGTATGAGTTGGGACATGATCGAGGAGCTTGCCAAGGGGGGTGTTGCGATCGGTTCACATGGCATGGCCCACGTCGATTTGACGACCGTCTCGGACGCAGAGCTCGAGCGCGAGCTCGGTGTGTCCAAGTCGATGCTCGAGGATCGCCTCGGTCGACAGGTAGCTCTCTTCGCTTTCCCATATGGACGGTTTTCCCGACGGGTCTGGGAGGCGGCGCTGAGGGCTGGCTACACACACCTCTTTACAATCCAGCTTGGATCTCATCGCGGCTTCGAATCTTTTTTGTACTCCCGCCTTTGTATGACGAACAACATGGATGCTGAGTACATGCGCCGCCACTTGCGCGATCCGGATGCGATGCGCGGCGTTTCCTGGAAAATCAGCACAAAGCTCGGGCTCTATCGCCAACTCATGCGCTTGCGGTATCACTAGCGCTTTAGTATTTGGGCGGTTTCAGTGCTGTGCAAAGCCAGGACATCGCCCGTTGAGTCGTCTTGGCCTCGTCGATCACCTCGAATGCTCGTTTTGCCTCCCGCAACACTGCCAGTGATCGCCGCGATGCGGTGTAGTTCGAGACGATGATGCAGCCTCCCGGTTTGAGTGATTGCGCGTAACGCTCGAGCGACCGAACGGGGTCGCGCAAATAGAAAAGAGACTCGTTGAAGACGATGACATCGAAACGGCCGTCGGGCTCGTACACGTCGCCGTCAGCCTGAGAAAAGTCAGTGCGATCGTCGTTGTACAGACGGAGCTTCTCGATTGCCACGTCAGAGATGTCCACTCCGACATAGCGTGCATATCCAAGCTGCTTGAAGCGCTCGAATAGCATGCCGTCTCCGCAGCCGATCTCGAGGTACTCGCCGCCACGTCTAAAAGCGTCCATGAAACCAATGAGTGTCCAGTAGCGAGCTACTTCGCGCTGCATGTAGGTCCAGAGGCCATCGCTGTACTCGGCGTCCCAAGTGGATTTCGCTTTTGGGCTGTCACCGAACCCCTGCGCAGTCTCCCACTCGCTAACGGCACGCCCCAGCGCGTCGCCAAAAGGCAGCCGGGCCAATCCGAAGGCATAGTACGCGGCGCGCACCCGGCGCCATGCGTGGTAGTGAAGTGCTGCAAGCATTCCCAACCTGCCAACGCGTATTCGACGTCAGATAGTTTAATACAGGTGAAGTTATCGACAGATCAAGAGTGTACGGCGGGCGAGAACTGCAGATTTCATAGTACCTGTGAGGTGAGCTTCGCCCGGTCAATTCGCCTGCGCATCTCGGACCTTTGTCCGTGAGCCGCCAAGGAACGATTCCCGCAAATGTCTTGCGCTCCTATCGTTCCGTGATCGGATCGAGAGTACCACGCCCCGCAGAATCACAGCACGTCCCAATAACTCGCCCCGCTGCCAACGCGCGGGCATCATCAGGTAGTGGCTGGACGCTGCCACATCGGGTCTTCCGTTGCCGCGGATCGGGTCTAAAGCATTGTTTCTAGCTGAAAGCCGGCCGGGAGTATTGTCCGCGAGAAGGTAGTGCTTTTGGCAGGAGCTACACACTCCGAATATTCGGAGAAATGGGTTGGCTTGTGCAATGCAGAAATTAAATGCCTATTAACAGTTGACGGATGTATTTAACTGCGCCTATCATTATTCGTTTTTGCAATTTGTGACAGAAAATCAAAGCCATGAGGAATGGTTTTGCGGAAGCGATAATTTCCCTTTCATTGCATGCATTGCCAGGGCGGTTGCGCCTAAGCGTTAAACCCGGAGCGCTCGGTTACCGGGTTGGTCGACGGATTTGTCTTAAGTCGCTGTTCACAGCTGGTGGCCCATCGCTGTCCGCTTGGCATGCTAGCCCCCGACCAATTTTCGCTTGAAGGGAGTTGTCATGCAGATCGGGCCGGCGCTTTCAGGTGTATTAGGTACCACGACGATTGAGGAGTTGCGGCGCCCGGGAGCGCAGGATGCGATCGTGATCGGCGGGGGAGCCGCCGGGGGATTGGCGGCGCTCTTACTCGCCGAGGCTGGCCTGCGCGTGCTTGTGCTTGAGGCCGGGTGGCAGAATTCGCCGCGAACGACTGGGATGCGCCGAGCTATAGCCAGGATGAGCCGTAGGCTCGCGGACCCTGCGACACTTCGGTTGCTCCCTCCTGCGGTTGTTCCCTTTGGCAAGATGGCCTTGAGAGGCCTCGGCATGTTGCGCCAGCCCATCCAATCTCGCTGCAGCATCTGGGGCCGAGCACCGGAATCGTTTGTAGATGATCATGACCTGCCTTACGTGACGCCACGGAGCCAACCTTTTGTCTGGATACGCGCGCGAACGCTCGGCGGACGCGTGGGCCTTCCAGGGCACGGCCGGCAATACTATCGGCTGAACTCCTCCGACCTTGCGCCGTGCGATGGATTGAGCGCGCCTTGGCCGCTAGAGCCGGGTGAGTTGGACCCCTGGTATTCGATGGTCGAGCGACGGCTAGCGCTTGCCGGTGCCATGGATGGCGTACCATGGCAGCCTGACAGTCACCTCTCGCGAGAACTTGAACCTTCACCGAATCAGTTCGCGCTGATGGCAGCGATCCGCGCACGGTGGCCTCACTCGCGGCCGATGCTCACGCGCTTTGCCGCACCGCTGGATGCCTTGGAAACTGCTGCTCTTACAGGGCGCCTTCGATGCCGTGAGGGCGCAGTCGTACGGCAAATCGATGTTGATCGATCAGGTCGCGTACGCGGCGTAGTCTGGTTCGATCAACAAAGTGGAACCGACGTACGTGCTTGCGCTCCGTTGGTCTTTCTGTGCGCGTCCTCGTTAGAGTCGACACGAATACTCTTGCTTTCGCGTTCATCCAAAGGGGGCCAAGGGCTCGGTGCAGGATCTGACGCGCTGGGGCGCTACTTGATGGACCATATTGTCGTAACTGGGTGGGGTGGAGGTGCGCCGCTGAAGCCCAGCCCAGTGCTCGAAGATGGGTGCGCGATTTACCTTCCACGCTTCGATGCGCGCGACGGGCCCGCGCCCCTCGGCGGGCGAGGTTTTGGCGTGCAGTTGTATCAATTTCCAGGAGGGCACGGGCGTTCCCATTTTACTGCGGTTAGCTTCGGTGAAATGCTTCCTCGTGCCGAAAACCGAGTAACGCTACATCCTACACGACGGGATATATGGGGAATCCCCGTATTGCATATCGACTGCCGCTATAGCGAAGCGGATTTGGCGCGTGCCCGCGATCAGGCAGCTGCCATACGCGAGATCGCCGCAACATCTGGCGTGACGTTGAGCCGCGTTAATGAACGGCCGGCTCCGCCTGGCTCCGCGATTCATGAATGCGGGACCGCCCGGATGGGTATCGACCCCGCGACCTCCGTGCTCGATCCAAATAACCAGTGCTGGGACGCACAGGGATTGTACGTTACGGATGGTGCCTGTTTCCCGTCCCAGGGCACGCAGAATCCCACTTTGACCATTCTCGCTCTGACCGCGCGCGCATGCCATCATGCGGTGAGCACCGTCGCCCAAACAAAGCGAGAAGCTGCATTCGGACTAGCCGGAGGCGCGTCATGACGGTGGCTGCTGCCGCGCCGTTTCGAGAAATCCTTCCGCGAAACATGCTCCCCCTAGGTTTTGGATCCGGCGCACTGTTGAGCAAGCGACGAACCCGTCGTGAGGCTCTTAAGTTGCTCGAAGCAGCTATGGATTGTGGGGTCACATATTTTGATACTGCGCGAATGTATGGCGCCGGTCGCGCAGAGGGCATTCTGGGAGAGTTGGCGGCGCGAAAGCGGGAGCGCCTGGTTCTGACAAGCAAGGCGGGCATTGTCCCACAAAGTCATGCACTTCATGTCCGCGCAATGGGTCGTAGCATTCGTCTTCTGCACAATGTCGCGCCAAGCTCAAAGAATTACCTGCCTGTGCCGTCCAACTATCTGCCGCGTTTCGGAGCCTTTGGTCTCGTGGAGTTCCGAAAAAGTGTCGAGACTAGTCTCAAGGAATTGCGTACAGACTATCTCGATATTCTACTCCTGCACGAGTGCAGCGCTGCCGACGTAGAGGAAACGGACCTGATCCGTCTTCTCGATGATCTCAAGCGTGAAGGGAAGGTTCGCGCCATTGGCATAGCGACAGGCATAGAGGAGACGGTGTCCATCCTCCAAAGACATGCAGCGCTGTTCGACGTTGTGCAGATTCCAAATGCCATCTGGAATATGAACGTCAGGAAAGTTCCGGCAACTAACCGCCTCGTGATTACGCATTCGTCTCTTACCAGCCGATTTAAAATACTGCTTGATCGATTGTTGTCCGATGAGCGGATGGCGGCTGAATGGCGTTCGCTGACGCAGGTAGATCCACGCGATTCAACAGAACTGGCTCATCTACTGCTGGCTCATGCGCTGAATGCAAATCCAAACGGGATCGTCATCTTTTTCTCATCCAATCCGTCGAATGTTGTGGCAAACGTGAGATCTGTCAGCAGTCGAGCTATCGACGAGAAGCAGATCGCGGGCTTGAACGCATTATTGGCGAGAAAGCATGTTGCCGAATTTCTTGACGCGAGCTTCCGAGATCTGAGTTTCTGATCGGTGCAGACCGACGACGGTGGCTTGACTTTGCATCAGTCAGACGCGGCGGGGTATGGTCAGGTCGTCGGCAGGACCTGATCGAACATCTTGTTGCGACCCTGCCGGGGAAGCGGGTGACTGTGTGCTGGGCTCGGGGGACATCAACGATCAGGATAATCGGCGCGCGCTCGTAACTCTCGATCTGAATGGTGTGTCCGCAACGGCATTTGCTTTGCTTGGCGTTTTGCGGATGGCGCTGGATGGGCCATTACCTGAATCGGGCAATATGGGTTCGGATTGTTCGCACCGCGATGTGTGCTCAAATGCTCTTGCTCGACGCTCGCGCTCTTGATTGTCCGGACAAAAATTATGTCGTGTTTGGCGGCGGATAATCTGTGGATCGAAATATTTAATTGGTTTTCTGCTGTGGCGCCGTCGACGACACTTGGTAAGCTGTTGTCTAGTGGCGAAGGCGTAACATCGATTCCGGCATACTTTTGTATATCTTCGACCGCTCCGTGTGGCCCTCGTTCAATGCGGTGCACGAGTGGTTGATCGGACTGAAGAAATTTCCGGCATTTAATTCGCGCGATGCGAATGTGTCTAGGGTAGCTCAGGAAATTACCTTGGGTGAGCCGTCGTGTCGTCGCAAAAAAGCCTCCACCCGCCGGGAAGACGCACCCCAACGGCGCTGCGCCAGCAGAGTCGCACTTGGGGTCGCGTCGCTTGGGGAAACAATTGGGCGCGTGCCAGGGGCAAACCAGATTGAAATTAACAGGAGAAAACTAGATGGCATCCATTCCTCTGACATGGAATGATCCGATGTTTAGCGACCAGACCAGTTCGGGGACGGTCTGGCTTGGAAATGGAGAGACGATTTCGGGTGTGAGCATTTCCGACCAGAGCGACACTGTCGCCGTCGGAGGGAGCGGCTCGTTCACCATCGACGACGTCCGTATTTCTTCAAGGGAAGGCGTGCGCATTGGGGGCAGCGGTGATGTCACCATCAACAATACGTACATCGAGACAACGGGACTGTCGGGCGATCACGCCGACGGAATTCAGGCCTATGCTCCCGGCGCCACCGGGAATCTGACCATTACAAACTCGACGATTGTATCGCACGACCAGAATGCCACTGCTGGGCTGTTCATCGCAGATGGTTATAGCGGAACGTTCACTTTCAATAACGTGGTGTTCGACGGTGGCCCCTTTGGTCTGCGCATTGCCGCGGACGCAGGAGCCGGTCACGATGACTACCTCGCCCTCAAGGACGTGTATTTTGTGGGGCCATTTGCGTATGGCGCGCTTTGGTTGGAGGAGGTCAATGCGAACATACACATCACGCAATGGGAGAATGTTCGCTACGCAACGATCGTGGACGGTCAACTCATCCCGGGCGACCTTATCCCGCCTCCGCTTCCGGTTGAAGGACCGACCGCACCCAGCACGCCGACCGTGCCGGATGCTCCGACTATCGCGTCGTTCTCGACCGACAGCGGCACCGCTGGCGACAAGATTACCAACGACAATACCATCGAGCTCAAGGGCACCGCGGCTGCCGGCAGCACGGTCAAGATCTACGACGGTACGACCCAAATTGGTTCGACGACTACGGACTCGAGCGGCAGTTGGGACTACATCACCAAGATCCTGACCGACGCCAAACATACGCTGACCGCAACGGCGACCAGCTCGTCGGGTCAGACCAGCGCGGCGTCGTCTGCGTTGGCAATCACTATCGATACCAAGGCTCCGACTGCGCCGACCATTGCCAGCCATACCGTGAACACCGCCAATCAGGTGGTGATGTCGGGCAGTGCCGAAGCGAGCAGCGTCGTGAAGGTGTTCGACGGCACGACCCAGATCGGGACCGCGACTGCCAACAGCACCGGCGGGTGGAGCTATACAACCAGCGCCCTTGCGGCCGGTTCGCACAGCCTTACCGCGACGGCAACGGATGCAGCAGGCAATACCGGCCCGGCGTCCACTGCGTTCACCGCCAGCATCACCGGCACCTCGGCGCCAGCCACACCGACCTCGCCGACGTCACCGACGTCGCCGACTGCCGGCACGGTGGTCGAGTCAGCTGGCGCGACAACTCTCGTTGAGAGCGGCGGCAAATATTACCTCAATGGCAGCACCGGATCGGGCCCCACGCTGAAGGACAACGGTGTGCAGTTTGTGAAGGGGTCGGATGGCACCTGGACTCCCATCGGTGCGGAGAAGACGGCGACGGGCTATGTGGTTGCGTGGAAGGAGACGAGCACGGGTCAGTACACGGCGTGGAACACCGACAATAACGGCAACTACGTGTCCCATGTCAGCTCCCTGACCGGCTCCACAGACGGTGGCTCGGTGTCGGGTACTGACTCTGGCCTTAAGTCGCTCGAGACGAGCTTCCATCAGGATCTGAACGGTGACGGGCAGGTAGGTACTTCCACTGCGACCATCCCGACGTCGCCAACCCCGACGACTGGCAAGGTCGTCGAATCGGCTGGTGTGACAAGTCTCGTTGAGAGTGGCGGCAAATACTACCTCAACGGCAGCACCGGCACTGGCCCGACACTAAAGGATGACGGCGTGGATTTCGTGGGCGGGTCCGATGGCACCTGGACTCCCATTGGAGCGGAGAAGACGGCGACGGGCTATCAAGTTGCCTGGAAGGAGACGAGCACCGGTCAGTACACGGCGTGGAATACCGACAATAACGGCAACTACGTGTCTCATGTCAGCTCCCTGACCGGCTCCACGGACGGTGGCTCGGTGTCGGGTACGGACTCTGGCCTCAAGACGCTGGAGACCAGCTTCCATCAGGACCTGAACAGTGACGGGCAGATCGGTACGTCCAGCGTAGCTACGTCATCCACTGCAACCGGTAGCAACGCGGCTATTGCGGGCAGTACGTTCATCGCTTCGCCGGGCAACACGACCCTGACCAGCACTTCCGGCGATGACACTTTCGTTGGCAGCAGCCAGGCCGATACTTTCGTGTTTGGCGCGAACTTCGGCAACGACGTCATCAAGGGCTTCGTTGCCCGCGGACCTGCTCACGACACGATCGAGTTCAGCAAGAGTGTGTTCGACAGTTTTGCCAGCGTTCTTTCCCAGGCGACCCAGTCCGGCACCGATGTCGTGATCGCGACGGGGAGCGATACGCTCACGCTGAAGAACGCCAAGCTCGGCTCGTTGACCAGCAACGACTTCCACTTCGCGTAGGGGACGGCATCCACAGAGAGCAATCTTCAACAACTGCCTTGGGGGATCTCTTGAGGGATCTTCCAACAAAGGCGCGTTTCAGGGGCAGAAGCCATGATTGACTTTGGACGGCGGGGGGTATTCCCCCCGCCCGCAAATCTCTATCGAATTCCAGTTCTTTACATATCAGGACTCTGGTCAGCCGGACGGCAGTGGGCGGAAAACGCTCAACTGCAGACGCCGCAACTGGTCGGCTGGGCAAAGGGCCTGATCGAAGTGCTGCGGTCACGGATATTCGCTGGTCGACCCCGGCCAGCGGATCACTATGACGAGTCGCAGTCAGAGTTGTCGGCGTTCCTGCGGTCTTGCCGCCGGATCTTCTGGGCGCTAGCGGCATTCAGCGGCATGAGCAACCTTCTCATGCTCACCGGCTCGTTCTTCATGCTGCAAGTCTACGATCGGGTGCTGCCCGGACGCAGTATACCGACTCTTGTCGCTCTGTTGGCTCTGGCAACGGTGCTCTACCTGTTTCAGGGCGGGCTCGACTTCGTCAGGAGCAGGATCAGCGCCCGGGTGGGCCGGTATTTCGATGAAAGTCTCGGGGTTCGCATCTTCGAGGCTCTTGTTCGCCTGCCTTTGAAGACCAGAGCGGATGGCGATGGCCTGCAGCCGGTGCGGGACCTCGATCAGGTCCGCAGCTTCCTGTCGAGCGGAGGGCCGACGGCGCTCTTCGATCTGCCCTGGATGCCGATCTATCTCGGCGTCTGCTTCCTCTTTCACTTCTGGATTGGCATCACTGCGCTGGCTGGTGCGTTGGTGCTGGTCGGCATTACGATGCTCACGGAAACGCGTACCCGAGGTCCGGCAAAGGCGAGCTCGCGTCTTGCCATTTCGCGAACTGCCCTCGCGCTCGAGGGACGGCGCAATGCCGAAGTTCTGCAGGCCATGGGTATGCGGCAACAAGCGGCTTTGCGTTGGCAGGATGCCAACGCAAAGTACCTCGCAGCCCATGAACGGGCCAGCGATGTCGCAAACGGACTCGGTGGTGCCTCGAAGATTTTCCGCGCGATCTTGCAATCGCTGGTTCTTGCCGTTGGCGCCGTCCTCGTCATCAACCAGGAATCGACGGCCGGCATCATCATTGCCGGATCGATCCTCACCGCGAGGGCCCTTGCGCCTGTCGAAATGGCGATTGCGAACTGGAAGGGGTTCGTCGCGGCGCGCCAATCGGGACAACGGCTCGATTACTTGCTGAAACTTCTTCCTCAGGAGGAGGAGCGGTTGGCATTGCCTGCGCCTGTGGAAACCCTTACCGCCGAGAACCTCTATATCGGTGCTCCGAACTCCGAGAGACCCACTCTGAGCGAAGTGTCATTCCAGCTGCGGAGTGGGCAGGCGGTCGGAATCATCGGTCCGAGCGGATCCGGCAAGTCGACGCTGGCGCGTGCGCTGGTTGGCGTGTGGCCGTGCATTCGAGGCAGGATCCGGCTCGACAACGCCGCCCTCGATCACTGGTCTTCGGACGACCTCGGCAAGCACATCGGTTATCTGCCCCAAGACGTAGAATTGTTCGACGGCAGCATTGCGATGAACATTGCACGTTTCGACCCGAACGCAACCGCCGCCGCTGTTCTGGAAGCCGCACGCGCCGCGGGCGCGCATGACCTCGTCCTCTCACTGCCGGACGGGTACAGCACGAAGATCGGCGAGGGAGGGCTGGCGCTGTCGGCGGGGCAGCGGCAGCGTATCGCGCTTGCGCGCGCTTTTTACGGCAAGCCCTTCCTGGTCGTGCTTGACGAACCCTCTTCCAATCTCGATGCGGAGGGCGAGGAGGCTCTGACAGAGGCGATCCTGAACGTGCGACGCCGCGGAGGGATTGTGGCCGTTGTCGCTCATCGGCCGAAGGCGCTGGAAGGTGTGGACCATGTATTGTGCCTCGGCGAAGGCAGAGTTCAGTCCTTCGGCAAGCGAGAGGAGGTACTCAAGAGAGTGCTGCGGACTCCGGTGCCGCTGAAGGTCGTCGCAGAAGCTCAAGGAGGCGGCCGATGAACGATCAGATAGCGCCGGCGTTGCAGTCCATCCAACGTTACATGATCGTCGGAATGATCATGTTCGCTTTGGTGACTTTTGGGGTCGGCGGCTGGGCGACGACTTCCCAGTTGTCGGGCGCGGTGATCGCGCAGGGCGTGGTCGTGGTGGATTCGAGCGTCAAGAAGGTCCAGCACGCCACGGGTGGAATCGTCGGAGAGTTGCGCGTGCGCCAGGGCGATCGGGTCAATGCAGGCGACATTCTGATCCGCCTCGACGAGACGCAGACGCTCGCGAATGCGACGATCGTCACCAATAGCATCGACGAATTGCTGGCGCGGCAGGCCCGTCTCGAGGCCGAGCGCGACAGTGCCGAGCAGGTCGTGTTTCCAAAGGTACTGCTCGACCGAGCCAAAGAGAGCAACTCCGAGGCGAGCCGTGCAATCGCCGCGGAGCGGAAGCTGTTCGACCTGCGTCGTCAGGCGAGGAGCGGCCAAAAAGCGCAGTTGCAGGAGAAGAGCGCGCAGTTGGAGAACGAAATCAAGGGCTATATGGGGCAGACGGAGGCCAAGCAGAAGGAGGTGGAGTTCATCCGACAGGAGCTGGAGGGCGTGCGCAGCCTCTGGCAGAAGAACCTGGTGCCGATCACCCGGCTCAATTCCCTGGAGCGCGACTCCGCCCGCATCGAGGGCGAGCGCAGCCAGCTCGCAGGAATGATCGCTCAGTCGAAGGGCAAGATCTCCGAAATCGGACTCCAGATCATTCAGATCGACCAGGACCTCCGTACCGAGGTCGGCAAGGACCTGATCGAAACCCGCTCGAAACTCTCCGAGCTGGGCGAACGCAAGACTGCGGCGGTGGATCAGTTGAATCGGGTCGATATCCGGGCGCCACAATCCGGTCGCGTCCACGAGCTCAGCGTCCACACGGTCGGGGGGGTGATCTCTCCGGGCGAGCAAATCATGCTGATCGTTCCTGACGCGGACTCGCTCGCGGTCGAAGTCAAGATCGCACCGAAGGATATCGATCAGGTCTACGTGGGGCAGACCGCTACAATGCGCTTCGCAGCGTTCAACCAGAAGACCACGCCCGAAATCGACGGCGAGGTCAGCATGGTCTCGGCAGACATCACGCAGGATCAGCGTGCCGGCACGAGTTACTACACAGGCCGCGTCTTGCTGAAGACGGAAGAGCTGGTGAAGCTCGGCTCGGCCAAGTTGCTGCCCGGCATGCCTGTCGAGGTCTTCATCAAGACGGCAGGGCGGACCGCGTTGTCCTACCTGCTCAAGCCGCTACACGATCAGGCGCAGCGCGCATTCAAAGAGCGCTGAGCCCTTTGGATTTGAAATGACACAGCCCCGAGTGGACCCGCACTCGGGGCTGAGAGGAATCTCAAGAGTGTGTCCATTGCTGCGAACAACATTGATGTTCAAGACGAAAAAGAAGCCCAAATGAAAAGATAACGACGGGCTTGCAGGCGTGCCGTGAGCTGGGTGAACACCGAGGAGAGCTGCTCGCTGCGGATGGCTCGCCGCTAGTCGCATTGCATCCGAAGCCTATCGTTTGGCTTCGACCGCCCGGAGCTCAAGATTGCGCCGCGAGATCGATCGAGTCGATGCGGGGTAGACCGCAACGTTGGCCGCATCAACGAGCACCGAGCTGACGACGAGCCCCTGCAATGAGGCTGGAGGTGGACGGCGTGGCTTGAGGGCGCTCTGGCCGCCAGGAACGAGCCACAAGGGTGGACAGCTTTCGCACCTTCGTCAGGCTTGATTGGGCGTGTCTGAGCAGCCGCCAGAGATTGGCTGGGGTGAGCTTGGCAATACCGATCCACGTCGTCAGCGCCGACAGCAAAGCTCCTGCGCGCGCACGGACCGAGTATGGCGCAGGCTTGCTGTGTTGGCCGGCGGACCAGCTAGCCGCCCGGCGGTGCAGCCCGCTCAGCACATCCATTCGCTTGTTGTGCAGAGTCATCGCTGTGACGAAGACAAGCAGGATGGCTTCAGCCCCCAAAATGACGAGCAGTTCTTCCGGCATATGCAATCTCGATTGTGAGGCGGAGAGGTCGTTCGGAATACGATCTGCCGGGGGGCACATTAAATCAACGATTAATTCGTCGGAGCCGTTAAATTGTTGCCTTATTTGCCGGCGATGCGCCGGGGGCCGGGACGCGTCTGCGGGGGCGATCTGCTTGTGGCTGTACTGGATAATGCGCAAACGGATTATTTCTTCCTGCCGATTATATTTAATTGACAATTAAATTAAATAAATTAAAGATGAAATATGGTTGCCGCGGGACTGTCGGTGTCAGCCTGCCAGCGGATCCGAGCCTCAGTTTTGCGTTTGCGAGGGGATCGGCAGATGTATCGAACCTTCGGCTCCGTCGTGGCGGTCGCTATCATGCTCGGAGGAGTTCAATGGGCGGGGGCGGGGCGCATGTCCTTGCCGGCGACGCCGCGGTCAGGGCAGCACATTGAACTGGGAAACCCGACGCTGCCGCCCCTTGCGTACACGGTGTTCTGCCTGCGCTACGAGGCGGAATGTCTTCCGCCGCGCTCGTTTCGTGGTGGGCCGATCCGGCTGACCGAGGACCGCTGGGCGGCTCTGCAGGAGGTCAATCGCGCGGTCAATCTCGCCATCGTGCCGGCGCGCAACGAGCTCGGCCTTGCCGGCGAGGAATGGGTCATCAACCCGAAGCACGGCGATTGCAATGACTACGCCGTGAGCAAGCGCCACGAATTGCTTCGGCGCGGCTGGCCTGCGCGAGTCCTGCTACTGAGCGAAGTCGTCGTCAGTTCCGGAGAGCACCACCTCGTGCTTCTCGTGCGCACGCGAAATGGCGATTTCGTTCTCGACAATCTATCACCCGAAATCAAACCATGGTCGCGCGTTCACTATCGCTGGGTTCGGGTACAAATGCCACGCCACATTCTGTGGGCGAGGATCGAAGGGAAGGGAGCATGAACCCGACAACCATTCAATGAAATATCTCTGGTTAAGATCGCCTGCGGTGTGAACGCGCAATCCGCATGGTCGCAATCATTTGAAGGGGAAATCTGTGAAGAAATTATCGCGTTGGCGAGGCTTTGGCTGGGCGCAAATAGCCGCCGGCTTGTGTTACGCCGGTTCCGCACTGGCGGATCAAACACTTTCCTCCAGCCAAGCGCCAGGTCCTGCCTCCTCGCGTTTGCCTTCTCCTGCGTCGGCTCCTCCACTCTCATTTGATGACCCCCGCTTTGCTGGAAATTCCTCCGAGCCATACACCCGTTACGGGAAGTTCTTCAGCAACGGTGAAGTCGTCGAGCATCGTTCCTGGGACCACAACAACGATGGAAGCTCGGTCGTTTGCGGGGATTGCACTCTGAAAAATTCCCGCATTCGATCCAACGAGGGATTCCGGTGTATTGGCTCCGACGGTATTGGCGGCATCAACATTGATGGCGTCTACATCGAAACCAAAGGTTTGCCGGGCGATCACGCAGACGGGCTTCAGTGTTATGATCCTGGCAAAACCAACGCCATCACGGTTCGCAATACAACATTCAAGACCTACAACAACACCAATGCAACGGCCGGATTCTTCTACGCTGATGGATTAGGGGGCTCAGTTAGCTTTGAGAACGTCCTGTTCTGGGGCGGACCTTACGGGTTGCGAATGCATCCCGATGGCATGAACGTCACTGTTTCCCTTAAGGATGTGTATTTCGTTGGCCCGTTCCTATACGGCGCATTTCTGATCAACAATGCGGGCGGCGGAACAATGACGATCACCAAATGGGAAAACGTCAGGAGTGCAACCATCGTCAATGGCCAGCTCGTCCCGGGGAGTTTGCTTCCTCAGCCTCGGATCCGCTGATCCATTTTCCTGCCCCAGCCCCGCGGCTTGCATTCTCGGATTAAGGTCGCCCGTCCGGAAAAAATAACTTGCAAATTAAACCAATTTAATAATATAAATGTTTAATAGTGGGGTCCAGCCGGTTATGCCATACAGAAGACGAGGAAGGCTGTCGTTTCCATTTGAGCTTGGGATTCGCAGTGGATGTGGGTGGTAAAATGGTGGCCGGCCCGGGCCGCACGCAGCGACCGGGCGGTGCAGTTGCGAAGGAACCGGGAAAAGCTCGTGTTTACAGGAGCGCGCACTTAGCATGGCCGACCTGGGTCGCCAGGCACTCACCACATTGATGAGCCAATTCCGGATGGTTTGGCGACCATCAGGAAGGACGGGCCTGACAAATCGCGTTCGAGCGAGATGGTTGTCGAAGATGGGTTCGGTTGAAGGGGGGGCCGGACGTATCGCATGAGGCTGAATCCCATGTCGGATGCAATTTATGGGGCCGCTGAGCCCGACATTTCGATCATCATCGTGAGCTACAACACGCGCACCATGACGCTCGAATGTATTCGATCTGTCTTGGCACAAACAACGACAGTACTCTACGAAGTCATCGTTTTCGATAACGCTTCAACAGACGGATCTCCGGAAGCCATTCGCGCAAACTTCCCTCAACTCGAGCTCATCGCGTCGCAAGAAAATCTTGGGTTTGCCGGCGCCAACAACATCGCCGCGATGCGGGCGCGGGGGCGCCGGTTTCTGTTGCTCAACCCGGACACCCTGATCTTGAATCACGCAATCGATCATCTGCACGAGTTCGCCGATGCGAATCCGCGCTTTGGGATCTGGGGCGGACGCACCGTGCTGTCTGACGGCCGCTTGAATCCTGGCTCCTGTTGGGGAGATGCCACCTTATGGAGCATCTTCTGTTTTGCTACTGGTCTGACCAGCTTGAAGCGCAGCAGCTCGGTTTTCAATCCCGAAGGATACGGCGGTTGGAAGCGTGACAGCATTCGTGCAGTCGACATTGTCACGGGCTGCTTTCTTCTCATAGACGGCGAACTTTGGAAGCAACTTGACGGCTTTGATCCCGAGTTTTTCATGTACGGTGAAGAAGCGGACTTGTGCCGCCGGGCGCGCAAGCTTGGTGCATCCCCAACCATCACGCCTGCAGCTACCATCATTCATTACGGCCAGTCTTCCGAGCCCGATCAAGCAGAGCAACGCATCAAGGTCCTTGCCGGCCGGATCACGCTGTTGCGGCGTCACAATTCTGCTGCGACGATTCTCGCAGGCAAGACACTGTACATGCTTCTCCCCCTCCTGCGCTTGCTCGGGTACGGAACGGCCGGCCTGGTCTCCGGCAGAAGTGATTTGCGTGAAAAGGCGCGAAACTGGCGCTATGTCTGGCAGCATCGTCAACGTTGGGTGAATGGCTGGAGCAATGTCGGCGTGAGGAGAGCGCGCGGCAATCCGCGCAACAACCTGCCAGAGGAGGTAGCTGCTGTGGAACGTCCGTTAGGGGACGCGTTATCCCGCTCGCGCCAGGGATAGCCACTGATGCGGCGCGACGTTACCATTGTGGTCTATCATCATATCGCGGACCATGAAGACCCGTTAACCGGCAAGCTTGGAGTTGTTACAAGGCCAGAGGTTTTTGAGAAGCACGTCAAGTATTTCGCGCGTCATTTTGACGTGGTGAGCGGATCGGACCTTGTAAGTGGCACTCTGCCGCGTAAACCTTTGCTGATCACCTTCGATGACGCATATCGCTCAGTTCTCGATACCGCAAGTACTGTCCTTAAAGCGGCAAATGCACCTTCGCTATTCTTCGTCAATCCGACAACGCTGCTCGGAAGCAGATTGCCAGTGGATAATATCCTATCGTTGGCAGCGGTGGTGCTCGGTAAACAGCAACTGATAGCTCTCCTGAACATCAACGAAACCGGACCAACATCAGTCCCTAGGCTCATCGCCAACGTGATTTCAAAATGGACTCAGGCGCAAATTGCGGAGGCGAAGCAGCAGCTGTGTACCGCAATGGGCACCAATGAATTGGAGCTCCGGCGTACATCGAAGCTTTTTCTTAATATCACCGATATCAAGCGGTTTGCGAGCTTAGGGATTGAAGTAGGAAACCACTCGATGAGCCACACGTTCTTTCGTTCGCTTTCATCGAGCGAGTTGGAGACCGAGATCGTGCAAAGCCGAGAGCTTCTGGAGAAGTTATCGGGACAAACGGTTCAATGCCTGAGTATTCCTTATGGGAATGCATTGGACGCGACCGAAGGTGCGCTGCGGGCCGCACGGCGTAATCACAAGGCGATCTTTCTAGTGCATGCGAAAAGCAACCGCTTTAAACCAGCGGCTGACATTTTCTATCGGATTAGCCTGGGGAACGCCGCGCCAGAAGAGATTCCGTTCAAGCTCCGGATTATGCCTGTACTACGGTGTGCGAGAGATTGGCTATGGTAGCTGGGCAGCCCGAACAAAAGAGAATAGTGATTCTGACGCGGGATGGCCCAGAACATCGTTATGTCGCAAACATGCTTTGCGCTGGACTCTCCATTGACCGCATCATTGTGGACCGGTCAGCACGGAGAACAAGACTGCGGCGCGCCGTACGGAAGGGGTTGGTGCATTTCTTAGGAAAGGCAACCCGTGCTGTCTTTCTCAAGATGATTCGAGACGATGAGGCCCGGACTCGGTCACTTGAAAGTCTGTTGGGGCAAAAGGCTCAAACATTCTATGCATCTGATCGAATCGACTATGTCGAGGGCATAAACGGCACCGCAAGCTTGGAAGTCCTGCGGCAGAGACGCCCCGATGCGATTCTTATTTACGGCACGTCGGTCGTGAAGAATGCGGTCCTCGACTCTGCAACCGATATCTGCATCAATCTGCATACAGGTATTAGCCCGCAGTATCGCGGAACCGCGTGCAGCTTTTGGCCTGTAGTCAACGACGAGTTGGACATGCTCGGTGCGACCATTCACGAATGCACGTCCGGCGTCGACAGCGGGCCGATCTTTGAGACAGTGCATTCGAGATACGAACCAGGGGACGATTTGCATAGGATTTTTGGCCGAGCCGTGATGGTCGGTGCCGAAGCGTATGTACGAGTGGTTCAACGCTATGTGGCGGGCACCTTGAGCGGAGTTTCGCAAGATCTCAGCCTTGGGCGCGAGTACCGTGGAGCCGATTTGACCATTGGTCCGGAATTGGTGGCGCGACGCCGGCTCGCCCGTCTGAGGTCCATCGCCGAAATCTCGATCATTGGTCAAAACGACAGGGTAGTTCGCTGACGCGCAATCGTGCAAAAGCTCGCCTTATCGGCCGAAATCGTAAGCCGCCCCAGCAGATCGTCATCGATGGGGAAAGCCGTGACCGGCGCCTGCTAGGACGACGCTGCGAGCCCCAGCGCCGTAACCGCTGAGGGGTCGACCCAACGTCGGATAGTGCCGTCAATCAAATTGGCCCCATACATCCAGCCATCAGGGCCCTTCTGCATGTCGACGATGCCTTGTACGTTGTCCACCAACTGGACGCTGGTGACCTGCCGGCTTGCGTTCAGGGTCGCAGCGAAGATCGTTCCGTTTTGGACATCGTCGAAAAAAATGGTGTTCTGATTGTAGAAATCTCCCGCGGTAATCACGTGGGCATTGTCGGGGGCCCCGTGGCTTAGAGACAGGATCGGAAATACGGCGGGCGGGTCTGACGTATTGTTCCGATTGCCATTGTTATAGAAGGTGATTGCCTGCGCGAGATTTTGGTAGCTGCCGGTCCTGTCGGGGCCTTCGAGATAGGGCCATCCAAAGTTCGAGCCGGCTGGCCCCGTATTCAGCTCTTCCCAGCTGTTCCAGCCCACATCTCCGAGCACAGGAAGATTAGTAACTGGATCGAAGCTGAAGCGGTACGCGTTGCGAACACCGTAGTAGAACACCTTCGACGCATTACTGTTTGGATCGCTTGCCTGATAGAATGGATTGCCGGGCACTCCCTCACCTGTAACGGGATCGATCCGCAACAACTTGCCCGATAGATTGTGGATGTCTTGGACGCGCACTCCCCGGGGGTCGACGAAGTTGTACGACACGCCATCGCCGACGGTGAGGTAGAGATAGCCGTCCGGGCCGAAATGAACAGCGCCTACGCCGTGCGAATCGCTATCAGTCGCCAGATAGTCACGAATGTTTTGGTTCTGGATGCCGGTCCGATCCGGATCGTTGTCCTGCGATCCACTCTCGATCTGGCTCGCCGGAGCTGTGATCGTGGTGCCGTTGACGATGCCGGAAGGAGCGATGCTCGGATCGCCTGTGCTGTTTACGTCGGGACGGCTCGTATAGGCCCAGATGCTGTTCTTTCCGACCAGCACTACCTCGCTCGCCGGATCGGCAATCATTGTGGTTGGGTCAACGGTGACCCTCACCAGGCGAGCAGGTCGGTTGCCGGCCTGATCGGGGCCGGCAAGGCCGGGCTGGCCCGCCGTTTCGGGTGGATCGTAGGTATAGAGCAGGTAGACATAATGGTTCGTTGCGAAATTCGGGTTCACCGCGATACCCAGCAATCCGCGATCGTTGACGTCATTTACCTCGCTCGAAATGTCGATCAGCGGAGTTGATCGAAGTTCTCCGTTATCCACCACACGCACCACGCCGTCCTTTTGGGCAACCAGCATGTAGCGGCCGTCTGGAGTCCAATCGATCGCCGTTGGCCCGCCGGCATACCCCTGGCCCAGTCCCGTCACGTACGTCTCGCCCGCCAGATTGCCGAGATTGGGGTTGTCATTATCCAGGATTTTCACAGTCGTCGTTGTCTCGGCGCCGAGAGTGGCACCGGTCGGGTTGCTCAACGTGACCGTGAAGGTCTCATCATTCTCCGGTGTCGCATCGTTGAGGATCGGTACCGTGATCGTCTGGGTCACCTGGCCAGCAGCGAAAGTCACCGTGCCTGACGAGGCGGTGTAGTCGGAACCCGCGAGGGCGCTGCCGTTGCTTGTCGTGAAGCCGACAGTAGCTGTTTGACTGGTGTTGCCGCTGCGCAGCAGCGTAATCGTTGCCGTCTGTGTATTCTCGGTAACGCTTATCGCCGCGTCCGCCATTGAGATCGCGACGGGCGAGTCGTTGTCGATGATGGTCACGAGCACTGTGCGCGGGGTCCCGAGAGAACCGGAACCGGGATTCTGAAGCCCGACCGCGAACGTCTCGTTACCCTCGGTGAGCTGATCGTTCACAATTGAGATGGTGAAGCTCTTGGTGCTCTCTCCCGGGTTGAAGACGACCTGACCGGTGTTCGACCGGCCATTAAACGTGGGCTGGATGAAGTCCTGGCCTGCCGTAGCTGTGCCGCCGGTGCCGATTTCGTTCGTCGTGTACTCCACGGTTGCTTGAGATTGGAGGTCGCCGGAGCGTACGACGGTGATGGTAGCCATCCCTCCCGTCTCACTGACATACACTGTGGAACTGCTAAGTAGTGAGATGACGTTGCCCGCAGCGAACACGACGTCGCGGAAATAGTTTGCATTCTGATAGACATTGGTGGGGAAGGCGCCCTTGGACAGGTCGAAGACGCCGGCACCCACCGGGGCGTTCAGGCCACCATTGCTGATGGCTGAGGCGAAGCCCTGCGTGGTGGAGACGTAGTTGCTGTTGATGTTGACAGAGACGATGTAGGTCGTGCCGGCCTGGATGGTCAGGGGCGTGGCGAGCGCCTGCTGCTGCCAGCCCGATGCGCCTTCGTTGGTAAACGTGACCGTCGCCAGCTCCTGGCCGGTGGCCGACCAGATGTGGCCGATATGCGTGCCCGTCTCGCCCGGAGCCTTGTAGTACCGGATTGCCTGGATCGAGCCGGAGGTGTCGCTGGTGAAGCGCATCCCCAACTCATAACCTACTCCGTCGCTGGCATTGGTGATGACAGGCGTCTGGGTGGTGAACAGCGTAGTGGTGGCACTCGCAGCGGCAACCGTCGCCGTGGCCGCGCTGGTCACATCCTCGCTGGCGCCGAACAGGTCGGTGTAGGTGGCATTCACGCGGATCCGCTTGCCGACCAGGCTGCTGTCGAGGGTGAGGCTCGAGGTCGTGGCGGCCAGGTTCGTCCAAGTGGTGCCGTCGGGGCTGCTCTGCCAGTGATAGGTGATGCTGGCGGGCGCGCCGTCGGGGTCCGTGACGCTGGCCGTCAGGGTCTGGTTCTGGGTCGCGGTGCCGTTGATCGTGACAGCGCCGGGGTCGTTGACGTTGGCCACTGTCGTGGCGGTCGCGGTGCTCACCGGGGCCTCGGTGCTGCCCGAGAGGTCCGTGTAGCTGGCGGTGACCCGTATGAAGCTGCCGACCTGAGCCTGCCCGAGGACCAGCGTGCTCGCGGTCGCGCCACTGATGTTGCTCCACGAGTTGCCGTTCGCACTCTGCTGCCACTGATAGGAGACGGTGCCCGGCACTCCGTCCGCATCGCTCACGGTCGCGGTCAAGGTCTGGTTCTGCGTCGGCGTCCCGCTGACGCTCACCTCACCGGGGCGGTTATTGGGCTGTGACGAGCCCGTAGCGAACACGACGTCGCGGAAATAGTTTGCATTCTGATAGACATTGGTGGGGAAGGCGCCCTTGGACAGGTCGAAGACGCCGGCACCCACTGGAGCGTTCAGGCCACCATTGCTGATGGCTGAGGCGAAGCCCTGCGTGGTGGAGACGTAGTTGCTGTTGATGTTGACGGAGACGATGTAGGTCGTGCCGGCCTGGATGGTCAGCGGTGTGGCGAGCGCCTGCTGCTGCCAGCCCGATGCGCCTTCGTTGGTAAACGTGACCGTCGCCAGCTCCTGGCCGGTGGCCGACCAGATGTGGCCGATATGCGTGCCCGTCTCGCTCGGAGCCTTGTAGTACCGGATTGCCTGGATCGAGCCGGAGGTGTCGCTGGTGAAGCGCATCCCCAACTCATAACCTACTCCGTCGCTGGCATTGGTGATGACAGGCGTCTGGGTGGTGAACAGCGTAGTGGTGGCACTCGCAGCGGCAACCGTCGCCGTGGCCGCGCTGGTCACATTCTCGCTGGCGCCGAACAGGTCGGTGTAGGTGGCATTCACGCGGATCCGCTTGCCGACCACGTCAGTTGTACTCCCCCAGCTAGCCAGCGTGATCAAACGCTATCTAAAGTAGCAACACCAACTGTGCGGGTTGTAGTTTTGATCGCGGCAGTCATGTTGGTTCATATTAACAATATTTAAATAACATTAAAAATATTAAATCGGAAGCGATTTATGCCTTTGGAGTAGCGCCGTTCGTCAACTTCTCTTGAGCTTGAAGGCAGGCGCGCGTCACGGATCTCGTGCACTCAGCGGGATGTGCCGTTTGCCCAGCTTCGAACGCACTCGCGATGTCCAACTCTTATGGTTCCATCCGCTTCGCGATTAGGTCGGCGAACTCACCCAGATTCCGCGCCGCCTCGACCTCGCCAACGCGAAATCGAACGCGAAACTTCTGCTCGACGGCGATCACGAGCGAGATCTGCATGAGCGAGTCCCACTCATCGACGTCCGCCGCCGAGAGCTCGGGGGTGGCCGCGATCTTCTCGAGGAAGATTCCGTCGAATACTTCCTGCAACTTCGCTAATACTTCAGCCTGCTTCATAGGCTCTCCGGGCAACATCTATCTTGTCGAATGCACCTGATACTTCCTCACCTCCAGCTCGAACTCTTTTCGGGTTGCGGAGTCTTCCATACGCGCGAAACCAAACTCCTCGTAGAATTCGGCGACGATACGGTTCTTGGTTGTCGGAAGATAAATGACGCGCACTGTCATGCAACCGGCCACCTCTGCGAGTCGAAAAATCTCATACATGATCTTGTCCTCGACCTGGCGCTTCAGCACGCGGCAACTCATGAGCCAGGTATTGAGAACGAAGACGCCGCCATCGATCTTTGCAATGACTACGGAGATGAGCCCGGAATCACCGAATAGATCCTCGAGCCGCATCGTGAAGCACCGGTAGTCCGGCCTTCCCAGGAGCGCCTAATGCGGCTTGCATTATGTGGCTTTAGACGCAAGCTGAACTCGCGCTGGACAGCCGAACGCCTTTGCACCCGCGGGAATGTCTCTATCGACGAACGAGTTCGCGCCTACAATGGCGCGGTCGCCGATGGTTGTACCCATCTGAATCACCGAATTCGGCCCGATGTAGACTCCATTGCCGATCGAGGTGGGCGCGCAATCGATGGGATCCCGGCCGAGCGAAATTGAGCGGTTTACCGTGTGATGCGTGTAGATTTGAACGCCAGCAGAGATGGAGCACCAATCGCCGATCTGCAAATCTCCACCTGAACCATCCAGAATACATCCCGGTCCAATCCAGGTATTCCGTCCGACCTTGACGCGCCCAAGAACGAGCACGTTGTCGTACATCGTGCTGCCCTCTCCAAAGCCATATGCTGCGGCGTTATCCTCGCGCTCGGTGAGAAGGTCTCCGATCGACACCCTCCGATCGAACTGCTTCCTCTTGCGAGCTGCCAGAGCCTGCAAGAACTCGCGCGCGAAGGCGAGCCACTGGTCCAAATTGTGATCAGACATGCTGGGATCGAGCTTTGAATGCATCAGAAAAGCCCATTTGCGTCGTCGTCAATTGACTCGTACCGACGGCGTCCATCTAAAATCGACGGCCTTCGCGGAGTGGACATGAGGTACCTGCCCGGGCGAACCGCCGATTCAAAAATTAGAGTTATATTTTTGGGATTTCAATTATTTTTAGTATCGCGTTGTTTCGGTCCCGGACCGCCGTCAATCAACCGCCTCGAATCAAAGAACGCTTGGCCGCTCGCGGGCATCGGTTTCCCCTGTTCAGCGTGTGTCCACGCTGCGTTTTCGTGCATTCCTTTCGCCAAGGAATAGCTCCCGGGACATGGCACGCTAGTGGCGTGGACTTGCGGAAGGTGGCAATTAAATTGGTTGAATTAACATATTTAACTTGCGATGCATCCAAATCCGCTTATTTTCTATGACCATCGCAGGGAGAGCGCTGATGAACCCGACCGACTCCAATAGTGACGACCGCCGTGAGTTCTTGAGAAGCTGCGGAAAATTTGCCGCCGTCACTCCTCCCGTGATGACGCTGCTGCTTTCGACCTCTCTGACCTCATCCGCCATCGCTAGTTCTGGCGGAAATGTTGTGCAGGGCAATAATGGCAAGGGCAACGGTGGTCGCGACGGCAGTCCTAACGGGAAAGAAGATAGCACTCGCTAAAGTGGCGCCTGGCGGCCCAGCCCTGACACCATCGTCCCGGGGACCGGTCGGAGGTTCAGCCAGCCCGGCGGCGCCGTTGTGCGGACGGGCGGTCGATCAAGAGATCGTTTAGCTTCTTGCCGGCGCGAAGCTGCGCCTTCAGCCATCGAGGCTGCTTACCACGGCCGGACCAGGTTTCGGACGGGTTCTTAGGGTTCTGATACTTCGGCAGCACGGGAGGGTAGGGGCGGCGTGCACGTCCCTCGGTTTGCCCCCCGGTCTTACCTTCGATCTTGCGAAGCCGCTCTTCGAGCTTGGCTTTTTCCGCGGTCATCCTGCGACTCAGAACAGCAGTGACCTCATCGTAGAGTCGCCACAGCTCAGCTGTGGTCATAGATGCCCAGTCATCGTTCTCCATGGAAGCCGTCCCCACTACCTCCGAACCGAAACAGGAGGGGGGCTTATCAGGTCAAACCGGGGTCCGGCAAGCACGATCACCCGTGCCGCTGCGCCAGTGTGCGTGGTGGTCGGAGTTACCGGCTGGGCCCGTGCCTCCGAACCAGCGGTCGCTTCGCCCTCCGCCCCCGGGCTCGTCGCCTCGGCGCAAGCAATCGCTGCTCGGCCTTCGACACGCGGCTACGCAAGTTCTGCAATTCAGTGAATTGAATGATGAGAGCCTGATGAGTTTGACGCAAAACTGCTGAAGAATACATGTGACCACCTACTCATTGCCAACGATGCCCTCCATGACCGCTCATTGAAGTTGCTGAATTGACGAATATGCAGCTCCAATTTGGGTGACCGGATTTCGTCGTTGCTACACTGGCTGCGCGACGCAGCCGTTTTCGTGCTTTACTAACCAGCTTCGCCTTGATGAATAGTATTACTTTTCCTCCCTTCAAAAACGCTGCTTTTTTGAACGATCTTGTGTTCGTCGAAACTTCGTCGAATGTTAGATTTGAATCGTGAATAACCCAATATATCGTTGGTAATAACGGTGCCAACGAAGTTAATTGGATGTTGACCATCATGACACAGCAGCCGATCCCTGCGCCTAGACATTCTATGGGGGAATTTGCTGATCGAATCTATCATGCGTTGTCGAAACAACGCTGCTTTCGCACCGCATTCTTACGGTGCTGCGCATACTTGCCGGTCAAGTTACCGTGGGGCAGTCGTCGAACGTTCGGCTGTCTAGGATTTGAGACTGTGTGACGTTGTCGCCGAGCGGACCCGTCATCCTCGCGTTTTGAAGAAATTGTTGGATTAAACGGCTGCACGGGGGGTTGTTAGCGATAGGCAGGGGAAGCATGCACCGCACCAGAATTGTCATCGCGGATCGACATCCGATCGTTTTGCAAGGGATCAGGAGCGTTCTTGCAGCGCAGCGTGATTTTACGATCGTTGCGTCCTGCAGCGATGGCGCAAGCTGCAATGAGGCAATCCGATTTCTTGTGCCGGACGTCGCGCTCGTCGATGCTGCACTGCCTGATGTCAGCCGGCAGCAGATCCTCGCTCCCGCAAACGCTTCAGGCCCAAGTCCCGCCGTCGTCTTCTTCGCCGGTGTCGCGGCCGATTGTGAGTTGCAAAGGCTGGCCTTGGAGGGGGCCTGCATCGTCCTCTCAAAGGATTCGGATGCCGAGATACTGGTCTCAACCCTGCGGAAAGCCGCCCAGGGCCAAGCAGCGGCCTCGCCGAGCGCATGGCTAGCCAATGATGAGGCCCGCCCCGATGAGAAGCCCCTGGCACAACTGACGGACCGGGAGCGGCAAATCATGCGGCTCGTGTCGGAGGGTCTATCGAACAAGGAGATTGGACGTCGGTTGAACCTTGCCGACGGTACGATCAAGGTCCACCTTCATCATATCTTCCAAAAGCTGGACATCAGCAATCGCACGATTCTCGCGGCATTGGCGATTTCGCGAAATGAGCTGCATGCCGCGTCACGTAAGATGGATCCCCCTGATCTTTTGCATCAGGATCCGGCGAGCGTAAAATAATGGGGTGTCTGGCTCTTCCGAACGTGCGCGGGGGGTTATCGTGGCGCCAGAAGCCCAGCCATGTCGCTGCAGGCCCCTTCGGCCTCGGCTAACGTTCGAAAGGGCGAACCGCCAATCTTGATTGCCGCCTGGTTTTTGTGGAGCGGACGCCAACTCGCCAAATAGCCGGCGCGGCCATGAAAGCCGGGGCCTCTCGGGCTTCCGAAGCTGATCACGAACGAGAAGCCCTCGCTGGTTGCGCTCCAGATCTCCATGTCCCGGACAGACCGGTGGAATTGCAGTGGCATCGTCATCACCCGTTGCAATCGAGCCCTGCGCTCGACGTCCGTTAAAACGCAAATTAATCATATTAAATGGCGAGCGCAACTCCGAAGCTGCGCCCGAAAGGCCAGAAAGTACAAGAACGAGCAGGGAGATTGCCCACGATCAATTGACGGCGCACGTCAAGCAACGCCACTCACATAAAGAAAATTATCGGTTGAAAAGACATTTAATGTATAATACCGTGAATTAATATTTTAAACCGAGGAGAGCGTGTTGTGACCCGGGACGGCAACGAAGATGACGACCGGCGGGCGTTCTTGAAAACCTGCGGAAGATTTGCGGCCGTCACACCCCCAGTGATGACTCTGCTTCTATCCACTTCCCTGACCTCAGGAGCCATTGCAAGCTCGGGGGGCCTGCGTGGAGTGACGCAGAAGGATGGGAGGCAATCGTCGTTCTTCGATAACGACCGGTCGTCCGTATCGGGACCGGGGAGCTCCAGCGGCGGGTCAACAGGGGGCGGG